>NZ_HG529356.1 GCF_000499525.1 Faecalimicrobium dakarense | reverse complement strand
GGCGGCTTACGCTGCAAGATATGTAGCTAAGAATATAGTTGCAGCTGGACTTGCTGATAAGTGTGAAATAGAACTTGCTTATGCAATAGGTGTTGCTAGACCACTTTCTATATTTATAGATACATTTGGAACTGGAAAAGTATCTGAAGAAATACTAGTTAAATTAGTTGAAAAGAACTTTGACTTAAGACCAGGTGCAATAATAAGAGACTTAGACTTAAGACAACCAATATTCAAAAGTACAGCAGCTTATGGACACTTTGGTAGAACTGATATAGATTTACCATGGGAAAGAACAGATAAAGCTGAATTATTAAAAGTTCAAGCATTTGAAAAATAATAAATAAAAAAATTAAATAAAAAATTATAAGAATCTCATTTATTGAAGTTTAAACACTTTAATCAATGAGATTCTTATTTGCATTAAAAGCATGTATGCAATAAAAAACTCCATAATGAATATAATATCTTATTACATTTTTATTTTGTGTTTATTTCACACTGAAATTATATAAGTATTAAAATGGGAGGTAAAAATGGAAATTAGTCTATGTATGATAGTAAAAGATGAGGAAGAGGTAATAGAAAGATGTCTAAACTCTATAAAAGAAGTTGTGGATGAAATTATCATAGTAGATACTGGTTCCAGAGATGAAACTATAAATAAAGCAAAAAATCTTGGATCAAATGTATATGACTTTAAATGGATTGATGATTTTTCAAAAGCTAGAAATTTTGCATTTTCAAAGGCTACCAAAGATTATATAATTTGGCTTGATGCAGATGATGTACTAAATGAAAGTGATATAGATAAATTTAAACTATTAAAGGAGAGTATAGATGAAAGTATAGACTCAGTAACTATGAATTACGTACTTTCAGTTAATAAAAATGGAGAAGCTACAAGCTCTTTAAAAAGAAATAGATTAGTAAAAGCAAGTAATAATTTTAAGTGGGTAGGTAAGGTTCATGAATATCTTGATGTAAGTGGAAATATAATTCATTCAGATATAAATATAATTCATAAAAAAGAAAAGGAGTATACTAATAGAAATTTAAAAATTTATGAAAAATTAGTGTCTTCAGGAAAAGAACTTCCAACTAGAGATATTTTTTATTATGCAAATGAACTTTATGACAATAGGATATATGATGACGCTATAAAACAATATATAAAATTTTTAGATAAAAAAGATGGATGGGTAGAAGATATTAAATCGGCATGTTATAAGCTAGCAGATTGCTATTCATATAAAGGAGAAAGTGAAAATGAGTTAAAATATATTTTGAAATCTTTCGAATACGATATACCAAGGGCTGATTTTTGTTGCAGATTAGGGCATAAATTTTTAAATGAAAATAAACTGGATGCAGCTATATACTGGTATGAATGTGCTATAGATTTATCACCCAAAAATGATAATATGAGTTTGATTAATCATGATATGTATACATTTTTACCGCTAATACAACTTTGTGTATGTTATTACAGAAAAGGAAATATTAAAGAAGCATATATGTACAATGAAATTGCATCTAAATATAAGCCAGAAGATATATCAGTAAAATATAATAAAGAATTTTTTAAAGATAAAATTGATAGAGATACAATTAAAGAAGTTGAAAAACTTTTAAACACTATGAATAAATCATAGCTAGAGGCAAAAACTAAGTAAAAATACTTAGGAGGTAATTTTATGGATTTTAATAATGATAATATAATAGGAAATTTACCTAAAAATATAAATAAAGAAGTACCATTACCAAATGCAGATGCAAAGAAGATAACAGCTGTAGTAAAACACTCTGGAGAAATTGTAGGATATGAACTATCAAATGGTCAAAGGTTAACTAAAGAAGAGGGAATACAAATGGCTAAAGCAGGAGAAATATTAGGTGTTGGAGTTGCAACTAGAAAAGGAAACGAATATTTAAGAACTCTACCAGATGAAAAAGAAAATAATAATTTAAGTAATTTACCATCCATAACAGAATAATATAAAATAGGTATTCATATGAATGCCTATTTTATATTAATCGGTAAAATTAATCATATTATACATATCATTTAGACAATAATTAAAGTTATATATATCTGATGTATTATAAACTAATATTAAATCTAACTTACGAAGAATTGACTAGCTTCAATATTAGAATAGATACTTTGCATATTAAAAGACCCAAGAGTATCCTATGAAATAGATATTTTAGGTCTTTCTTATGAGTAAATTTATAGTTAATGTAAATTAATATAGTTTTCTATGAATTTATTTAATTTTTTATCGGCACTAGATTTGTATTCATTTGCTAAAAATAATATAGTGGCTTTATCTTCTACTATATTAAATAATTTTAAATAGTTAAAAGCCATTAAATAGTCAATTAATATACTATATAAACTACCGATTTTTACTGTATCTGTTAAATCTGTTGTAATTTCATATAATTGTCTAAGTTGAGTTAGATCAGCAGATGAATGACTATAATATGCAATAAGCTGTCTATTTAAATAATCTAACTCACTTGATATTTCAGAACCATCATAGTTTTGATAATTATCTAAGAAAGCTGAATATCTATTTAACAATATATCTAAACTATTACTTAATGTTTTAATATTATTGACTTGAGCATTGTAATCTATTCTTGAGTCCGCAAAGCTAGCGTTTGCAGAAAATAAAGAGAATATAATAAAAAATGTAATTAGTTTTTTCATCTATTAATTTACTCCTTTTATATCTTAAACAAAAAGTTATCTGTATCAAATTTATAGTTATGGAGAATTAACATAATTTTCTATAAAAGTATTTAACTTTTTATCAGCACTTGATTTATATTCATTTGCTAGAGATAATATATTAGATTTATTTTCTACTAGACTGAATATTCTTAAATAATTAAAAGTTATTAAGTAGTCAACTAGTATACTAAATAAACTACCTATCTTTGCTTTATCTTTTAAATCTGTTGTATTTTCATACAATGCTATCATTTGTCGTAAATCAGCAATTAAATAGCTTTGATAGACACTAAGTTGCTTATTTAAGGAATCTAGTTCACTTGGAGTCTCGTGGCTATCATAGTTTGGATAATTTTTTAAAAAAGCTGAATACTTATCCAACAATAAATCTAAGCTACTACCTATTGTTTTTATTTTATTAATTGAAGTATTGTAATCTATTTCTGAGTCTGCTAAGCTAATTTTTGCAGAAAATAAAAAGCATATAATTAAAATTATAGTAATTTTTTTCATTTACCTACTCCTTTTTTATATTTTGAGTAAAAAATAATATAAATATTCATTAATATATTTAATTAATATTTTTATAAAAAAGTATAAGCAAATAAATATAATCGATTAAAATTTATTAAAATATAGTTAAACTGTATAACTATATTTTAATTATCAATTAAGCTTACAAAATGAGCATAGCGAATTTTTTGTAAAAATGATATTATAAAAAGATAAATAAAGTAAGGAGATAATCAAATGGAAATGAACATATTAATAACTCAAGAAGCAAAGAAAGAATTAGATAAACTATTAACTACTAGCGATAAAAAATGTATAAGAATAATTACAAGATGTATAACAATGACTTCAGATGCTAAGTTAGACTTTGAATTAGACGAACCTAAAGATAGTGACAATTTATATGATGTAGATGGATATAAAGTAATAATAGATAAAGCACTAGATTCTCAAATGAATCATATAACAATTTCATATGGAGGTCTTTTAAGTAGAAATCAATTCTGCGTAGAAGCAGATTTTTGTTTTTACTATTAATTAGAAAATAAGTAATAATAAAATTATTTACTTATATAAAGAAGGGAAAATTTATGAAAAAGATACTAGTCCTAGCAGAAAAACCTTCAGTAGGAAGGGATATTGCACGTGTATTAGGATGTAAAAATGAAAAAAATGGATATATAGAAGGTCAAAAATATATAGTAACTTGGGCGCTAGGTCATCTAGTTACATTAGCAGATCCCGAAAGTTATGGAGATAAATATAAGTCTTGGAATATAGAAGATTTACCGATATTACCAAATCATTTGAAAACAGTGGTAATTAAAAAAAGTAGTAAACAATTTAATACTGTAAAATCTCAAATGAATAGAGATGATGTATCTGAAATAGTTATAGCAACAGATGCGGGACGTGAGGGTGAACTTGTTGCAAGATGGATAATAGAAAAAAGCTCATGTTAAAAAACCTCTACAGCGTCTTTGGATATCATCAAGTACAGATAAAGCTATAAAAGAAGGTTTTAATAAATTAAAAGATGCAAAAGAATATGATAATTTATACGCTTCAGCAATATCAAGATCAGAAGCTGATTGGATAGTTGGGATAAATGCAACTCGTGCACTAACTACAAAGCATAATGCTCAACTTTCTTGTGGTAGAGTTCAAACTCCAACTGTTGCTATGATTTTAAAAAGAGAAGAAGAAATAAGAAACTTTAAGGCAAAAGATTACTATGGAATAAGCTTAGTAGCTACAAAAGGAAATGTAGATATTAAGTTTATATACAATGATAAAAATAATAGTAGTATAAGCTTTAATGAAGAAAAAATAGATAATACAATAAAAAAAGTAAAAAATAAAGACTTAAAAGTGATCAGTGTTAATAAAGTTCAAAAGAAAAAGTATGCACCAGCACTTTATGACTTAACGGAATTACAAAGAGATGCAAATAAAATCTTTGGTTATTCAGCAAAAGAAACATTATCTATAATGCAAAAGTTATACGAGCATCATAAGGTACTTACTTATCCTAGGACAGACTCTAGATACTTAACTAGTGATATAGTAGAAACTTTAGCTGACAGAGTAAGAGCAGTTAATGTAAGTGACTATTCAAGGGTATGTAATAAAATATTAAAAAATAAGATAACTTCAAACAAATCATTTGTAGATAACTCAAAGGTAAGTGATCACCATGCTATTATACCTACAGAGGAAAGAGTATTTTTAGGAGACTTAAGTGATAAAGAAAGAAAAATTTATGACCTTGTAGTTAAAAGGTTTTTATCAGTGTTACTACCACCTTACGAATATGAGCAAACTTCAATAATTGCTCAAATAGAAGGAGAAACTTTTACTGCGAAGGGAAATAAAGTTATAAACTTAGGATTTAAAGAAACGTATAAAGACAGTGATGATGAAGAACTAACCTCTATACCAAATATAAATGAAAAAGATATATTAAGTGTAGTTAAAATAAACAAAACGAATGGAAAAACTAATCCACCAGCATATTTAAATGAAGGAACACTTCTAACAGTTATGGAAAAAAATGGATTAGGAACGGTAGCGACTAGGGCTGATATAATAGAAAAGTTATTTAATTCTTTTTTATTAGAAAAAAAAGGAAAAGATATACATGTAACTTCTAAAGCTAGACAATTATTAGAATTAGTACCAACAGAATTAAAAACTCCAGAGTTAACGAGTGATTGGGAAGCTAAATTATTAGATATATCAGAAGGAAAGTTAAATAAAAATAGCTTTATAAATGATATGAAAAATTACTCAAAAGATATTGTTAGAGAAATAAAAAATAGTGACTCTAAATTTAAGCATGATAATATTACTAAAAATAAATGCCCAGAATGTGGAAAATTTATGCTTGAAGTAAATGGTAAAAGAGGTAAGATGCTAGTTTGTGAAGATAGAGAATGTAATACTAGAAAAACTGTATCACAAACTACAAACTCAAGATGTCCAGTTTGTCATAAAAAGTTAGAACTTCGAGGAGAAGGTGAAGGTAAAACTTTTGTATGTAGTTGTGGTCATAGAGAAAAACTAAGTTCATTTAATAAGAGAAAAGCAGAGGAAAAAAATAAGGCCTCTAAAAAAGATGTAAATAAATATTTAAAGAACCAAAATAAAAATGAAGAGGTATTTAATAATCCTTTTGCAGAAGCTTTAGCAAAGCTTAAAAAATAAATATAAAAATAAAAGGCTATAGATTTGTATAAATCTATAGCCTTTTATTTTGAGAAAACAATGCATAGACATAATTAGATTAAGATTAAAAATATGTAGAAAAAAGTAAAAAAATGATGTATACTTAGTTTTAATACCAGGTAATAGTATTAAAAGTAAGGAGTAATATATGAAAAATAAAAAGAAAATAGCAATTATAAGTATATCAATAATAACTATACTATTTTTAATAGTGTCTTATGTAGTAGGATATCTAGTATATGATGGGTCAGTTGGATCAGAACAAAGTATAAAAAATGAAGACGTTTTAGAAGTGTTTTCAAATAGAGAAGACAAGCCATTAGATAAACTTAAAAATTATGAATATGAAGATTTATTTATAAAATCACCAAAGAATGGATATGACGTGGAAACAAAGCTTATAAAGTCAAATATTAAAACAGAGAATACAATTATATTAGTACATGGTATAGAAAGTTATTACTATGAATATTTAGAAAAAGCTTTTGAATACCTTGAAAAAGGATATAACGTTATAATATATAATCAAAGACATACAGGAAATACTGGTGGGGATGATTACACATTTGGTTTATATGAAAAGTTTGATTTAGACAGTGTAGCTAAATTTGTTAAAGAAAGATATCCAAAAGGTAAATTAGGAGCACATGGACATTCTATGGGAGCGGGAACAGTTTTAATGCACTCTGAAATAAATGAAAAAAATAAGTATGTAGATTTTTATATAGTAGATTCACCATATCATGAAATGGCAGATGCTATAAGATTAGGAATAGAAGCTGAAAATATACCGTTTTTACCTATTAGCTATGCAAAGTTTATGGGCAATTTATATACAAAAATGAAATCAGGATTTAGTTATGAAGATGTAAAGCCATATGAAGCAGTTAGAAATATAACTGTACCAATGTTTTTAATACATGGTAAGGAAGATAAAGTATGTGCACCAGAGAGTAGTCAAATAATATATGATAATATACCACACAATAAAAAAGAGCTTTGGCTAATAGATGGAGTTCAACATGTAAATGGATATGATATATTAGGAGATGAGTATTTTAATAGAATATATTCATTTATAGATAAATATGTTTTTGAAAAATAAATGTCGATATAAATAAAAGTACCTTTAATTAGGTACTTTTATTAGTTTATAAATAAAATTATGTTATAATTTATGCATAGAAATTTTATTATAACTAGGGGGAAATTTATGAAACTAAAGAAAAATATTTGCAGAAGTATAGTTATTAGTGCTATTGCTTTTAATAGCATAGTTCCGCTATCTTATGCAGAGGGATATAATGAGTATCAGACATATCAAAAATCAATGCCAAGAATAAATCAATCTATTAGCTATGCTCCAGAGGAAGTACAGTTAGATTTAGAGGAGTTATCTAGTATTAATTATTTAGAATTAAAAACAGATTCAAATTATGAAGTTGCACTTGCTCATGCAAATGGATCATATACATTTGTAGAAGGTGTTGATACTTTAGATAATGCAGTAAATATAGCTAATGATTTAGAAAATGAATATGTGCCTCAAAATATTATACCAACTGTTATAAATAGTGATGGTATGGTAGCGTATACAACAAACTCAATAGGACGTATCGTTAAAATAGGAGAAGGTATATCTCAAGAGTCAATGAATTACACAACAAATATATATCCTAATGCAAACAAATCAAATGCTCATACATATATAAACCACGGATTTATAGATGATGTACCAGTAATAGAAGAAACTGCTGGTATGGTAAAAGTAGAAATATCAGGATATACAGGATGGATAGAAAAAGCTGATAAAGATGGGGTTAATATTGTATTATTGCCTATAAATCAAGCTAAAAATCTAAGTTATTATGAAAATGTAAATGGACAATTAAATCATTATATAAGTTCTAATGTAGAGGGGAATAATGGAAGCAAAAGAAGTATAGGCAAAGCACCATCATTTATGGTATCAGGACAAAGATATTATAGCTATGATGGAAATTATTTCTATACTGATATAGAAAATTTAATATCTGATGCAAAATCAAATAATCATAACAATTCAGTAAATAGCAATAATCCATACTATAATTATTACCAGTACTTATCAGGAAGAAGTAAATCATCATATAGTGCAGAGAATATAAATAAATACTTTGAAGGTAAAACTCCAGCAGATAGTGTATTAAAAGGATCTGGGAAGTATTTTATAAAAGCTCAAAATAAATATGGAGTTAATGCATCTTATATGATTGGTATAGCTATGAATGAATCAGGAAGAGGAACTTCAAAACTCGCAAAGGAAAAAAATAATATATTTGGAATAAATGCCAAAGATGCCAGCCCTCAAGATGCAAAGAAATTTGCAAGTATAGAAGCTTGTATTGATGAATTTGCTAAGGATTGGATGTCAAATAGATATTTAAATCCAAAAAGCTCTAATTATTATGGAAGTAACGTAGGAAATAAAAACTTAGGGAATAATGTAAAATATGCATCAGATCCTTTCTGGGGAGAAAAGGCAGCCAGCTTTATGAATGAAATGGATGTTTATTTATCTTCGTTAGGTGTAAATGATGATTATAATAGATATAGACTGGGTGTGTTTAATACATCAACATCAGTAAATGATAAAAATGGAAAAAATTTATATAATGCATCAAAAGGGCATGCTACAATAATATCTGATAACCGTGGATCAAATATAGAAATAAATCCGGATAGAGTTTTACCTTCAAGTATAACTAATCCGATTCCGGGAAGTCATGACTTTACAGCTAAAGGATATGTAGGGAAAGGTAGCATAGACTCTATAAATCAAGCAAAATCTGACTTAGTTATAGATGAAATAAAAGGTACAAATAGATATGAAACAGCAGGCCTTATAGCAGATCACCAAAATTACACTACAGCAATATTAGTTAATGCAGACAAAACAGTGGCAGATGGTTTAAGTGCAAGTGGTTTAGCAGGTGCTGCTAATGCTCCTATATTATTAACAAAAACGGACTCCATACCAGATGATACTATGTCAAGACTTAAAGGAGTTAATAAGGTTTATATTATAGGAAGTACATCAGCTGTAAATAAAGATGTAGAAGATAAATTAAAATCAGATAGTAAACAAGTTGTAAGGCTTGGAGGAACTGATAGATTAAAAACTAGCTATGAAGTAGCTAATGAGATAAAGAAAATAAAAAACATTGATAAAGTATTTTTAGTAAATGGATATAAAGGGGACCCCGATGCTATGAGTGTATCATCTGTTGCAAGTAGGGATGGTGTACCTATTATATTAACAAATGGGAAAGATTTAACTTACAATACAAATAATGCACAAAACTATGTCATAGGTTCAACGTCAGTCATGGATGAAGCTATAGTAAATAAGACTAAAGCAACTAGATTAGGCGGAATAGATAGATATTCTACTAATAAAGCAGTAGTTGAAAAATTCTACAAAGGTACAAATGAATTTTATATATCTAAAGGAGATGTTTTAGTTGATGCTCTTACTGTTTCTCCTTTAGCAAAAAATTATCCTGTTATATTAGCAAAAAAAGGAAGCGATAAGTCTGTAGTTAAAAATGCAACTAAATTAATCCAATTAGGTGGCATGGATAATGAAGTTATTGATGAATGCATAAATATAATTAAATAGATTATAAGTTATTTAAACAAAAGAGGACCTATATATGGGTCCTTTTAATTATCTATATTGACTGACCTAAGATACTCTGTAGGGGAGAATCCATAAGTCTTTTTAAATGTATTTGAAAAATAATGAATCGAATTAAAACCTAGTATTTTAGAAATTTCGCTAA
Source organism: Faecalimicrobium dakarense (assembly GCF_000499525.1). GTDB lineage: Bacteria > Bacillota > Clostridia > Peptostreptococcales > Peptostreptococcaceae > Faecalimicrobium > Faecalimicrobium dakarense. The sequence goes on along the minus strand of NZ_HG529356.1, from coordinate 17,256 downwards.
TACTATATTTTGAGTCTTTTATTAATTCCTTTCCTATTTTTAGTTTTAAAGTATTAATATAAGCCTTTGGGGTAGTGCCGATATTGTTTTTAAACAGAAGATGAAGCTTAGAAGTGCTAATATTAAATTCATCACATACTATTCTAATATTTATATTTTCATAAATATTTTTGTTAATAAACTTTAATACATCATCTAAAAGATTATCATCGTAAAATTGTTGAACTCTATTTGTAGGTTTAATTAAAGATTTTTCTATATTCATACTAAGTATAGTTAAGATAAGCTGTTTTAAATGACAAATCATAAGCTCATTTTTATATAAATTATTAGAATGCAATTCATCCATAAGGCTATGAATAATAGAATAAAGTTTTTTATCACATGTAAAAATTTTCTTAGAAAGAAGTTCGTTATCTTCAAAATTCATGTCAAAACTTAGAGTAAGATAAGAACAAGATTTTTTATCATCAGTATATTGGCTATGATACTGATTAGGAGAATAAAATAATATGTCGCCTTGTTGCAATTTAAACTCCATCCCATCAACATTTGTATATAAAATTCCTCTATCTACAAATGTAAGTTCCCAAAAATAATGCTTCTCTCCCTTAAATAAATAATTAATTGGTTTTTCTTGATAAAATTTTGTATATATTTTATCTATAGATATAGTCGGAATAATCTCATTGTAAGTATAAGGATTTTCTAATGAGATATAATTTGTGGACTTTTTATCTAGATATAATTCAAGTTGGCAGTCTTTAGATATAGGTATGAAGTTATAAAAAGTATCCTTCTTTAATAAAATTTGTTTATTTAATATGTAAGAATTTGAATTTATGCCTGATGAGTTATCAAATACAACGATAAGAATAACACCTTTTATAAGTTTCACATATGTATCTTCAGATGAAATAAATAATTTATCTATAGATTTAGATTTAAGTGTTAGAAAGATTTTGTCTTTAGAAAGTAAAATACTTGAAGGTAAATTAGATATTATACTCCCATATTTCTCAAATGCTAAGCATGCTGTTTGTTTAAACATTTTAAATCCTCCTTTTGTAAAGTATATATTAATAATATGTTACAAGATATTTTAAGAAAATTCAAAATAAATAACAAAAAATTATAAAAACATTAAAGAAAATTACAAATACAAAAAATATATATAGTACTACAATTATAGTTAATAAAAGATAAAGGCTTAAAAAATTGGGGGTATTATAAATATGAAAAAAATAACAGTAGCTATAATAGGTGCTGGGGCTAGAGGTATGTATGCATATGTTCCATACTTAAAAGAAAACCCAGAATTAGGAGAAGTCGTAGCAGTAGCAGAGCCTCACGAATTAAGAAGAGACATATGTAAAAAAGAATACAACATAAACGATGAAAATGTATTTGAAACTTGGGAAGATTTATTGGATAAAGATAGATTATCAGATGCAATAATAATAGCTAATAATGATGAATCTCATTATGAACCAACAAAACTAGCTTTAGAAAAAGGATATCATGTACTTCTTGAAAAACCTATGTCTAATAAGTTAGAAGATATAGTTAAATTGGGAGAATTAGCAAAAGAGTATCCTAATCAAGTATTTATGATATGTCATGTACTTAGATATACAACATTCTTCTCTAAGTTAAAAGAAATAGTAGATAGTAAAGAATTAGGTGAACTTGTAAGTATACAACATAATGAAAATATAGGATACTGGCATTTTGCTCATAGCTTTACAAGAGGAAATTGGAGAAATAGCAATGAAACAAGCCCACTAATATTAGCTAAAAGTTGTCACGACATGGATATCCTGTTATGGTTAACTAATAAAAAATGTACTAGCATATCATCATTTGGACATTTAACTCATATGAGAGATAAAAACTTTAAAGATGGAATGGCAGATAGATGTTTAGATTGTGAAAAGGAAGTTGAAAAAAATTGTCCATATTCTGCTAAGAAATTATATTTATCAGAAAAGCCAATATTCGCTAAAATAGTTCATCCAATACCTACTGATGAAAATTTAAAAGAAGCTTTAAGAATAGGGCCTTATGGAAGATGTGTATATAAATGTGATAATAATGTTGTAGATCATATGGTTACAATATTAGAATTTGAAGATGATGTAACGGCGACATTTAACTTATCTGCATTTACAGAAGAATGTAACAGAACTATAAAGTTAATGTTTACTCATGGTGAAGTTGGCGGAAATCATGTTAAAAATACTATAGAAGTTAAAAAATTTAAAAAATATGGAGAAAATACAATAGAAACTATAACACCTGAAGAAGTTGTAGGAGGTCATGGTGGAGGAGACCATGGTATAATGGCAGACTTCGTTAAGTTAGTTTCTGAAAATGGCGGAGAAGGTAAAACTAGTGCAACTAAATCTGTAGAAAGTCATATAATGGCATTTGCTGCAGAATATTCAAGATTAAATAAGGAAGTTGTTGATTTACAAAAGTTTTGGAATAATGCTATAAATGATACAACTGTTAAAAATTAATAAGTTAAAATTTATTAGATAAATGTAAAAAGTTATTAAAAAGGGGGCTATTATGTTATTTAAAAAAAGTATTATAGCAGGCGCGTTACTAATGTCAATATTAGGTTTAACAGCATGTAGTTCTACAGGGGGAAGCGACAAAATAGAATTAAGATATGCAACGTGGGATCCGATGCATAAAGAAGCTATAGAAACATTAATAACAGAATATGAAGATCAAAATCAAAATATAGATATAAAATTAGAGCAATATTCATTTGGAGATTATTGGACTAAAATGGAAACAGCAGCAACTGGAGGCTCTGCTCCAGATATATTATGGATGAATGCAACTAATTTTAACTTATATTCAAGAAGCGGAATGTTGGTTGATATGACTAATATGATAAAAGAAAATAATGTTAATATGGATGATTATCTTGATAATTTAACTAGTTTATATAATAAAGATGGAAAGCAATATGCAATTCCAACTTTTTGGGATGCAAATGTATTATTAGTAAATACAGCTTTAATGAAAGAACATAATATAGAAAAACCTAAAGACAATTGGACTTGGAATGAAATGATAGCTTGGTTACAAGATGCTAAAACTAAATTACCAAATGATATATACCCAATAACTACTTTCACAACTGAAAGTAATCAATTAGGTGTATTTAATGAAGTTGCAGCATCAGGAGGTACTATATTAAGTGAAGATAAAACAAAGGCAATGATAAATTCTCCTGAAACAGAAGAAGGATTTAAGAAATATTTTGAACTAGCAACTAGTGATTTACATACACCAATAGACTTAAATAGAGAATTAAAAACTAGCACAATATTTAAATCAAATAAAGCTTTAGCAATACAAGCAGGTTCATATCACATACTTGGATATTCAGACCCAGAACAAGCAAAAGTTGCTGGAAACTTTGAAATATATCAAATACCAAAAATTAATGAAAAGGCTGAAGGAAGTACTGTTATACATGGATTAGGAAATGCAATATCTTCAAATAGTAAATATCCTAAAGAAGCATTTGATTTTATAAAATTTATGTCAAGTAAAGAATCTATGGAAAAATATACAAAATTAGCATCAGTTCCTCAAGCTCGTAAAGATGTTCAAGATGTATTTTCATCATCTATGAAAGAGCAACTAGGAATAGATGTTACTCCACTTACAGATGCTGCAAAGGGGGCAATGCCTTTACCAAATAGCTTTGATACATCTAAATGGGATAAAGTAATAAATGATAATTTTAATGAATATTTAAATGGTAAAATGACTTTAGATGAAGCACTTAAGAAAACTCAAGAAGGAATACAAAAAGTATTAGATGCTGAGAAAAAATAGAGTATCAGCTTAAAAGAATGCAGATTCTTATTTTGAATCTGTATTCTTTTAATAATAAGGTATATGTTGAAGGAGGAGTTTGATTTGAGTGCTAAAGTAGAGAACATTGAGGATAAAGAGAATATTTATGAAGAAAAAGAATTAAGAAAAAAATCTAAATTTAAAAAGAAGATGAGAAAAAATATAACAGGTTACATGTTCATATTGCCTCTTTTAATAGGTGTAGTAGTATTTAATTTCATACCATTTGTTTTGAACTTATTTTATAGCTTAACTGATTTAGGGTCTTTTGGACAATGGGATTTCATAGGAATAGATAACTTTAAACGATTATTAGATGATCCGTTATTTTTCAAGGCAGTAGGAAATACTTTTTTATATGTTATAGTAACTGTACCTATAATGGTTATAATTTCTATATGCATTGCTAATTTATTAAATAAAAATATAAAAGGAAAAGGCATATATCGTACGCTATACTTCTTGCCAGTTGTTACTATGGCATCGGCATCAACATTAGTTTTTCAATGGATGTTTAATGCAGAGTATGGATTAGTGAATCAAGTTCTAAAACTAATAGGGCTTGAAGGACAAATGTGGTTTTCAAATCCAGATTTAGCAAGAGTAGTAATAATGATATTTATTATATGGGGTGGATTAGGATATAAGATAATGATTCTTTTAGGTGGACTTCAATCAATACCAGAATCATATTATGAAGCTGCATCAATAGATGGAGCTTCACCATTTAAACAATTTATACATATAACGATACCTTTATTAACACCAAGTATATTTTTCATAGTTATATGGTCACTAATAGGATCATTCCAACTATTTGATGTTGTATTTATGCTAATTCCACAAGGAAGTCCATCTTATGAAAGTACAATAACTATGACGAGATACTTCTATGATTTAGGATTTACATTAGGAGATAAAGGATATGCATCTGGAGTTGCTGTAATCTTATTTTTAATTATAATGACAATAACTTTAATACAATTTAAATTTCAAAAAAGATGGGTACATTATTCTGATGAGTAATATTAAGGGGGAATAATAATATGAAAATGAAGAAGAGTTCTAAAATATTTACACATATAACTCTTATAATATTAGCTATATTTATAGTGCTACCATTTGTATGGATGTTACTTACATCAGTAAAAACATTAGCAGAAGCGGAAGCTGTTCCACCAACAATTTTTCCAGAAGTGTTTAGATTTGAAAACTACACAAAGATATTTGAAGAATTTCCATTTGGACAATATTATATGAATACAATAACAATAACAATATTTACAGTTATTTTACAGCTAATAATAGTAACACCAGCAGCGTATGCATTTGCAAGATTAGATTTTAAATTTAAAGATACTATATTTTTACTTCTTATGGCGGCTATGATGGTACCAGGACAAATGTATATAATACCACAATATCAAATTATACAAAAAATGGGACTGTTAAATACCTTAATGGCTATAGTTATACCAGGAGTATTTAGTATCTACTATACTTTCTTATTACGTCAGCATTTTAAATCTATACCAAGAGAAATGGAAGAAGCTGCAGTAATAGATGGAGCATCTCAATTTACGATATTTATTAAATTAATGGTTCCAATAGTAAGGCCGGCATTAGCAACAGTTGCAATACTTGGAGGACTTGGAGCATGGAATAGTTTCTTATGGCCTTTAATTGTTAACTCTACACCAGATAAGTTACCGTTAGCTTCTGGGCTTAGATTGTTTATAGGTCAGTTTGGAACACATTATCCAAAGATGATGGCAGGAGCAGTTTTATCAGTGTTACCAATGGTTGTAATATTTAGTATATTCCAAAAGAAATTTATAGCAAGTATGACAGTATCAGCAGGTAAGGAATAAAATATAAGAAGAGTAAGTATTATTAATACTTACTCTTCTTATATTAGTTTTATATTTTATATATAGAGAATTAAAAATTTTATATGTTTTGATAACAATTAATCCACTATCATTCATTAAATATATTTTTTAACATCACATTATAGTTGCTATGAATAATTGAAGATAGATAGGAGATGTAATTAAGTAAAAATAGAAATTTCTATAAGGTATATTGAGAAATACATTATAATTATTTAAGATATAACTAAATCCTGTATGTATGACAAATGTATATTTCAAAATGTAATAGACATTAAACTATATGAAGTTATCATTCTATTATAATTTTAAAAATAAAAACAAAGTAGTATTATTATATTTAATATGTCCATAAAAAAAGAGAAAGTGAACTTTCTCCTATTTTAATACTTAAAAATTGAATTGAAAAAATATAAAAAAAGTACTAATAACTAATTTTAGACTAGTACTTTTTTGTATAATTAGATCATATTTTTTAATACAATAATATGTAAAATATATAACGAAATTTGATTAAATTATAATACTAATTAGGTTAGCTATCATTAACATATTTATCTATTATTTTTCATTGATTGAGGCATTTCTTCTGTACCTACTAATAACATTGATGCTACACCAGCATTAACTACAACTGCTGATAATAAAAGCATAGCTCCACCTAAAAACTTCTTGATTTTCATAATCTATTCCTCCCCTTTGATAAATATTTTTTTATTAAACATTAGACAAACTTCTATAAGAAGTGTCCATGTAATAATACTACTATAAATCCCTATATTATATAAAAATAGAGCTATTACAGAAAATATAATACTATTTATAACACCTAATCTACAATTTCGATTTATTAAATCTATTCTAGTTATAGGCATATCAGCATTAATTACAGGTGCTCTATTATATATAGCAAAAATATTTAAAATATTTAATAAAATTAAGCTTATTAAATTTAATTGATTATTTATTGATAAATAAAGAATCATTGATGAAATTATAATTGATGATACTAAACATTTAACCTGAGTATCTTCATGATAACCTCCAATAAATGGCTTAGTAAATGACATTACTGCCATAACCAAGATAATCTCTTTAAAAAAGCCTAAAATTGAAAACAGTGTAATTATGATAATAATTTTTATTATTTCAAAAGTAGTTACTAATAAACTATATTCTATTTCTTCTTTTTTCTCTTTACTAAAATTATTATGGTCCCCTATATCATCTGTAATTTTTTTTATTAAATTTCTAACCATGTCTTTTCCCATTCTTTTAACTAAGTTATTTTTATAATATTTTAAACCTTTCCCCAAAAGCTAATTAATTATAATTTATGTTACTTTTAATTATACAAGAAAACATTTTCAATACTAGACTTTTATTTTGACAAATATTCTGATATTATGAAGAGTAATGGAAAAATATATCAAAATAATATTTTATCAAAAAATCTATATAAATAGTTATGTTTAATAGATATTAAAATAGCTTAAAAACATTTGACTAAGTATAAAATTATGTTAAAATTAAAATGTTAGTTAGCTAACATACTTAAGAGATTAAATATCTATAAATAATAAAATACTAGCGACTTAAATATTAGCTAGGACTTGTTCGAGAACTCCAAGTATAAAAAACTAAGGTATTTATATAGTGGCAGTATATAAGTTGTATCCTTAGATATGGCTTTTTTGTTTTATAAAAGTCATATAGTTCTCCTTATAAACATTTTAAGGAGGAGATTGTCATGCAAAAAAGAAAGGTAATAATTGACTGTGACCCAGGGATAGATGATTCTCTGGCAATTCTTCTAGCTATTAACTCACCAGAGCTAGAGGTATTAGGTATAACTATATGTAGTGGAAATGTACCGGCAAGGTTAGGAGCGAAAAATGCTCTAAAAGCACTTCAAATGTGTTCTTCACTTAATATACCAGTATATATTGGAGAAGAATACCCGCTTAAAAGAGAGCTTGTAACAGCACAAGATACACACGGTGAAGATGGTGTTGGAGAAAATTTCTATGAAGATGTAAATGAAGAGATATTAGATGGAGGAGTAGATTTTATAATAGACACATTAACAAATAACAAAGATGTATCGATTATAGCGCTAGGACCTCTTACTAACATTGCAAAATCAATTATGAAAGATAAAAAAGCTTTTGATAACCTAGATGAATTTATATCTATGGGAGGAGCATTTAGAATTCATGGAAATTGTTCACCAGTAGCAGAATTTAATTACTGGGTAGACCCTCACGCAGCTGATTATGTTTACAAGAATTTATCTAAAAAAATCCATATGGTAGGACTTGATGTAACAAGAAAAATTGTACTTACACCAAATATTATAGAGTTTATAAATAGACTTGATAAAAGTATATCTAAGTACATTACAGAAATAGCAAGATTTTATATTGATTTCCATTGGGAACAAGAAGGTATAATTGGGTGCGTAATAAACGATCCACTAGCAGTAGCATACTTTATTGATAGAAGTTTATGTGAAGGTTTTGACTCTTACGTTGAAGTAGTAGAAGAAGGAATTGCTATGGGTCAATCTATAGTTGATTCGTTTAATTTTTATAAAAATACACCGAATGCTCATGTATTAACTAACGTCAATGAAAAACAATTTATGAAAATGTTCCTTAAACGAATATTTAATGGATATGAAGATGTTATAGACTCTGTAGAAGGAGTGATATAATATGAATAAAAATATTAATATTAGAAATATTACTATAGTTGGATTAGGTGTAGCACTAAATGTAGTAGGTGCATTTATAGCTATGAACTTGAGACTTCCGATATATATGGACTCTATAGGTACTATATTTATAGCGTGTTTACTTGGACCTAGATATGCAATACTTACAGGAGTTTGTGGAAGTATAGTTAGTGGTATTACTTTTGATATATACTCGCTTTACTTTGCGCCTGTTCAAATATCAACAGGATTACTTGCTGGGATAATGTATAATAAAGGATTTTTAAAGGGAATTAAAACTCCGATTGGTGTACTAATATTTACAATACCAACATCTATAATAAGTGCATGTATAGCTGCATTTTTATTTGGAGGAATTACATCATCAGGGTCTTCATATATAGTTCAAATATTAAAGACAATGGGAATGCCTGACGTACTTAGTGTATTTATTACACAGGTATTTACTGATTATGCAGATAAGTTTACAGGTGTAGGTCTAGTAGCATTAGGTGTTAATGCATTACCTAAAAGTCTTAAATCACAAATAGTAGTTAATAAATAAAGGAGACATTATGGATAGATACAGTGAAGTAACCAATAAAAATGTACGTGAGATAGTATTACTTAAAGGATTTCCCTGTATATGGGGAAAATGCAGTTTTTGTGACTATATACTAGATAATTCAACTTCAGAGGAAGAAATAAATAAAATAAACTTTGAGGTTTTAGAAAATATAACTGGAAAATATAAAGTACTTGAAGTTATAAATTCAGGAAGCTGTTTTGAACTTCCAAAAGCTACTTTATTAAAGATAAAAGAAATTATAAAAGAAAAAAATATAGAAAAATTATTTTTAGAAAGCCATTGGGCTTATAAAAATAAAATACAAGAAATGAGAGATTTTTTTGAAATACCAATAACTTTTAAAATAGGCGTAGAAAGTTTTGATTATGATTTTAGAAACACATTCTTAAATAAGAATGCTAAATTTAAAAGTATCGATGAATTAAAAAAGTATTTTGATTCACCTTGTATGATGGTAGGAATAAAGGGTCAGACTAAAGAAATGATAGATAATGATATGGAAATTGTTTTGAATAATTTTGACCATGCAACAGTTAATGTATTTGTAAATAATAGCACAAGTTTAAAAAGAGATGATGAACTAGTAAAATGGTTTATAAAAAAATATAAATTTTTAGATGAAAATCCTAAAATAGAAGTACTATACAATAATACAGATTTTGGAGTAGGGGATTAAATTAAAAGCACATTGATAAAATTATCAATGTGCTTTTATTATTTTATATTATTGGGTATAATTTAATCTTAAATAAATAAAAATGCAATTAAAGGAGTAGTTTAATGGAAATATTTACAATAGGGCATTCAAATTATAGCGTTGAAAAATTAATAGATATGCTTAGATATTATAATATTGACTGTGTAGTTGATATTAGAGGAACTCCTTATTCTAAATACAATATTCAATTTAACAAAGAGACAATAAAAAATACATTGATAAGAGCTGGATTTGTATATATTTATATGGCTAAAGAATTCGCAGCTAAAAGGGAAAATAAAATTTCCTATAATAGTGAAGGGTATTCAGATTTCGAAAAAGTAATAAATGAAGAAGATTTCTTAGTAGGAATGAAAAGATTAAAAGACGGCTGTAATAAAGGATACAAAATAGCTTTGCTTGGTGCTATGCAAGATCCTATAAGATGCCATAGAAGTATTTTAGTAGGAAGAGAATTAATAAATTATGGATTTGAAGTAAAGCATATACTTGATAATTATTCACTAGCATCACAAAATGATATAGAAGAAAGTTTACTAGATAAATACTTTGATGAGAGGAACCAACTAAGCATCGATAATTTACTTGGAAATGAGAAATCTAGAGATGATATGATTAAAGAAGGCTACAAAATAGCAAACAAAGAGATTGGATATAGAATAGAACACATAGATAACTAATAAAAATCATAAAATTCATATAGTTTTTTTAATAAAAATTGTCCCATAATGATAATAATCGTTATGAGACAATTTTTATTTATCTAATATATTTATTAATTTTCCACCATACTCAACGCCACAACTATGACCTACACCTTTATAAATGAGTCTGCCATCAGAAGTATCCTCTAAAGTCATATAAACTTTGGCAGATAAAGTTTCCTTAACTAAAGGTATCATATTACCGTTTTTAGGCCCCATACATAAAACGAAATCATCTCGATTAGTATAAGTGTTTAACGTAAGCTTTAAATTTTTATTGGTGGCAGTAAGTTCAATATCTTGGCCAATATTTTTTAAAGTAAGTTTACTATTATTGATAGTAGTAAACCTATAAAATTCTTTTCCAATTGTTACTCCAATTAAAAAGCCACGAAAATTCCTAATAGGAAAAGGAATGGTAGCTAAAGAGCACGTAACGCTTACAGTCGGATTTCTAAAGTTGTTACTTTGTATCCAAACCCAGGATTTGGGGAAGCTTTTACCCCAGTTTTTTTCTATATAGACTTTCCCCCCTGTAAAATCAACTAGCTCTCCATTTACTTGTAAATTACCAATAATATCACCGTTTAAAACACAAACTTGACTGTAACACTCCATAAAAGATAAGTAATTATAAAATCCCATACTTCCAGGATTAAGTAAACTACTTTTCCATTTAATGATGTTTTTAAAAGATAAATTACCTCTTATGGTTTTATTTTTATACTTTAAGTTTAAGCTAATTTTATCAAGAGAAAATATATTAGACCTTATGCCTATCTTGAAATTTTTATTATTAAATTTAAAAGCATTTTCATTAAATTTTATATATTTATATTCATTATTAGAACTATCTATTATTTGTATAAAACTATGATTTTCAGATTTTTTTTGCCCGAAAGATATTCCAGGGATGAATGCAAATTTATATAAATTATTTTTATCTACTATTTTAAAATACCAACCTTCAAAGAAATTGTTATTTTTTCCAATTCCATGATATAAATCAGGATTTATCAAACTTTTCATTATTTTTCCTCCAATATGTTATTATTTATAATAATTGCTTATTTTCATGGGAATTATACTAATATGAATTAATTAAATATAAAAAGGAGAATAAAAAATGAATCAATCATACTGGATTTTAAGTACAAAATCGAAGGACTATGAAAATTTAAGTAAAGACTTAAGAACAAATACACTAATAGTAGGTGCTGGGATTGTAGGAGTCACTACTGCATACTTATTAGCAAAACAAGGAGTAGATGTAGTAGTTGTAGATGCAGATAAAGTTGCATATGGAAGTTCTGGAAGAAATACAGGTAAGGTTACTACTCAACACGATGTCAAATACTCAGAAATTAATAATAAGTATGGTTTAGATGTAGCTTCACTATATTATGAAGGAAATAATGAAGCCTTAAATTTAGTAAAAAATATTGTAAAAGAAAATGACATAGACTGTAAATTTGAAGAAGTACCAGCTTATATGTTCACTCAAAATGAAAATTATATACCAGATTTAAAAGATGAGTATGAATTATGTAAAAAAATTGGTATAGATTGTGAATACCATGAAAATTTAAATTTACCTATAGATATAAAAGGTGCAATTAGTTTTAATAATCAAGGACAATTTAACCCAAAACAATATGTAGATGGCTTAATGGATAAGTGTGTAGAGTTAGGAGTTAAGATATATGAAAACACTCCAATTGTTGATTTAGAAAAAGGGGACATATGTACAGTTAAGACTAGAGATAATATTAAAATTAAAGCAGATAACGTAGTAATTGCTTCACACGTACCTTGGTATGATGGGTTAAACCTTTATTTTGCAAAAGAGAAGGCTGATAGATCGTACTTGCTAGGAGCTACACTAGATAAAGATTTTCCAAAAGGTATGTTTATAAGTGTAGAAGAGCCAACAAAAACTTTTAGAAAATATGAAGGAGAAGGTAAAAAATTATTAATATTTGGAGGTAATGACCATAAAACAGGTCAAGGAGGAAAAGAGGAAGAAATTTTTGAACATTTAAAACAATATGCAAGCGAAAACTTTGGATTAAATGATTTTAAATATGAATGGTCAGCGCAAGATTGTATGAGTTTTGATAATATGCCATATATTGGTCATATAAATAAAAGTGAAAATAATGTATATGTAGCTACAGGATTTTCAAAATGGGGTATGACAAATGGCACACTATCAGCGATTATAATAAGTGACCTTATAACTAAGAATAAATCTAAATATGAAGAAATATTTAACCCATCTAGAAAAGGAGGCTACTTAAATACAGATTTTATAAAAGAAAATTTAAATGTGGGAATAAATTATATAGGTGGAAAGTTAAAGTTTGGTAGTGATGAAATGCCTAGAGAAAAAGGAGAAGGTAAGATTGTAAATATTGATGGAAAAAGATATGGAGCATATAGAAACTATGATGATGAACTATATGTAGTCGATATAACTTGTACTCATTTAGGATGTGAGTTGAAATTTAACTCAGCTGAGAAAACATGGGATTGCCCATGCCATGGGTCAAGATTTAATTATGAAGGAAATATATTAGAAGGACCAGCTCTTAGACCTTTAAATAGATATGGAGAAAACAAAAACAACGTGGACCCTAAATTATATTAGAATAAAAAGTACTGTTGAAAAAATCTATCAACAGTACTTTTATTTTTTATTTAATAAATTGTTGTAAATAATTATCCATAGATAAAGATACTTCCTTAGCATCAACAACAGCTTGAATTACAGTTCTAGCACCATGAGTTACATCACCACAAGCAAATATACCTTCACGAGTAGTTTCTCCAGCGTCATTTGTTAAAATTAATCCACCTTGTTTAACATCAAGTCCTTTGTTATTTATGACTATATTATTTTTAGGGACTTGGCTTACTGCTATTAAAACACTATCACATTTATAAAGTTTTTGGCTACATTCTAAGCTAACAAGCGAAGTTGTACCATCCTCATTAACGATTTTTTTAGTATCTTCAAGTATTATACCTTCATCAACGATTTCAACTGGTGATTTGAATGTTTCAAATAAAACACCTTCATCTTTGGCTTCACTTATTTCATGCTTAGTAGCGGTCATATCAGAAACATCACGTCTATAAGCAACATAAACTTCATTAGAGCCAAAATATTTAGCACTTCTAGCAGCGTCCATAGCGACATTACCAGCACCTATAACTATAACCTTATTTCCCAGGTCATAGCTACTAGGTGTTCTTAAATAATCAATAGCATAATGAACATGACCAAAGGTTTCGCCTTTTATATTTAATCTTTTAGGATTCCAAACTCCTGTTCCTATAAAAATCGATTTATATCCATCTTTAAGTAATTTATTTAAAGTAATAACAGGACCTATTAATGAATTTATTTTAATTTTTACACCAGCATCTATAAGGCGTTTTCTAAGAAGTTCTATTATACTTCTAGGTAATCTAAATTCTGGTATTCCGTAACTTAATATACCACCGATTTTTTCATTTTTTTCAAAAATAGTTACATCGTATCCTTTACGGGCAAGTTCAAATGCAACAGTAATACCAGCAGGGCCAGATCCTATCACAGCTACTTTTACACCATTTTTAGGAGTTTTTTCTATTTTCATACTTTCTAAATATTTTGTAGATATTTCATATTCTATTTCATGAAAGCGTACAGGATCTCCCTTTATGCCTTTTATACAATTTCCGCGACATTGATTTTCATGAGGGCAAACGATAGAACACACTGAAGATAAAGGATTATTATCAAATAATAATTTACCAGCTTCCATTAGTTTACCTTCTTTATATAATTCAATTATTTTAGGTATAGGAGTATCTATAGGACAATTCTTTTGACATCGAGCATTTTTACAGGTAATACATTTGTTAGCTTCATTTAAATTACTAAGCATAAATTTGCCTCCTCACGATATATAATTACAAGTTAATTAAGTTTTTTATATATTATAGCAAACAAATTGTATTTATAAAACAATAAACATATTATTAACAAGGGCTTATATTTATAAGAAATTGAATTATTTATTAAATTATAAAATATTTATATAAGAATGGAGGTGAGGTTTATGAGAAAATGTGATTAAGTATTTTAGTCTAGTGCCAAGTGCAAAAATATTTAAAAATTTAGGCCTATTAAATGAATTAGGATATATAAAAGTTGATAAAAATATTAAAACGTCAATTGAAGGCATATTTGTTGTAGGGTATGTAAATAAAATGAAAATTAAAGTACTAAAAAAATATAGATAAAAAATAATTAAAAGATAAATTATATATATAACTTTAGTATATTTATAGTTATATATAGTCTAACTTAATAATGTATTTTTTAATAAAATTATAACTAAAAAAATAAAGGGTTAATTAAGTAAATTGAATGGTATATACTTAACTAAGTCTTTTTATATATCTTAATAATGTTAGTTTACTAATATGCCATATTTTAGTAATATATTATAAGGCATAATATTTATTTATAAGAAAGATATACATTTTTAGGAGGACGAATTAATTGTTAAAGAAGCTTTTTAATATTATGAAAAAAAATGTAAAAGAAGAGAAAAAAGAAAGTGAAGAAATTGAATTTAAAACTAGAAGATTAGAACCAAAAATTGAAAATGAAGTTTTAGATGTTGAAACTAAGAATAATGAAGTAGAAGGAGAAGAAAGCAATTGTAGCTTAGATATAAGTGTTGATGACGTAAACACAAAAGATGTTACTGTTGAAGCCACAGTATGTTTAGACAAAGTAGAAAAAGAGTGTGATGAAAAAGAAAATGAGTTAGAGGAAAATACTCAATATATACATGTAGAATTATCTGAAGAAGATAGAGAATATATAAAAGATATAAAAATAAAAAGAGGAAAAAGTATAAGGGCAATAGATGTTTATTCTGAAGAAGTTAAAGAGTTTAAAACTCATTCAGAATGTAGTAAAAAGCTTAAAATACCAATGGATTATATAAAAGAAAATTTAAAGTATGGGTATACCGACTATTTAGGGCAAGCTATAAATTATTTAAGGGAAGAGCTAAAATTAGATACAGATGGAGAAAGTAGTTATTTAGAAAGTAGTAAAACACCAATGGAATTATTCAATGGTCTGAATAATAAAATTTTTACTACTAAAATGTCTGAGTATAAAAGAGAAGAAATTTTATGTAGTGAAAAAATAGAGCCATTAAAAATGCATTATAAGTTTGAATGCATAGACGAAGAGTATGATGAATATTTTACAAAATACAAATCTATAATCAAAAGAGGCGGAAAGAAAAGAGTAGAGTTAGTTGATAAAAAGGGGGAAGTTATAGAAAGGTTTAAGTCTTTAGATGACTGCGCTAATTATTTAAACAAAGAAAAAAATGAGGTTGTAGATATGCTAAAATACAAAGATACAAAAGTAGGAAGATATGAAATAAGATATAGCTTAAGGGGATTATAATTTCACATTAATTTCATAAGGGCTTCATCTTCTATTCACACATTTTGAAAATATATAATGTAGAATATAATTATAAGTATCAAAGCAATTATAAATGATAGATAATTAATTTTAAGGAGGACAGAAATGTCAGAGGATAAAAACTTAAGAAATACTGAAGAAAATAATGCGAAACAAGAGGGGATTGAGTCTACAAATAATAGTGAATTAGAAGAGTTACATACTATAAATGAAGAAAAAGTGGAACCTAAAGAGAAGAAAAAAAATGCAAAAAATACAAAGGCTATAGTAGTGACTGTAGTAGCTTCAGTGATATGCTTAACAGCTGGATTTACTTTAGGAAAGTCAGAAGGTAGAAAACTGCCAGCAACACATAAAAGCTATAGTGATAGCAAAGTAATAGCAAGTGTAGGAGATAGTAAAATAACAGGGAAACAACTTAGACAAAGAATGGAACCATTATTTTATATGAATGGAAAGAAAGAGCTAACATCAGATGAGATAAAAGCTTATGAACAAAGTATGATAGATTATATGACTACAACGGAAGTTTTATACTTAGCAGGGAAAGAAGCTAAAGTTGAAGTAAGCAAGGAAGATGTAGCTACAGAATATTCAAATCTTATGAGCAGTATAGCGAAGCAGTTTGGATTAGATGAAAAAGCATATTTAAAAGAGTTTAAAATGACTAAAGAAGATGTAGAAAAAGATTTAGAAAAAGAATTAATAGCTACGCAATATATGGCTAAGGAATCTGAGGTAACTGATAAAGAAGCTGAAAATTACTACAATAAAAATAAAGATGAATTTAAAAAAGTAAAAGCATCTCATATATTATTACAAAATAAAGATGATGAAGGTAAAGCAGTAAGTGAAGATCAAAAGAAAAAGAATAAAGAAAAAGCCGAAGAAATACTAAAAAGAGCATTAGCTGGGGAAGACTTCGCCGCTCTTGCTAAAGAATATTCTTCAGATGGAAGTGCTTCAAATGGTGGAGATTTAGGATTTTTCTCTAAAGGTCAAATGGTAGAACCTTTTGAAAAAGCAGCATTTGTATTAAAAGTAGGAGAAATTGATAAAAACGTAGTAGAAACTGATTTTGGATATCATATAATTAAAAAGACAGATGAAAAATATGATGAGTTTGACTCTATAAAAGAAGATTTAAAAACTAAATTATCTTATGATAAACAAAGTAATTTAGTGGATAATTTAGTAGAAAAATATAATGTAGAAGTAAAGTATAAATAATAATAAAAAAGCTACG
>NZ_HG529355.1 GCF_000499525.1 Faecalimicrobium dakarense | reverse complement strand
TTATAAATAATTATATTTTATATTTAGCTATTATTTCATTTAATTTATCAGAATTTTTACTTATATATTCATAAAAATCACAGTCAATAGCTTGTGCAATTTCTACTAGCATTTTAGGGATGTCACAAGCTTTATAATCGCCTAAAGAATACCCTAGCTTAGTTTTGGTAAATTCGCAGTCGCCTCCAATATGCAATTCAAAAGCATCTACAGATTTGCCGTCAATATTTTTCATTTTACCAGAAAGTCCAATTTTACCTATTTGATGAACACCGCATGAGTTAGGGCAACCAGATATATGAAGTTTAGGTATTTTATTTAAAAGGCTGTCATCTTTTTGTTCTTTGAAATAATCTATTATTTCATTTAACATCTTTTGAGTATTTTGTATTCCCATTTGGCAAATTGGAACACCAATACATGATACGCTTTGTTCTAAAGAGGAAGTTCCGCTTATAGACTTACTAACTTCTAAAATTCGTTTTGCTTCATTTCCATCTAAGTTAATAACATATAACCCTTCAGTCATAGCAAGTCTTATCATAGGGTCTTTTACCTTATCTAATTCATTAAGTAGAGATTTTAAATCTTTAGTCAATAACTGTCCACCTATAGGATGGATATAAACGCTATAAAGTCCAGATTGACCTTGTTTTATTAACCTAGGATCAGATATATCAATCTCTACACCTTTTTTATTATAATTTATAGGTTGTGGATAAAGATCAAGTCCACCAATTTTCTTTTCTTTATTAGAGTATTCTTTAAATTTCTCTAGAAAATCTTTTTCTCCAAGTTCTTCTACCATATATCTAACTCTAGCTTTGTTTTTATTTTCATAGTTTCCATAATCTATAAACATCTTAGTTAGACCTTCAACGTAGTAAAGAACATCAGAAGGTTTTATAAGCTCGTCAAGTTCTAAAGCTATTTTAGGATTTCTACCTAAACCACCACCTACAAATACTCTAAAGTAAGGAGAGTTGTCTTTAGTAGTAGCAATAAAACCTAAATCTTGAACTGTGCAATGAGACGTATCAGTATAATTACTAGAAAAAGATACTTTTAATTTTCTAGGTAAATGGTAAGATGTTATTTTACTCATAAAATGTTTGTCAGTAGCTACTGCATAAGGAGTAACATCAAATGCATCATCGATATCAATTCCAGAAAGTGGAGATAAGCCAACATTTCTAGGATAATTTCCT
Organism: Faecalimicrobium dakarense; assembly: GCF_000499525.1. GTDB lineage: Bacteria > Bacillota > Clostridia > Peptostreptococcales > Peptostreptococcaceae > Faecalimicrobium > Faecalimicrobium dakarense. Next base: position 2,327 of record NZ_HG529355.1, on the reverse strand, counting down.
CCAGCTCCCCTGCTATATATATCTTTATGTAAAGCTTCTTCCATTATACTACATAAATCATCTACAGAAAGACCATGAAGCTGAATAGCTTGTCTAGTAGTTAAGTGTATTTTTTCTACTTTGTATTTACTAGCTATCTGATATACCTTTTTAAGTTGAAGTTTAGATATAACTCCAGAAGATAATCTAAGTCTGATCATAAAAGACTTTTTATCTCTTTGTGCATAAATGCCGTATCCACCAGAAAAGCCTTTATATTCCATTTTAGAAATTTCACCATTTATAAACTTTAAAGTAGTTTCTTTTAAATTGGGAATTTCTTCTAATAATATTTGTTTTAAATTATTCATTTTTTCACCTCGGTAATATATTGATTACAAAGATATTATACACCTGATTAGAGAAAATTATGATATGTATATTGAATGGTTACAATTAATAAAATATATGGAAAATAGACTTGAATTAGTTAAAAATTTATATATAATAAGGTTAAATAGTTAAATTATGGTTTATAATAACTATAAAGTATGTTTACAAGTACTACTAATAAGTTTATAGATTTCAATTAGAAAGTATGTTATATTAGGCTGTCATTTAGACAGTTTTTTAATATAATAAAGTATTAAGGTTTAAAATACTAATTATACTTTATTTTTATATACCTTTATAGAAAAATAAAGTATGATATTTAAAAGGAGAAATATATAATTATAAGAAATTAATATAACTATTAAGTCATTTAAAATTATTATTTACAGGTAGATATGAATACTCAAAAAGGAAGTGGTTATATGAGGTTTATAAAGGATAGACGCCATAGAACTATTGCTATAGTACTATCTATACCTATACTACTTATTGCTCAATACTACCTTTTTAAATTTGGGATCATGAGACCTATGGTTAAGGGAGTAGAAGTTGAGATAGTAGATGGAGATTATATAAAAGATATAGATAAATTTATCATTAAGTTAGATGAAACCGTAACATTATCAAGTGGAAAATATATAACAATACCTTCCTACTCTAAGAAAGCTAATATTTGGTTTAATATATTAGATGAAAGTGGGACATTAAAAATAGAAGGAAATAAACTAACCGGAGTTAAAGAAGGTATATCATCAGTTGCAATAATGAAAAATACACGGATTTTAAAGAAAGCAGATATAAAAGTGGTAGACCCAGAAGTTAAAACTCTAAAAGTTGATATTGATAATGACTTAAAATATGTGGGAGATAAAGCTACAATAAGTTCGGTAATTGAAGTTGATTATGATAAATTTAAAGAAAGAGAAAAAGTTACATATGAAAGTATGAATGAAGATGTAATTAAAATAAAAGGAAATAGGATAGAAGCTGTAGGAGTTGGAAGAGCCAATATTTTAGTTAAAGCTAAAGGTCAAGAACAAGTATTTAAGTATAATATTAAAGCTAAAGTAGATAAGATAGATATAGCGGATGTATTTGAAGTTAAAATTGGTGAGAGTAAAAAGTTAAGACCAAATGTTGTTACAAATCCTAAAGGTCTAAAAGCTCCAAATATAAAATTTGAATTAGTGGAGCCTAAATTACCAATAGAAAGAGCAATAAGCCTATATGCTGATGGAACTGTAACAGCTATTAAAGAAGGTAGTGAAAAAGTAAGAATAAGCTGTGGAAATAAATCAAAGATTATAACTGTGAATGTAGTTAAAGAATCTATAACAAATAATAAAATAGAAAATCTAGTATCAAGTTATGAAATTATAGATAATAAAGCAGTTATATACTTAGAATGGGATCATTTAGAAGGTGTACATGGATATGATGTATTTGTAAGAAATAACTCTTTACAAGAAAGTGGATTTAAATTATATAAATCAGTAAAGGTTAATGATGAAGATATTAATAATCATAGCAAAATAAAAACTACTTTAGAAGTAAATTTAGTAGATGGTAAGGTGCCGAACTTAAGTATATATGTTATAGGTAATACTGATGTTGGAACAACAAAGCCAAGTAACATTGTGGAAATAAAGCCTCTACAAGATAATATACAAGATTTATCAGTTGAAAATTTATCATATAGTATAGATTATGAAAATAATAGTGCTAGACTTACATGGGATAAGATAAATATTGAAAATTCTTCGTATAGTGTATATGTTAAAAATAATATAAACAATGATGGTTTTATATTATTACAAAATGGAATACAAGATAACGAATTTACAATGAATTTAGGAGATGAAGATGTAAATTTAGATGTCTATGTAGTAGCAAATCAAAATGATAAATACTCTAAGCAAAGTAATATAATTAATATAAAAAAGTAATTAATGAAT
>NZ_HG529354.1 GCF_000499525.1 Faecalimicrobium dakarense | reverse complement strand
AAAATATTATTTATAATATCAAAATTAAAAAATATTTTAAAACTAAAATAAATTACAAGATGAATATTGTAAAACAATGTGCTATAATTTAATCATATAGTCACAAATACTATTAAAAATGATAAACTTTATAATTATCGGGGGATTTATAAAGGTTTATATACATAATTTTAAAGGGATAAAATTTAGCCATATACAGGCGATATGAAATTTTTATATATTTATAAAGGGAGAATAGAGAAATATGTACAAGTATAAAGAATTATTATTTGGATGTCCTATTCCTTTTACTATAATTAGATATGAAAATAGTAATTATAGAATAAAAGAAAGTAATATTAATTTTGAAGAAGATATTTATACAAAGATTAGAGATATAGAGAATAATGATACTATACAAAGTCTAGTAAAAGCTACTATTAAAGATACATCTAAAACTATAAATATAAAAAATATAGATGTTGAATATGAATTAGAATCACAGAAACTATCAGAAAATGAAGTTATAATATGGTTTAAAATTAAAGAAGAAATAATTAAGGAACAGGCATGTGACATATCACATATGAATTTTTTGTCAAATTTAATTCATGAATTTAAGACACCTCTTAATCTTATATTTAGTTCTATGCAACTTTTAAATAAGAAAATAGACAACGACAATATTTCCAAAGGAGATATAAGTAAATATCTAAATATAATAAATCAAAACTCATACAGAATGCTAAAACTAGTAAATAATATAGTAGATGATAGTAAAATAGATATAGGTCATGATGAGTATAATCCTATTAATCATGATATAGTTTCATTTATAGAAAATATATGTGAGTCAATAGATTCTTTTATTAAATTGAATAACATGACTTTAATATTCGATACAGATATAGAAGAGTTAGTAGTAGCTTTTGATATGGAAAAAATAGAAAGAATTATTCTGAATCTAATATCAAATGCAATTAAATTTAGAAAAGAAGATGAAGGTAATATTTTACTAAAAATATCAAGCGATAATGACTTTGTAAATATAGTAGTAAGAGATAATGGAATAGGTATATCGAAAGAAAATATAAATAAAATATTTGGAAAATATGTAAGGCTAAACGATGAAAGAAGTATGATAAAAGAAGGTACCGGGATAGGACTTTCTTTAGTAGAATCACTAGTGAGGTTACATGATGGGAGCGTTAGTGTTGATAGCTCATTTGGAAGTTGGACAGAATTCACAGTTAAAATACCAAATATTAAATCGAATAAAAAACTAGAATATCCTATAAATTCAAATGAATTAGACAGAGTAGAAAAAATTAAAATAGAATTTTCTGATATATATAGATAAATTAAGAGTACCCCTTTGTAATAATGTGGTTTAAAAATACATATATTTTTATATACTGTATTTTAAGGGAGATGTTAGATTGAGAAGAAGATATGAGCAAATATCGAAAGCATCAAAGGGATTAGCTGAAGAAGCTTTTAAATCATACACAGGAAAAAAAGACTATAAAAGAGCTATAGAAATTTATAGTATATTAGCAACATATAAGTGTGTTCCTGAGGATATATCGGATTTCTCAAAAAACATGCTTGGTAGGTTGAGCAAAAAAATAGAAGAAAGTAAGTAATGATAAAAGCCTCGTATATTTTTAATATACGGGGTTTTTACGTATAAAACTTGAAAAACGTTTTTCTTTATGTTAGAATTTATTTTAAAATAAAACTAAAATTTCATTAATGTAAGCATTATTGCATTAATGAAATTTTAGGATGAGGTAAGAAACATAGGAAAGGGGGAAGTACCAAGAAATATAACTTGGTATTAAAACTTATGAATGAAGAAACTAAAATTTCATTAGAAAGAGCGTCTCAGCTTAAGTCAAGGATAGAGGATTATATTAGTATAAAATCGAGTATACCTAAAGGTATAGAAAAGCAAAAAGAAATAGAAAGTAGAAAGAAAAAATATTAGAAGTACTAGGAGGCAGTGAGTCAGACTGGGATAATTACAAGTGGCAATTATCTAATAGAATAACAGATGCAGATACATTAGGTAAGCTGCTTAAGCTAACAGAAAAAGAAAAAATCATATAAAAGAAGTCCAAAGTCAGTTCAGATGGGCGATATCTCCATATTATTTAAGCTTAATAGACCCAGAAGATATATGTGATCCAATAAAGCTAATGTCGATACCAATGCATATAGAGCTAGATGATGCTCAAGATGATTTAGACCCTATGGGAGAAGAATTCACAAATCCAGCAGGTAGTATAACTAGAAGATATCCAGATAGATTAATAATAAATGTAACAAATGAATGTGCAATGTATTGTAGACATTGTCAAAGAAGAAGAAATATTGGACAAGAAGATTGTCATAGAAGCAAAAAGGTAATACAAGAATCAATTGATTATATAAGAGAGAATGAAGAGATAAGAGATGTGTTAATAACAGGAGGAGATCCGCTAACACTTAAAGATGATATGTTAGAGTGGATTATAAGTGAAATTAGAAGTATACCTCATGTTGATTATATAAGACTTGGTACTAGAACATTAGTTACTATGCCTCAAAGAATTACAGATGAGTTTTGTGATATGATAAAAAAATACCATCCAATATATATAAATACTCATTTTAATCACCCAATAGAGATAACAAAGGAAACTAAGGAAGCTTGTGAAAAACTATCTAACTCAGGAGTTCCTTTAGGGAATCAAGCAGTTCTCTTAAATGGTATAAATAATGATAAATACGTAATGCGATGTCTAAATCAAGAGCTATTAAAAATAAGAGTTAAACCATATTATATATTCCATAGTAAACATGTAAAAGGGACAAAACACTTTAATACATCAGTAGATGATGGTCTTGAGATAATGGAATATTTAAGAGGGTATACATCAGGAATGGCTATACCAACATATATAGTAAATGCTCCAAAAGGAAAAGGTAAAACTCCATTATTACCTCAATATTTAATATCAAAGGGTACTGATTATATGATGATAAGAACTTGGGAGGGCGAAGTTGTAAAAATTGGAGATGAACCTTCTGTAGATATTAAATCTATAATAAAAATGCTATTGAATAAAATAAAAAGAGTGGATAATATCCACTCTTTTTTATTTTACTAATTCAAGGTATCCACTTGGATGGAAGAAGTAGATATCAGAAGTATTTTTATCAACAAAATATCCAATATCAGTATCTACATCAGGTAAGAATACATAACCTTGAAGATTTTTAGATTTTAAAGCATCAAATTGACTAGCATAACCTTGGAAGATGTAATCAACTTTATTATTATAATTTAAAAGAAGTTGTTTAGCTTCTTCTTGAGTTAATATATGATTTTTTACTATAGATGCATTTTGGTTATTTTCTGCAAATATTAGTTGAGTTACAGGTTTAAATAAAAATAAAGATCCACATAAGATAAATGAAATTATAATTGCTTTTTTCAAATTAAACACCATCTTTCATAATTATATTAAATTTATACCATTTAAGGTACAACTTCTATATATAAATATTACCATAATAGGAAGTAAATATAACAGTTACATACTTGTAATTTATAGTTACAATATCGTAATTAATTTATGTAAAAAATAAACAGAAGTATAATTAATAACCTATAATTTAGTAGAATAAAAAATAACCTTACTTATATAAGTAAGGTTATTTTCTAACTATTAATATCTATGTCAATATCAATATTAATATCACTATCGTTATTTAGACTTTTATGCTTATATTCAATAAACTCAACTAAGTATATTTTTATTACACCGATTATAGGTACAGATAAAATCATACCAGGTATACCGAAAAATCCACCACCTACAGTAACTGCAAGAATAGTTAAAAATGGACTAAGACCTAGTTGTCCACCAACTATTTTAGGTTCTATTACAGCTACTTCAATCTGTTGAACTAATACTAAGTAAGCTAAAGAGAATAAAGCTACAGATGGATTATAAAATAAATTTATTATAACCACAGGAGCCATACCAAGTACAGGACCAAAATAAGGTATTAAATTAAAGAAGAACATTAATGTACCAAATAATAAGGCATATTTAGATTTTAAGAAATAAAGCCCAACCATAGATAAAAGTCCTACAATAAATGAATCAAGTATTTTACCTGTAAAATACTTTCCTATATTTGAATTTAGAGTTCGTCCAACATCTAATAAGAAGTCTCCATATTTTTTACCAAGTGATACGTAAAGAACTTTTTTAGAAAAAGATAAAAAGCTTTCTTTTTCTAATAGAATATAGAAACAAATTATAAATGCTAGTATAAATTGAACTATAAACTTTGTTACAGAAAAAGTTGTATTAAATATTTGTCCTATGTACCCAATTAACAGATTACTAATTTCAGGCATAGCTGCCATAATTTTATCTCCATAGTCTTTTAACGTACTAGGATCAACATTTTTTAAGCTATTGCCAAGTTCTATAACGAAATCTTGGGTTTTTGAAGCGTATAAAGGAAATTGGCTTACAATATCTGCCAAACTACTTATTATAGTCGGAGCAGTAAATAATACAAAAGATACTAATAAAATAAAAATCAAACCATATGTAATACATAGAGATAAGATTCTTTTTAATTTTAGTTTATCTTCTAAAAAGCTTATAATTGGATTAAATATATAAGCTAATATAAATGCTATTACAAATGGCGTAAGTAGCGATAGAAGTAAGTTAATTACACTGAAAAAATATTGATAACTATCGATAAGTTTAATCAAAATATATGATATAACCACTGTAATTATAATATTTAAATGAAGCTTTGAACTTTTCAAAATAACACATCCTTATCAATTTATATAGATTTAATTAAAATTAGATAAAAATTTTATATCAAAAAATTAAATCAATATCAGTATTATACAATAAAAACAGGCTTAATACATATATATATTAGTAGAAAAATTAAATTATATCGGAGGTGATTATTATAGAACTTGAAGTTGTAGTAAAATATAATGGAAATATTTTAAGTCTTGAGCAAGAATTAGGCGTAGATGTAGAAATACTAAGTCCAATATATGCGATTATAACGGCTAAAAATGCAGAACAAATCAATAATTTACTTTCATATCCACAAATAGAATATATAGAAAAACCATTTATACTACAGGAACAAGATACTCAAAGCTTTTCGAGTACAGGAATTACAAATTTTAAAAATAGAAGTGGATTAACTGGAAAAGGAACAATATTAGGTATTATAGATTCAGGAATAGACTATACACTTCCTGTATTTAAAGACAGCAATGGCAAATCTAAAATACTTTACTACTGGGACCAATCTATAACTGGAAATCCTCCAGAAGGATTTAAAGGAGGAACGTTATACACAAATGAAGATATAAATAATGCAATAAATAATCAGGGTAATATTCCAATTTCTCCAACAAGTGCTCACGGAACTCATGTAGCTGGTATATGTGCAGAAATTGCAAATGAGGCAAATATAATAGCTGTAAGAGTTGGGAATAGATTGACCGATACTTTTTCTAGAAGTACAGAATTTATGAGAGCAATAAAGTTTATTCTTGATAGAGCACTAGAACTTAAAATGCCAGTAGCAATAAATGTAAGCTATGGAAGTAATGAAGGATCACATAGAGGATTATCTTTATTTGAACAATACATTGATGATATGTGCTTATTTTGGAAAAATAATATAGTTGTAGCAGCAGGAAACAATAGGGATAAAGGTGGACATAAAAATATTCAATTAACAAACAAAGCTCAAGAAGTAGAATTTATAGTAGGCGAAAATGAGAAAATACTAAACATAAATATATGGCCAAATTTCTCAGATGACTTTAATGTTCAACTAGTAAATCCATCAAATCAACGAACTCAAATGGTATCACTCACATCATCAGAAGTAAGAAATATAATAGGATCTACAAGGATAAAAGGGTATTTCTTTCCAATAGCACCATACTCACTTACAAGGAGAGTAACATTTCAACTAACATCAGATAGCGCAATAACTCCAGGTATATGGAAAATAGTCTTTGAGCCTATAAAAATAGTAAGTGGAGATATAAATATATATTTACCTACATCAGAGGGATTAAGTCCAAATACTAGATTTTTAACACCGACAACAGAACTAACAGTGACAGTTCCAGGAACGGCATCTAGAGTAATAACAGTTGGAAGTTACAACTCTAGGACAGATATAGTATCAATATTTTCAGGAGAAGGAGATATTGATTCGTGTGTATATAAACCAGATATATTAGCACCAGGAGAAGATATAGTATCGTATCTTCCAGGAGGAAATACAGGAGCACTTAGTGGAACTAGTATGGCAACGCCCCATGTTACGGGAGTATGTGCATTATTTTTACAGTGGGGAGTTGTAAATAGAAATGACTTATTTTTATATTCAGCAAGATTAAAGGCACTTCTTTTAACATCAGCAAGAAGAACTGGCGACTTAGTATATCCAAACAATTCAAGAGGATATGGATTTTTAAATTTATCAACTCTTGAATTAAGTCAGTTAGCAGATATAAATAAAATACAGGACTATGAGTATAGAAAAAGAAGAACTAGAAAAGTAAAAAAAAAATAAAATCACCGAAATTTAGAATGATGAGGCAAAAAGGAAGTATAGAAGCGGTTAACGTTTTACATGGTCCAAACTTTGAAGCAGAGATAAATGAGATAGCCCCAGGAACTGAATTTCGTAAACTAAACAATGATTTTGGTATTCTTTTCATAAATGAAGATAACTATAATTTGGTTACACAAATGCTATCTGTACCATCAGCAATAAAATATGAGCCGACTACAAGATTATCTTTATTAGGGAATATAACACAAGGAACTGCCAATGGAGTTAATGCAAATGAAGAGATAGGTGTAAACTTCTTTAAAAACAACCCAAATCTATCTTTAACAGGAAGAGGAGTTTTAATCGCGGTAATAGGAAGTGGCATAGACTACTTACACCCAGATTTTATTTATGAAGATGGAACATCAAAAATACTTTACTTATGGGACCAAACAAAAGAGGGGAATCCTCCAAAGGGATACCTTATAGGTACAGAATATACTAGGGAACAAATAAATGAAGCTATAGCTAAGAAGGATAGTACTTTATCGGTTGATGAAGAGGGTTATGGAACTATGATATCAGGAATATGTGCTGGCCTTGGAAAAGTAAATAGTGAGTATGCAGGAGTTGCAGAAGATTCAGATTTAATAGTAGTCAAAATGGATAAAATAAATGGATACTATAATAATGCTATGGCTTTTCTTGCAAATCAGTATGTTACTCAAAAAGCATTGGAAAATAATCTACCAATAGTGATTGATACAATGTATGGAACCAATAGTTCTGTTGGATTATCTGTTAGAAGCATTACTCAACAAGCTTTTTATTCTAGAGGAATCTGTTTAGTAACAGCAGCAGGAAATGAAGGGAATACTCAAACTCATACAAGTGGAAGAATTTTATACAAGGGAGATGTTAAGGAAGTTGAGTTTGAATTAACAAATAATGAAGAAAATCTTGAAATTCAAGTGTGGATAAATAAACCGGATATAGTGAAAGTAGCTATAGTAACTCCAACAGGAGAGATAAGTAAGGAGATAGATGTAGCAAATTATACTCGAATAGCAGGTACGTTTGATTTAGAATCAACGGGATATTCAATAACATATATTTATCCAACGACTTATTCAGGCCAGCAACACACAATAATAGGTTTAACTAGTGCAAAAAGGGGGGTTTGGAAAATTAGACTTACAGGAGACTATATAACAAATGGAATATATAATGTATATTTGCCAAACAGAGTATTTATAGATCCTGGAACTAAGTTTAGAAACCCAGACCCAAATGAGACAATAACATACCCGGCAACATATGACGATATTATAACAGTTGGAGCTTATAATACAATAAATAGTAGTTTATGGCAAAGTTCGTCAAGAGGACCAGCTATATCAGGATTACAAAAACCAGACATAGTTGCTCCAGGTGTAAATATAATAGCACCGTATCCAGGAGGAAAATATGCAATGATTACAGGTACAGCTCCAGCATCAGCATATGCATCAGGATGTGCTGCCTTATTTTTACAATATGTTTTAGTTGAGAGGAGATATCCAGAAAAAGCATTTGTTCAAAAGATAAGAACCTATTTTAGAGCTGGTGCAGTAAGAGATAGCAATATCTCATATCCTAACAATAGTTATGGATATGGTGTTCTTAATATAAGAAATATTTTTGATCAATTAAGATAAGGAGGGAATATGGAAACGTCATATACCATAATTTATCAAGGGGATATAGTTAAGGCCTTAACACAAAATAATATTAACAAATATATGATTTTAAATGAACAACTTGCTGTTATATATGTACCTGCAAATTTTAATGAAACAACTCTAAATAAAATACCAGAGGTTGCATGGTGGCAAAGAGAATCGGCATTAAGTTCTTTAATTCAAATAGATGAATCATTATTAAGGGGAGAAACAGTAACAACTGCCGCGGGAACAGACTATATATATAATCATCCATATCTAAATGTATCTGGATCAGGTATACTAGTTGCTATCATAGACTCTGGAATAGATTATTTACATCCAGATTTTATAAGAAATGATGGTACTAGTAAAATAGTATCTATTTGGGATCAAGAAAGTAATAAAAAATCTCCTCCAGAGGGAATGATATTTGGAAGTGAATTTAGTAGAGAAGAAATAAATAAGGCAATAGCAGATAAAGACCCAAGTTTAAGTGTGGATAATATTGGAACAGGAACAATGGCATCTGGAATAGTAGCTGGAAACGGAAGATTAAACTCACTTTATAAAGGAGTAGCAATTAATAGTGAATTAGTAGTTGTTAAACTAAGACACTATGAAGGAACTTATAAAGAGGGGAGAATAAACTACCTAAACACAGACTTTTTAGCAGCTATAAAGTACGTAATAAATGTATCAAAGAAAGTTGAGAAATTATTAATAATAAATTTAACTGTAGCTGATAGGTCAAAGTCTGTTATAATAACTAATTTATTAGATACATTTCCTGAGTTAAGTAGTTCAGGGATAGTTGTAGTTAGCGGTGCAGGAAATGAAGGTAATACAGATATCCACTATGAAGGTACATTTAGAAATGATAAAACAGCTCAAGATATAATTATACAGGTTGGAGAACAAAAAGCATTAGATATAACAGTTGCTGCAAATGGACCAGGAAAAATTGCTTCGATTTTAATATCACCATCAGGAGAAATGAGCGATCCAGTAGTATATTCTCCTGATATTCAAGTGTATAGAGGAACATTCAACTTAGAAAATTCAACTTTTGAAATGTTTCTTACTTATCCATGGATTTTTTCAGGAAATGAAGAGCTAATGATAAGAATAGGTAATATAAAGCCTGGGATATGGACCTTAAGGTTATACCCTGAGTTTATGATAACAGGAGATTATGACGTATATCTACCTAATAAAAATTTAATGAGCCAGGATACAAGATTTATAGACCCGAGTTCTTACACAACAATAACATTGTATGGAACAACAGAAGGTGTAATAACTGTTGGTACATATAATAATAAAACAAATAGTATGTGGATAGGTTCATCAAAAGGTCCAGTAAAAGAAAGATATACAAAGCCTGACATAGTAGCCCCAGGAGTTGATATAATATCAACATTTATAAATCAAAACTATGCTAAAGCTACAGGAACAGGTGTAAGTAGCTCCGTTGTATCTGGAGCATTAGCCTTAATTATGGAATATATCGGTCAACAAAGTCCTTTTGCAAGAAGAAGCTTATTTACACAAGTACTAAAAACATATTTAATGCTTGGGGCAACAAAAAAAGAGATATTTATTTATCCAAATAGCTCTCAAGGATATGGAATTTTAAACATACAAAGTACAACACAAGCCATTGCAAAGAATATTTAAAATTAATATGAATTGTAAAATAAATAATGGTTAAAACTAAGATAAAAGAAAAAGAGGTGATTTTTTTGAATAATGATAAAACTAAAGCACTAAGTGGAGCAAATAATGAAAGGTTAAAAAAACATAGACCAACTAATAGTGAGTCAACTGCGGCTTGGGCAGATATAGATAAACTAAAGCCTCATAGTAAAGTGACTATTCCATCTTTAGACAATGTTGAAGAAGCTAAAGACTGGGTAGATAATGGAAGTAGATTATAATATAT
>NZ_HG529353.1 GCF_000499525.1 Faecalimicrobium dakarense | reverse complement strand
TTTTTATATATAAATTACTAATCAGATGGAATAACTATATATTCTCCAGATTGAACATCATAAGATTTAGACACAATTCCTTCATTTTCTTTATATACAACTTTCCTAAAATTTTCTATATCATCAATATTGGTATTATACTTTTTTATAATGTCATCTAATGTTTCACCCGAAGATACAAGATGTTTTGTAAGATGCCTATTATCCATAACATCTTTATAGGCTTTTTCATATGGTATCTCTGCTAATATAGAAAAAGCATCAACATTATCAGCTAAATAGTTAAATGTATTATCTAAACAAGTTATATAATTGTAAAAGCCATCTTTAAATACAGATCCGAGACTTTTATTACTATCAGCAGTTGGACCTATAAAAGAAAGTATAATAAGAAAAAATAATATATATTTCAAATAATCACCTCCAATTACTATTATTTGTAAAAAATAAAATTTTAGTCATTTAAAAGTTACAAGTAAAATAATATATTGACTAAAATTTTATATGTTGGTATAATCTTGTTAAATAATTGAAATAATATGAAAAATAAAGACTATGAAAAGAAGATTAGATATAAAATGTAGTTTCAGCGAGTTGAGGATGGTGAAAGCTCAATACGAAGTTTATATTGAAGAACATCTTGGAGTCTCTAACCGAAATCCTTAAGAGAGTAGGCTTAGACGGGAAGTCCCGTTATAGACTATAAGCAAAGCTTAACTAAGAGGTCAATTATTTGACAACTAGGGTGGTACCGCGAAAGTACAGTCTTTCGTCCCTTTTATGGGATGAAGGGCTTTTTTTATTATAGATAAATAATATGAGGAGGAAAATAAAATGCAAAAGGAATTTGTAACAGTAAAAGAATTATACAGACAAAAAGAAGAATATATTGGAAAAACTGTGAAAGTAGCTGGATGGATAAGAACATCTAGATCATCTAAGAACTTTGGGTTCGTAGAATTAAATGACGGAAGTTTCTTTAAAAATATGCAAGTAGTTTTATCTGACGAAAAATTAGAAAACTTTAAAGAATTAACGAAATTACCAATAAGCTCATCAATACTTGTAGAAGGTGAATTAGTTTCAACTGAAGGAGCTAAGCAGCCTGTAGAAATACAAGCTACAAATATAGTGGTAGAAGGTGAATCAGATAGTTCATATCCACTACAAAAGAAAAGACATACTCTTGAGTACTTAAGAACAATAGCTCATTTAAGACCAAGAAGTAATACTTTCTCAGCAGTATTTAGAGTAAGATCTTTAGCAGCGTATGCTATACACAAGTTCTTCCAAGATAGAAACTTTGTATATGCTCATTCACCAATCATAACAGGAAGTGACTGTGAAGGTGCTGGAGAGATGTTTAGATTAACAACTATGGATTTAACTAACATACCTACTACTGAAGATGGAAAAGTTGATTATAGCAATGATTTCTTCGGTAAAGAAGCTAACTTAACAGTTTCTGGTCAATTAAATGCTGAAATAATGGCTTTAGCATTTAGAAATGTTTATACATTTGGACCAACATTTAGAGCTGAAAACTCATTTACACAAAGACATGCGTCTGAGTTTTGGATGATAGAGCCTGAAATATGCTTTGCTGATTTAGAAGACAATATGGAACTTGCTGAAGATATGATAAAATACGTTATAAACTACGTAATGGAAAATGCTCCAGAAGAAATGGAATTCTTCAACAGCTTCATAGATAAAGGATTATTAGATAGATTAAACAATGTAGTAAACTCAGAATTTACTAGACTTACTTATACTAAAGCAGTTGAAATGTTACAAGAATCAGGTCATGAGTTTGAATACCCAGTTAAATGGGGAGATGACCTTCAAACTGAACATGAAAGATATTTAACTGAACAAATATTTAAAGCACCAGTATTTGTTACTGATTATCCAAAAGATATAAAAGCATTCTATATGAGAATGAATGAAGATGGAAAAACAGTTAGAGCTATGGACTTATTAGTTCCAGGAGTAGGAGAAATAGTTGGTGGTTCTCAAAGAGAAGAAAGAGAAGATAAATTACTTGAAAGAATAGATGAAATGGGACTAAACAAAGAAGATTACTGGTGGTACTTAGAACTTAGAAAGTTCGGAACAGCTACTCACTCAGGATTTGGTTTAGGATTTGAAAGAATAATAATGTATATGACTGGTATGGCAAACATTAGAGACGTAATACCATTCCCAAGAACTCCAAAGAATGCAGAATTTTAATATATTAAAAGCCCCTAAATTTTAGGGGTTTTTTGTATTTAAAATAGTAACAAAATAGACACTAAAATATAATTATTAAAAAATAATAGTATGAATATCTTATAAGTGTACACTATGTTAAAGAGTAAAAATTTATTGGAGTGTGGTAAATTGAAAAAAATAATATTTATATTAATAATTTTATTAGGTGTTTATTTTTATAATTCTGATTTTAAAGAAGGATTATTTAATAAAAATATATCTAAAGATACTAAAGTATTAAATCAGCAGATAAATGAAAATACTAATGAAATTAAGTTTAATATTAAAAATCTTGAAAGTATAAAATTAGGAGATAGCAAAGAACACGTAATAAGCTTAATTGGAAGTCCAGATAGAATAGATAATAGTGAGTATTCCTTTGGTTGGTATGTGTATAATAGATACGGAAAAGATTTTGCAATGGTCGGAATAGAAGGAGAAAAAGTGGTTGCAATTTATAGCAACTCTATAAACTCTATTGAATTAGAAAATATAAAGATAAATGATAATAAAGAATTTGTAAGAAAAAATTACAAGCCACTAGAATATAAGAAAAAAGGAAATACTAGATACATAATAAATTCTAATGATCAATATGACGTAATAAATATAGATAACAAATATATTACTGTATTTTATGATATTTATGAAAATAACAGAATACGTTCATACCAGGTTGTATCAGAGCAAGCAGAAGAAAGCTTAAACGGTATATATCCAAAAGGAAGTGAAGATCTTAAAAAAAGTTTTGAATTACAAACTATAGATTTAGTTAACAGCACTAGACTACAAAATGGATTAAATTCTTTAAAATATAGTGAAAAGGCAACTTTAAGTTCAAGGTTTCATAGTAAAGATATGATGGAAAAAAATTATTTTGATCATGTAAATAAAAGTAATGAAAGTCCTTTTGATAGAATGAAAAAACAAGGGATATTTTATATGGGAGCTGGAGAAAATATCGCAGCAGGGCAAACTAGTGCAGTATATGCACATGAGGCTTGGATGAATTCTGAGGGTCATAGAAAAAATATTTTAGGGGAATATAAATATATAGGAGTAGGTGTAGTATTTGGAGGACATTATACTATATATTATACTCAGAATTTCTATATATAGAAAAAGTATGAAAGGAAGTCATTATCATGAGACATAATAAAAAATATAAAGCATTAGTAGTAATATTAAGTTTAGTATTTGTTCTAGGTCTAAGCTTATCTGTATATGCAGTCAAGGATGAGGAAGTTCTTGTAAAAAGTGGATCTAGGAATAAAAAACTTATAGCTCTTACATTTGATGATGGACCGCACCCTAAAGAAACAAATCAAGTTTTAGATGTTCTAAAAAAATATGATGTAAAAGCAACTTTCTTTATTGCAGGAAAGCATGCCAATTGGTATACAGAACCACTAGTTAGAGCAAATAAGGAAGGCCATGAAATAGGAAATCATACTTTTAGTCATCCAGATATAAGTAATTTAAGTAGTTCACAAATTGAAGATGAAATTTTAAAATGTGAAGAAACATTAGTAAAGCATACAGGCAAAAAACCTACTTTATTTAGACCACCATTTGGGAGTTATAATGAAAAATCATTATCTGAAATAGCTAAAAAATTAGGTTATAAAATAGTTTTATGGACTACTGTTGACGCCAAAGATTGGAAAAATCCTCCGGCATCGAAAATTTCAGATACTATAGTAAATAACGTGAAAAATGGTGATATAGTTTTACTTCATGATTATGCTACTGATAATACAGTTGAAGCACTGGATTTATTAATACCAAAGATGATTGAAAAAGGATTTAAGTTTGTAACAGTATCAGAACTAATAAATAATCAATAAAAAGGGCCTCAATAGT
>NZ_HG529352.1 GCF_000499525.1 Faecalimicrobium dakarense | reverse complement strand
TAGTGAGGCTCTTTTTATTGATTATTTATTAAATTTTAAATCTAAGTTAAATGTATTTGACTTAAGTAAAAGAAGTAATATAAGAAAATTTAAAAGAATATATATACGATATAGGAAAAATAAACAGGTTTAATATTAATTCTATATTCTACATAATATATTTTAATATAAAATCATACAACATTTTCAAAAAAAATTAATATATTATATAGTAAGACTATCTTGAAAAGGATTGATTAAATGTATAATAAAATTTATGAGAGAAAAGAATTTATGATATTCCAAGTAAAAGAAGGTTATGTAGTATATAATACAAAAAAAAGTTTTCAAGAAGGTCATACCCATCTCAAGCACTTTGAAGCTGCTAAAACAGCAATAGACTTAGTAATAAATAAAAAAGTTCCAAAGAGTACAGATGGTTATTATTTATCTAGTCTTATAAGAATAAGTGATGATGATAAATATATAAGTAAAATTAACGAATTAATAGAATCTAGAGAACAAAAAGGAAAAAAAGACAAGTACTATAATTCTAGATATAAAATAGCAAAGAGAAGCATATAGCTTCTCTTTGTTTTGTTATTTATAAATATTAGGAGAGGATGAATTATCAAATGATATACCTTTATGAACTAAGTAACTACAAATACCATCCTTATCATATTGCTTAAGTTTTTTTATGGCTTCCTGTTTTGACATAGGAGGTGATATAGATTTGGTATCTGATCTTATAATAATGTATTTATCCATTTTTTAACCTCCAAAAATGAGATATTTTAAGTTAGTTTTTGTACAAAAGGAATAAATATACTATATGAGTTAGTTGTAAATTTTTGAAAAAATAACTTCGTTGACATACATTTCTAAAAGACTATATAATTAAAAATATATAGCTAATATATATGGTCAATATATGCTTGAAAAAGTTTATATATGAAAGAAATTGTATATAGAAAAATTTAATATTAAAAGTAAAACCAGGGGGGAAGTAGAAATGATACTTATGATAGACAACTACGATTCATTTGTTTATAACCTAGTTCAGTATGTTGGAGAGTTAGGAGAAGAGGTAGTAGTAAAGAGAAATGATGAAGTAAGTATAGAAGAAATTGAAAAGCTAAATCCAGAAATAATAATTTTATCTCCTGGACCTTGTTCACCAAAAGAGTCAGGTATATGTATAGATGTAGTAAATGAATTTAAAGGTAAAAAGCCAATACTTGGAATTTGTTTAGGGCATCAAACTATAGGACATGTATTTGGTGGAAAAGTTATTAAAGCAAGCGAGCCAGTTCATGGAAAAGTACATAAAATAAAACATAATAATAAAGGTGTATTTGAAGGTTTAAAAAATCCTTTAAATGTAACTAGATATCACTCACTAATAATAGATGAAAATAGTTTGCCAGAAGAGTTAGAGGTAACAGCTGTGACTAATAAAAATGAAATAATGGGAATTAGACATAAAAACTACTTAATAGAAGGTGTACAGTTTCATCCAGAAGCTATATTATCAGAACAAGGGCATGAAATACTTAGAAATTTTATAGAAAAAGTAAGAACTAAGGTGGGTGATTAATATGATAAAAGAGATAAATACTAGTTTAAAATCTTTTGAAATTTTTACAATATTTAAAGATGAGAAAGACAGTTTCATATTAGATAGTGCAATGGATCCTAAAAAATTAGGTAGATATTCATTTATAGGCTGTAATCCATTTAAAGTATTAAAATATAAAAATAGTGAAAGTAATCCACTTGATAATTTACAAAAAGAGTTAGATAGATATAAAGTAGAAAATAATACGCATCTTCCATTTATAGGAGGGGCTGTAGGGTATTTATCATATGACTTAGGTAATTATATAGAAAAACTTCCTAGAACTGCTAAAGATGATACAAATGTGTATGATTTATACTTTGGATTATACGATCATGTAATAGTAATAGATCACTTAGAAGAAAAAACGTACATAGCTACACCTGATTTAGATTTAAATAAAGAAGAAAAATTAATATCTGAAATAGAGAAAAAAATAATAAAATCTCAAAATTTAGGTATAGATAATATTTGTTATGAAGAAAAAGACGTTGAACCTATCAAATTAAAATCTAACTTTACTAAGTCAGAATTTGAAGATGCAGTTAGAAAAGTGCAAAACTACATAAAACAAGGTGATATATATCAAGCAAATCTAACACAAAGATTTAGTGGAAAAACAAACTTATCAAGTTTTGAATTATATAGAGACTTAAGAAGAATTAGTCCAGCACCATTTGGAGCATTTTTAAACTTTGAACAAAGCAATATTCTATCAAATTCACCGGAGCGATTCATAAAATGCATAAATAAAAAAATTGAAACAAGACCAATAAAAGGTACAAGACCAAGAGGTAAAACTATAGAAGAAGATTTAAGACTTCAAGAAGAGTTAGTTAATAGTGAAAAGGACAGAGCAGAATTACTTATGATAGTAGATTTAGAAAGAAATGATATAGGAAGAGTATCAAAAATAGGAAGTGTAAAAGTACCAGAATTATTTATAATAGAGCCATATGCTAATGTAAACCATTTAGTTGCTACAGTAGTAGGAGAATTAGAAAATGATAAAAATTGTGTAGATATTATAAAAGCAACATTCCCTGGAGGATCTATAACAGGAGCACCAAAAATTAGAGCTATGGAAATTATAGATGAATTAGAGCCTACTCAAAGAAATGTATATACAGGGTCTATAGGTTATATTGGATTTAATGGAGATATGGATCTAAATATTGCAATAAGAACAGTTATCAAACAAAATGATGATGTTTACTTCCAAGTTGGTGGGGGCATGACTTGGGACTCAAATCCTAAAGATGAATACCAAGAAACTTTAGATAAAGCAAAGTCTATAATGAAAACATTAAGGGGATATTATGAAGAATAATTTATCTTTTGAAAGTAGCCTAGCTAAATTTGGTATTGGATTGTTTGAAACTATTAAAGTAAAAGAAGGTAAAGTTAACTTAAGTTTACATATGGATAGAATATTTAATTCTATAAAAGAATTAAATATTAATACAAATTATAAAAGGGAGTTCTTAGAGTCTGAAATCCTAAATTACATAGAAGAACATAATATTTTTAATAAAGCATTAAGATTAACTATATTTGATGAAGGTTATAATATATCGACCAGAAATATACCTTATAATGATAAAAGTTATGAAAAAGGATTTAAGTTAAATATTTCTCCTATAAAAAGAGGAAATAGTATACTCTATAAGCATAAAACAACTAACTATTTTGAAAATATATATACTAAAAATTATGCAGATAGTAATGGATTTAATGATGGCATATTTACTGATATGAATAACGACATATTAGAGTGTTCTATGAGTAATATATTTTTTATAAAAGAGAATGTTTTATATACTCCAAGTAATGATTTACCAGCATTAAACGGCACAACAAAAAGAAGGATTTTAGAGGCTTGTGACGAATTTAACATAAAAGTAAGGGAATCTCTTATAAATATAGAAGAAATTAAAAATTTTGACTTTGTATTTGTGACAAATGCTCTTATGGGAGCTATGAAAGTTGTACAAATAGAAGATATTATTTATGATAAAAAAAATCAATTATTTGAGAAAATACTAGCTTATTTAAATGAAAGCTAGTGGAGAAAAAAATGGAAAATAAGCTTTATGAAATATACAAAGAAGAAATAGAAAATATAATTAAAGATGAAGATACAGAGGCAATTTTTTTAGTAGGTTCTGCAAAATCATATGATTTGAGTATAGAAGATACTAAGATAAATGATATTGATATATTTGTGTTTTCAAATCAAGATAATAATCAGATAAGGGTAATAAAAGAAGTACAGGGGATAGAGTTTGATATAAATTATTTTTCAAAAGATGGAGTAAGATATTTTGTAAATAGTAAAGAGTACTTTTTCTTAAATGAAATGAAAGATGCTAAAACTATATATGATAAAAATAATATATCATATGGTTTAATTAACTTGTGTAAATCAAAGTATATGGAAGGTCCAAATGAGTTATCACAAGGAGAAAAATCATTTTTAAAATCTGAAATAGAGTCTAAAATTCAAAGATTAAAGTTTAAAGATGAATATCAAAATTATGAATATGAATTTTTGACTAATTTATATTTAAAAGATATAATAGTTGGGTATTTTAGTATAAACAATAAATGGATTCCAAAGGATAAAAAAATAATTAAAACATTAAAAAAAGAAAATGAAGAACTCTTTAACTTAATACAAAATATATACAAAAATTATAGATATGAAGATTTAATGAATGTTTATAATTATGTTTTTGATAATATAACAATAAGTAAAAATATAAAGATGACTTACTAATACGGGGGTTAAGCCAATGAGCAAAGTAGATAAAGATAAGATAAAAAATGCAGTTAGAGATATATTAGAAGCTATAGGAGAAGATCCTAATAGAGAAGGATTAATAGATACACCAGATAGAGTAGCTAGAATGTATGAAGAAATATTTGCAGGTCTTCATCAAGATCCAAAAGAGCATTTAAAGGTTGTTTTCCAAGAAGAAAAACACGAAGAACTAGTTATAGTAAAAGATGTTCCCTTCTATTCATGCTGTGAACATCATATAGTACCGTTCTTTGGAAAAGCTCATATAGCATATTTACCTAAAGATGGTAGATTAACAGGACTTTCTAAACTTGCTAGAGTAATAGAAACATTAGCAAAAAGACCTCAGTTACAAGAAAGAATAACTAAAGATGCAGCAGATATAATAATGGAAGAATTACAACCATACGGTGTAGTAGTAGTTGTAGAAGCAGAACATATGTGTATGACAATGAGAGGTGTAAAAAAGCCAGGGTCAAAAACTATAACATCAGCTGTAAGAGGTCTATTTGAAAAAGATATAGCAGCAAGAGCAGAAGCTATGAGTTTAATAAATATGAGATAGTTTAAATAGGAGAATAAATAAAATGTTTGATTACGGTAAGAAGACTTATATAATGGGAATACTAAATGTTACTCCAGATAGCTTTTCTGACGGAGGAAACTTTAATAGTCTAGAAACTGCTATAAAGCATGCTAAAGATATGATAAATGAAGGCGCAGATATAATAGACTTAGGTGGAGAATCAACTAGGCCAGGTCATAAATATGTAGATGAAGATGAAGAGTTAAGAAGAATAATACCAGTTATAAAAGAACTTAAAAAAGAAATACAAGTTCCAATATCAGTAGATACGTATAAATCAGAAGTTGCAGATGGTGCACTTAAATTAGGTGTTGAAATGATAAATGATATCTGGGGACTTAGAAAAGATGAAAATATGGCAAATGTAATTGCCAAGCATGATGCACATGTTTGTATAATGCACAATCAAGATGGAACTGAATACGATAAAGATATAATGGAATCTATAAAGGAATTTTTGATTGAAAGTATTGAGATAGGAATAAAGGCAGGCATAGATAAAGAAAAAATAGTATTAGATCCAGGAATTGGATTTGGAAAAACAGTTGAACAAAACTTAGAGGTATTAAAAAGATTAGATGAACTAAATGAATTAGGATATCCGATACTTCTTGGAACATCAAGAAAATCTGTAATAGGAGCAGTATTAAATGTTGAACCAAAGGAAAGAGTTGAAGGCACTGTAGCTACAACTGTTTTAGGTATTAGAGATGGAGTAGATATAGTTAGAGTTCATGATATAAAAGAAAATTTAAGAGCGGCTAAAATGGCAGATGCCATATATAGAAGGTAGGATTTATATGGATAAAATATTATTAAATAATTTAGGATTTTATGGATATCATGGAGTTTTAAAAGAAGAAAATGTATTAGGGCAAAAATTTTTCATAGATATGGAACTTTACCTAGATACAAAAGAAGCAGGAGATACTGATGATATGACTAAATCTGTTAGTTATGCTGATGTATATGAAGTGGTAAAATATATAGCAGAAAATAAGAGATTCAATTTAATTGAAAGTTTAGCAGAGAATATAGCAAAAGAAGTGCTTTCAAAATTTGAACTTATAAAAGAAGTGATGGTTAGAGTTAAAAAACCTGAAGCTCCAGTAAATGGTATATATGATTATTTTGGAGTAGAAATAAGGAGAGCAAAGGATGAATAAAGCTTACCTAGGGCTAGGAACTAATATGGGAGATAGGCTAGATTATATTAATAGTGCATGTGAAATATTATCAAATAATAATAATATAAAAATTACAAATAAGTCAAAGCTGTATGAAACAAAGGCATGGGGATATACAGATCAAGCTGATTTTTTAAATTTATGCTTAGAAATAGAAACTTCTTTAGATAAGTATGAATTATTAAAAATCTGCCAGGATGTTGAACAAAAGTTAAATAGAGAGAGAATAATAAGATGGGGACCAAGAACTATAGATGTTGATATATTATTTTTTAATGATATAATATTAAACAATGAAAATTTATCTCTGCCTCATCCAAGAATAAGCGAGAGAGCATTTGTGCTTATACCTTTAATGGACTTAAATCAAAGTCTTTTGATAAAGGGAAAAGTAATAAGTGAGTACTTAAACTCTTTGACAAATGAGGAAAGAGACGAAGTAAAGGAGTACATAGGTGATGAAAAAAAACCTATTTAATGAAAATTTAAAATTTGAAATAGATAGTAATGACAAAAAACTAATAGTAAAAGAAGATAAACTTATAATGGCAGGTCCATGTGCTATTGAAAGCTACGAACAGTTATTAGAGACAGCTAAATTTGTTAAAAGCAAGGGTGCAAACATATTAAGAGGTGGAGCTTATAAACCAAGAACATCTCCAAATTCGTTCCAAGGATTAAAGGAAGAAGGACTCGAAATATTAAAAGCAGTAAAAAAAGAAACTGGTATAGCTGTAATAACAGAGCTAATGGATATAAGAGAAATGGA
Source organism: Faecalimicrobium dakarense (assembly GCF_000499525.1). GTDB lineage: Bacteria > Bacillota > Clostridia > Peptostreptococcales > Peptostreptococcaceae > Faecalimicrobium > Faecalimicrobium dakarense. The sequence goes on along the minus strand of NZ_HG529352.1, from coordinate 3,870 downwards.
CAAGCTATGCGAAGTTGCAGATATAATTCAAATAGGTTCAAGGAATATGCAAAACTTCACGTTACTAACTGAAGTTGGAAAACAAAATAAACCTGTTATGTTAAAAAGAGGTTTAAGTTCTACAATTAATGAGTGGATAGGAGCAGCAGAATATATAGCTATAGAGGGTAATCAAAACATTATAATGTGTGAGAGAGGTATAAGAACATATAATGATTATACTAGAAATACATTAGATTTAGCAGCAGTTCCTATAATTCAAAAAGAAACGGGACTTCCTGTAATAGTAGACCCTTCTCATGCATGTGGAATTAGATATTTAGTAAAACCAATGTCTATAGCTGCACTCGCAGCTGGTGCTGATGGAATAATGGTTGAGGTACACCCAGATCCTATTAATGCATTATCAGATGGAATGCAATCACTTCACTTTAATGAATTTGAAGATTTAATGAATTCTATAAAATAAAAAGAGGCTATAGCCTCTTTTTTATTTTTATTAAATTGATAAATACACCAGTATAATATAAAAATTATTTAAATATCAAAAAATATGGGTAAATCTAATTAAAATAGGAAAAATTAAATTAGCAAATTTAAAATTACAAAAATCTTAATTATAATAAAATGATTATTAAAATTAACATAAATATTTGTGATAGTCTAATTATCTAAATTTATGTGTATAATCAATAAATATACGTAAAAATCAATAAAAAATGAAAAAAGTAAAAAAAATCGATTTTTAAGAAGGATATTAACAAAAAAAGTCGAAATCTGTATAATGTGTATTTGACAAATTGATAATATAATGTAAAATAGATATGTTAGACAAAAATTACACCAGAAGGTGATAATATGAATGATATAAAAGAAATAATAGAAGAAGTTAAAAGTAGATGCGATGTAGTGAATGTAATATCCCAGTATATGAGTATAAAACCATCTGGGTCAAATTTTAAGGGATTATGTCCTTTTCATGGCGAAAAAACACCATCATTCTACATAAGTACTGCAAAGCAAATGTACAAATGCTTTGGATGTGGAGAAGGTGGAGACGTAATAAAATTTGTCATGAGTATGGAAAATTTAGAATTTATGGATGCACTTAAATTGTTAGCGAAACAATGTGGTGTTGAAATTAATACTAATATGGATGAAGCGACAAAAGTTAAAATGGAAAAAATCAATAAATTCCAAGACATACATAGACAAGCAGCTAGATTCTATTTCGCAAATTTAGGAAATGGTAAAAACCATGGATATGAATATTTAAGAAGTAGAGGACTAGATGATAAAATAATAAAAAAGTTTGGACTTGGATATTCATTAGCATCATGGAATGCTCTTATGGATTACTTACAATCTAAAGGATATACAAAAGAAGAACTATCAGAATGTGGTTTAATAACATATACAAAAGAAGGAAATAAAGCCTATGATAAATTTAGAAATAGAGTAATGTTTCCGATATTTGATTATAGAGGTAATGTAATTGGCTTTGGTGGAAGAGTATTAGACGACTCTTTACCTAAATACTTAAATTCTCCAGATACTTTAATATTTAATAAGAGACAAAATTTATATGGTCTAAATTTTGCAAGAAAAGATATAACGGATAGAACTGTAGTCTTAGTTGAAGGATATATGGACTTAATATCACTTTATCAATATGGAATAAAAAATGTAGTAGCAACACTTGGAACGGCATTAACAGAGCAACAAGGAATGCTAATTAAAAGATATGCAGATACAGCTATTATATCTTATGATTCAGATGAAGCAGGAGTCAAAGCAACTTTAAGAGCTATAGAAATACTTAATAAGTTAGATATGAATATTAAAATATTGGATTTAAAGGAAACTAAAGATCCAGATGAATTTATAAGAAAGTATGGATTAGAAGAATTTAAGAAAGCAATGGAACTTTCCACTCACCAAATAAAATTTAAAATAGATCATCTTAAGATGCAATTTGACTTGCAAAAAGATGATGATAGGGTGAAGTTTGCGAAAGAAGCTTCTAAAATTATAAAGGAAATAAAAAGTCCTGTTGAGATAGACTACTATACTAAATACCTAAGTAGCCAAATTGACATAAGTGTCGAATCTATAAAAAGAGAAGTATATGGTAAAAATTACAATAAGATAGAAAATAAAAAATATCAAAAATATCCAAATAAAAAAGAAGAAAAAGTTATTGAAAAACCAAAGACAATAATAGGTGGTAAAAAATTCGTTGAGGAAAATCTTATAAAAATAATGCTAGAAGATAAAAATCTTAGAGAAATTGCATTATTAAGGCTTGACGAAAATGATTTTTTATCAAAAGATAGTAAAGAAATTTTAAATTTTATAATTAAAAATCAAGAATTGGATAAAATAACTATTGACAAAATTAAAAGTTTAAACATATCCGAAGAATATTTGAAAGATTTAGAGAGCATATCTTTAGATAATATGAACTTAAATAATGTTAAAAATATAGATGAAATAATAAAAAATATGAAGAAAAATAATCTTCACGAAAAAATTAATATATTGCTAGAAGAACAGAAGACACTTGAAGATAATAAACACAATAATGATGCGAAAGAGGTAGATGGTAAGATTATGGAAATTGCTTTAAAAATAGTTGAAATAAGAAGAACACTACAAAAACTATAATAAGGAAGGAGGCACGAGTATGGAAAATAAAAATGGAAAAAAAGAATCAAAAAGGATAACGGCAAAAAGTTTAATAGAAAAAGGTAAAAAGCAAGGGTCTCTTACTCTGGCTGAAATAATGGAAGCTTTTTCAGAAACGGATTTAGATAAAGATCAAATAGAAAATCTTTATGAAACATTAGGAAATCTAGGAATAGAAGTAACGGAAACTAAAAATGATAAAGTAGAAATTGATTTTTCGGCAGATGACGAATTAGATATGGAAAATCTAGATGAAGGTGTGGATGAAGAACTATCTAAAGAAGAAAACCAAATGGATTTAGAACCAATAGATTTATCTTTACCAAAAGGTATAAGCATAGATGACCCTGTTAGAATGTATTTAAAAGAAATTGGTAAAATACCACTACTAAAACCACATGAAGAAGTTGAGTTAGCTAGAAGAATGCATGAAGGTGATGAAATAGCTAAACAAAGACTTGTAGAAGCCAACTTAAGACTTGTTGTAAGTATAGCTAAAAGATATGTTGGTAGAGGAATGCTTTTCTTAGATTTAATACAAGAAGGAAACTTAGGTCTTATAAAAGCAGTTGAAAAATTTGACTATGTTAAAGGATTCAAATTTAGTACTTATGCAACTTGGTGGATAAGACAAGCTATAACTCGTGCTATAGCTGACCAAGCAAGAACAATAAGAATACCAGTTCATATGGTTGAAACAATAAATAAATTAATAAGAGTATCAAGACAATTACTTCAAGAGTTAGGAAGAGACCCAAAGCCTGAAGAGATAGCTAAAGAAATGGAAATGACTGAAGAAAAGGTAAGAGAGATAATGAAAATAGCTCAAGACCCAGTATCTTTAGAAACTCCAATAGGAGAAGAAGAAGATAGTCATTTAGGAGATTTCATACCAGATGACGATGCTCCAGCACCAGCAGAGGCAGCAGCATACTCTTTACTGAAGGAACAAATAGAGGACGTATTAGGTTCATTAAATGAAAGAGAGCAAAAAGTATTAAAGTTAAGATTTGGACTTGAAGATGGAAGAGCAAGAACTCTTGAAGAAGTAGGTAAAGAGTTCGATGTAACTAGAGAGAGAATAAGACAAATTGAAGCTAAAGCATTAAGAAAATTAAGACATCCAAGTAGATCGAAAAAAACTTGAGATTACTTAGACTAGAATTTACTTATATTAAAAAT
>NZ_HG529351.1 GCF_000499525.1 Faecalimicrobium dakarense | reverse complement strand
TTACAAAGGCGAATTTTTAATATGTGGAATTGAAATTAATATATTAATGCCAATAATTAATTCTTTTTCCATAATTAATTTCTTTTTGTAAATCTGATTTTAATTTAGAGGCATTTTCATCTTCGGCTTCCTGAATTATTTTTTGATCAGTTTGATTAGACCAAAGAAGAGTATTTCCACCCCATTTATAGGTAGGATTATACTCAGATTTACGTTTTTTATTTTAGACAATGTAAACACCTCCTAATAATAGTATTAGGATTTTATATAATATTATTATAAATACTTTAAATTTAAGAAAGGATGAAAAAATTTGAAATTAACAGATAGATTATTAAAAATAGCATCATTAGTAACTAAAGGAAAAAGAGTAGCAGATATAGGAACGGATCATGGTTATATACCAGTTTATTTATTAAACAAAGGACATGTAGAATTTTCAATACTTGCAGATGTAAATAAAGGGCCGCTTGAAAATGCAAGAGGTGAAGTAAGAAATAATAAGCTTTTAGATAAGGTTGATTTAAGATTAGGTTCAGGGATTGAAGTGCTAGAAGTTAATGAAGTAGATGAAGTTATAATTGCAGGTATGGGAGGAATATTAATAAGTGAGCTTTTAGAAGCTAAAACTGAAGTAGCTCACTCAGTAGAAAAATTAATACTTCAGCCTATGCAAGCACAAGATGAACTTAGAAAATATCTTTTAAATAATGGGTATGAAATAATAGATGAGGTATTAGTCAAAGAAGATTTTAGAATATATGAAATAATAGTTACCAAATATACTGGAAAAAATACTGTCGTAGAAGATGAAATATACTATGAAGTAGGGAGAAAGCTTATAGAGAATAAAGATCCTTTACTTAATGAATTTATAGACAAAAAAATATTTAAATATAAATCTATATTAAATAAGATAGATGGTAAAACTGGTGAAGGAATAGATAAGAAAAGAGAAGAAAGCTTATACATAATAGATAAGCTTGAGAAATTAATATAATATTATAAACTATATGGAGATGGTTAATATGAAATTAAAAACTCTTATAAAACAAATAGAAAATAAATATCCACTAAATTTAGCTTATGACTGGGACAATGTAGGTCTTTTAGTTGGAGATTTTGATTTAGAAGTAAAAAAGTAATGGTTAGCTTAGAAGCTAATGAAAATGTAATAGAAGAAGCTATTAACAATAATGTAGATTTAATAATAACTCATCATCCTTTTATATTTAAAAAGATAAATAAAATAAATACATCTGATCTAAAGGGAAAATTAATACATAAACTTATAAAAAATGATGTAGCTCTTTACTCAATGCATACAAATTTTGATATAGCATCTGATGGTTTAAATGATTATTTTATGGAAAGGATAGGTCTTGAAAATTCCAAAATACTAGATATTACAAACACTGAAGTTCTATATAAGCTTGCAGTATATGTTCCAAATAGTCATGTAGAAGCGGTAAAAAGTGCTTTAGGAGCGTCTGGAGCAGGTCACATAGGTAATTATAGTCATTGTACTTTTAACAGCGAAGGTATAGGTAATTTTAAGCCTTTAGATGGCTCTAACCCATTTATAGGAAATGAAGGAATAATAGAGTCTGTAAATGAAGTTAAAATAGAGACTATAGTTCCTCAAAGAATCCTAGGTGGAGTAATAAGCAAAATGATAGGTTCTCATCCTTATGAAGAAGTAGCTTATGATTTATACAAGCTTGAAAATAAAGGCAGTTCTGTTGGACTTGGAAGAATTAGTAGACTAAATGAAAGTACTACATTAGAAAATCTATCTAACTTAATAAAAGAAAAGTTAAATATGAATCATATAAGGGTTGTAGGAAATTTAGATACATTAATTAATAAAGTAGCAGTAGTAACAGGATCTGGGGCTGATATGGTCAAAAAAGCGGGGAGACAAGGCGCAGAGGTATTAATAACAGGAGATGTAAAATATCATGACGCACAAGATGCTCTTGATATGGGAATGTGCATAATAGATTGTGGGCATTTTGAAAGTGAAGATATTTTTAAAGATGTAATGAAAAGATTTTTAGATAATATTGAAGAAATAAATGTTATTAAGAGTGATATATACTTAAATCCATTTAAAATAATATAAAATATAAAAAGAGATATAAATAACACTTATATCTCTTTTTATATTTATCCGATAAACCAGTCCATTATGTTTTCTAAATCACTAGAAGATGCTTTATAAAGTTCTGTAAATTTACATTTAGTACAGGTTACAGTTGTAAATTTCTTACTCTGGATATCGAAAAGTTTTTCAAGACCACCACCGGTAGCATTAAATTCATCTACTTGGTAAGTGTTACAAGAACATTTAGGACAACTCCAATTTTTATTCATAACAATCTCCTTAGTTTAAATATTTTAATATAATAATATTATAATATATTTATTCTATTGATTGAACAGATATGAATTAATTGTAGCAATAATGTAATAATTTCATATAATAAAATATAAAATTATTAATAATTAATAGTTGACAATATTAAAATATTGAAATATTATTAAAATAATAAATCCTTTGACAAGGAAGAGTAACTAAATTTAGATTCAATATAGAGAGCTGAGGATGGTGGAATCTTAGCAAGAAAAAATTTAGTGAATGGACCTTAGAGGAGTAAATTGAAATCATATTTATGAGAGTAGACTTTACCGTGTGTCGCACGTTATAGCGAATAGGGTATGATAGTACCTGAAAATGAGAGATATATGGTATAGATGTATTTTTTATCATATATAAACTAGGTGGCAACGCGGATAATCTCCGTCCTATTAATTTAGGGCGGAGTTTTTTATTACAAAAAAAGGCAGGTGATGGTAATGGTATGAAAGTTTGAACTTAGTGATAATGATTTGTCAGACTGGAAAAATAAAAATTTATTAAATTACAAAATATTAGGAGGATACACTATGAAAACAAATACAAGAAAATTAGCTCTAAATTCAATACTTTTAGCTATGGGGTTATTATTACACCAAATAACACCAGCATTAGGATTACCAATGCAGCCAGATATGGCACTTATAATGCTATTTACAATAATGATATTAAATAAAGAAGATTATAAAAGCTGTTTAGTTGCAGGAATAGTAACAGGAATATTTACAGCATTAACTACTAAATTCCCTGCGGGTCAAGTGCCTAATATGATTGATAAAGTAATTACTGTTAATTTAATATACGTGTTAATGTATATTTTATATAAATTACCGTTTATAAAAAATTTAAAGAATAAAAAGAAAGATTTAATAGTAGTATCAGCAATACTACCAATAGGAACATTATTAAGTGGATGCGTATTTTTACTATCAGCTCAAATATTAGTTGGTTTACCAGGTTCATTTGAGGCACTATTCTTAGTAGCTGTTCTACCTGCTATAATAATAAATTTATTTGTTGGGTTATTCTTATTCAAGATAGTAAATGCTTCTATAAGCAGGAGTGGATATGAAAAAATAAAACTACACTAATTGATAGTATATTATATTTATAATACAATTAGCTTAAAGAAGTTTAATAGATATATTTACAATTTATAAAGAGAGATAACAAAATATAGGGATAATTTATAAGGGAGAATAGCTATGATAAAAACTAATAAAGAAAAAGTAGTAAAATGGTCAGTTCAAGGAAAGATACATCATCCAATAGGAGGAAATTATAGAATAACTCATGATGGAAATCCTATGATACTTCCAGCAACTGGAGGAATATCTTATAACGTTAAAATAGGGGATAGTGCTTTTGGATGGGCAGGAGATCATGTAGAGCCAGGTGTATCTATAAGAAATGAAAATCAATCTGAAAATGCAGCTTTAATGACTTTTGCATGTATAGGCAATGAAGCTAAAATAGTTTCAGGAGAGGCTAAAGGAAAATGTGGCTATGTAACAGGAATGCATGGTGGTATAGACCATGTATTAATAAACTTTGAAAATGATATATTAGAAGAATTAGCAATAGATGATAAGATAATGATAAAAGCATATGGTCAAGGATTAAAGTTAGAAGACTATGAAAATATTAAGATAATGAATATAGATCCAGACCTATTTGAAAAGCTGGATATAAAAGAAGAAGATAATAAGTTAAAAGTAAATGTTGTTGCTAAAGTACCGCCATACTTAATGGGATCAGGCATAGGATCACCAAGTGCCTATGCAGGAGATTACGATATAATGACTGCTGATATGGAAGAAATAAAAAGATTAGGACTTGATAAGTTAAAGTTTGGAGATATAGTTTTATTACAAGACTGCGACAATACTTATGGAGTAGGATTCTTAAAAGGTGCTGTAAGTATAGGAGTTATAGTACACAGTGATTGTATAAAATCAGGTCATGGACCAGGAGTTACTGTTATAATGACTAGTAAAGACAGTGTTATTGAAGGTGTAATAGATGAAAATGCAAATATAGGAAACTATATGAAGTAGTAAAATAAAGAAGGTATCTTAAAATAAGTTATTATAATTAAAACTTTATTTTAAGATACCTTTTTATATATTAATAAAAGAATGACTTTATAAAATCAAATATTAAAAATACAAATAATAATAATGTACATATTAAAAATATTTTTCCAAGTGGAGTAGCAATATTTATAGTCCACCCTATACCAAATCTTTTTTGAACCATAAAAGATGGATCATTAGGATTATTATAAATAGAGCCCCATATCCAATATTTCTCATCATCATCGGGACTATAAGATGATGTAGATTTTGAATTTGGAGATTTTATATATATATAAGTTAAATAAATAGTACAAGAAATAATAACTAAGAAAAATAATCCTGTAACTACTATATTTAAATTAGGTCCATAAATAGAGGCCATAAGTGAATTAGTAAGAAGTAAATTTATTGAGAGTATAATAACTAAAAAAGTATATCCAACTCTATTTAAATATTTAATATTTTCTAATTTACTTTGTTCAATATTTTCAGGGTCTATTCTTACTCTAGATTTTATACTACTAATAGATATAAAAGATAATAAAAGGCTTAGTATTAATTGAGAAAATATTAATGATATTATATTAAAATAAGATTTCTCTATAAAACTATCTGCGACTCCCATGAAATTCCAATGAGTAGGTACCATATCTGGAATTTTAGAATACTGACTAAAAGCATAGATAGATACTACGCATGTTATAAATATAGGAATTAAATATATATATTTAAATTTTTTAACAATTTTATCTCTTTTATTTATAAAACTAACATCTATTATTGATTTTGAAGATAAATTTATATCACAATTTTCATTAGTCTCTAATAATCTATGTTTTAATGCTTTAGTTTCATTATGAATTTTAATATAAATTAAAGAGCTATAGGCTATAGAGGATAATATAAAAAATGTAAATGCAAAAGAGCCTTTATCCATTATAAATATAAGAATTAAAGAGATTAAAAGTATGGCTAAAAAGCCTATATTTAAAAGTTTCTTATACTCTTTATTTAATAATTTAAATTCTTCTTTATTTATGTAATCCTCTTTTATAGAAACACCAAAGTATTGTCTATTTCCTGTAAGTGACTGCATGTTATAAAAAAGAAGATACATAATAATTAAATGTGGAAGGAGCATCATTAGCCAACCAATTTTACTCATGATATTTCACCTCATAACTATCAAACAATTTAGAACTTAAATCCAGAAAATCTTCTTTGCTCATACCAGATAAATAGCATCTAGCTATTAAAAGCTCTAAGTCTAATTTGCTTTTTTCAAGTGTTTCATTACCTTCTTTCATCGGAAGAGTTGCAACTACTGCACCTTTTCTTCTATCAATATTTAAAAATCCTTCTTCTTTAAGTGCGTTATAAGATTTATTAACTGTATGAAGATTCACCCCTATAGTTTCTGCCATACTTCTAACTGATGGAAGAGATTCATCTATTTTTAGATTACCTTTAGCGATTGCTTTGACTATTTCATCACAAATTTGTGTATAGATTGATTTATCACTATTAAAATCTAGATTTAAAATCATATTTTCACCTCCGAAATAACTGTTATATATATGATATAACAATACTAATGATAAAACAATATTATTAGTACATAAAATAAAACCTCAATATAAGATGAGGTTTCATAATCTATTTAATATTATTTTTTAGAAGTTTTTTTATATCATAAACAGCAGCTTCAATTAAAGTATCCGCTTGTTTTTTAGTAATTTTATTATCTGAAAGCTCAACTAATCTATTAAGCGCTAATTCTTTTTTATCAATACCAGCTAACTGAGGATTTGATTGTTCTATAGACATAACAACTTTTTGAGCTAAATCATAATAGTGTTTTGTTTTTTCTGCTCCGATTTTATTATTTAAAAAATTTATTAAATAAACTCCTCCAACACTTATAACTATACTTACTATACCTAATAATAAATTAAATAAAGTTGAATCCATTAAAATTAATCACCTCTCTGTCAAAATGAAAAAAATGTAAATTGAAAATAGTATAATTATTATTGAAATAATACAAATACTATAACTATAATATATGACAATTAATAAGGAGAAGTGCTATGATAAAATATTTAATAAATAAGAAAATGAAAAAAGAAGCAGGAGAAAAAGGTAAAAAAATATTATTATATTCTGGTGTAGCGATAACAGGTGTTGGAGCGTTTTGTTCATATAAAGCAATAAAAAAATATAAACAAAATAAAAATAATGAAAATTATTTAGATGATTCAGAGTATGATATTTATGCTTATGATGAATATGGCTATGACCATGAATGTGGTTGTGAAAATCACGAAGAAGTTAATGAAGAAAATTTTCCTAAAGATGAATTAGAAGAAAAAATAGAAGAATTCAATTCAAGAAGAATAACTGATGAAAATACACCTGATGCAGATACTAATGAAATGGAAAGTAAATTAAATAAAATAGGAAATAATAAAATAGATGTAAAAATAAATGAAAATGATTATAAAGAAGATGGTTATAACAAATACAATTATTATGATAATAATTTAAAAAAGAAGATTAATA
>NZ_HG529350.1 GCF_000499525.1 Faecalimicrobium dakarense | reverse complement strand
TGTTTTTTTATGTGACTAATATGTAATTTTATAGATTTAAGTATTTTAGGTATAATATATTTAAATAGATTTAAAGAAGGAGAAATATTATGGTGAGAGTACTTATGGTTGAAGATGATAATACTATTGCTTTTGGCGTTAAGTATGCCTTAGAGCAAGAAGGATTTAATGTAGATATATCAAAAGATTTAGAAAGTGGGAGAGAAAATCTTAATAATAATGAATATAGTATAATTCTTTTAGATGTAACCTTACCAGATGGTACAGGTTATGAACTTTGTAAAGAAATAAGGTCCACATCAGAAGTTCCGATAATATTTTTAACGGCTTGTGATGAAGAAGTAAATATTGTAATGGGATTAGATATTGGTGGAGATGACTATATGACAAAACCTTTTAGAGTTAGAGAGTTGATTTCTAGAATAAAAGCTGTTTTAAGAAGAAAAAGTGGATATAGTAAAGAAAATAAAAAGATACTAAAATTTGGAGATTTAAGTATTCATACGCTTGAAGCAAGGGTTTATAAAAATAATGAAGAGATATTTTTAACATCTGTTGAGTACAAGCTTTTATTGATATTAATTCAAAATAAAAATACAGTGCTTAGCAGAACTCAAATATTAGAAAAACTTTGGGATGTAACTTATGATTTTGTTAATGATAATACACTTACAGTTTACATAAAGCGTCTAAGAGAAAAAGTTGAAGATGATTCATCGACTCCTAAAAAGATAATTACGGTTAGAGGATTAGGATATAAATGGGTAGGATGTGAAAATGATGTTAATATTTAATCCTGAGATAAAAAGTTTTTTAAGAAAATATATATTAGTATTTATTATTTTTATAACTATATCATTTGGAGTTAGTATACTATCGTTAAATATAATAAAAAATAGTGTAGTTGAAAATAATCAAGCAATAATTGGAAACATAGTAAAAAAGTATCCTAATTTAGAAATGGACATAGTGGCGATAATAACTCAAGGTAGAGATAAAAATAATATAGAACTAGGCAAAAATATACTAGCTAAATATAATTACGATAAAAGCATAGATCTAAATAATGAATCGATTATAAATAAAAGCTTAAATGATATTATAAAAATAAATAATGTATTTATAATTTTAATATTTACTACTATTTTAATGTTAGTTTTAATTTATTTTAAGAAGATATATAAAGATATAAAAGATATGACAAATTATGTTTATCTTAGTTCAGAGGGGAAAAAAGTCAATATGATAAATATAAATCAAGAGGGACAAATAGGGCTTTTAAAAACAGAACTTATTAAAATGACTACTATACTCAGAGAGAAAGTTCAACTTTTAAAAGATGAAAAAATATTTTTAAATAATACAATATCAGATATATCACATCAATTAAGAACGCCTATGACATCTCTTATGATATTAAATGATTTAATGTATGATGATATACCTAAAGAAGTTAAATTTGATTTTTTAGATAAAATAAAAAATCAACTAAATAGAATGGATTGGCTTATAAAAAGTATGTTAAAGCTATCAAAAGTTGAAGCAAAGGTTATAAGCTTTAAAAAGGATGAAGTAATAATTGAACATCTTATACATAGAGCAATTCAGCCTATGTTAATTCCAATGGAGATTAAAAATCAAGTATTAAAGATAAATGGAGAAGCCTCAGCAAAATACATAGGAGATATAGATTGGTCAGTAGAAGCTCTATTAAATATAATAAAAAACTGTGTGGAACATACTCCTAAAGATGGAAACATTGAAATAAAATATGAGGAAAATCTACTATTTGCAGAAATAATAATAAAAGATAGTGGAGAAGGTATAGATAAGGGCGATATAGCACATATATTTAAAAGATTTTACAGAGGTAAAAGTAGTAGTAAAGAAGAGAGTGTAGGGATTGGGCTTGCTATGGCAAAATCAATAATAGAAAGTCAAAATGGAGATATATTCGTAAAAAGTGAAAAAAATAGAGGAACAGAGTTTCATATAACTTTCCATAAAACCTATGGTGACTAATATGTCACTTTAAAATTCACTTTATAGTAAGGTGAAGTTTGTAAAATAAAGGTATAAAGTTAATCATTTATGGAGGTAAATATGGAGATTCTAAGAGTAGAAAACTTAACAAAAAGTTATGGAAAAGATGAGACTAAAGTTGATGCACTTAAAAACGTTAACTTATCTATAAACAAAGGAGAATTTGTAGCAATAGTAGGACCAAGTGGAAGCGGTAAATCTACATTACTTCACTTATTAGGTGGAGTAGACAAGCCAACTAGCGGAAAAGTATTTATAAACGATGTTGATATATATAGTTTAAAGACTAAGGATTTATCAATATTTAGAAGAAGAAATGTAGGTCTTATATATCAATTTTATAACCTAATACCAGTATTAACTGCAAAGGAAAATATATTACTTCCGGCAGAACTTGATAATAGAAAAATAGAAAATGAATATCTAAATGACTTACTAAAAACACTTGGACTATATGAAAGACAAAATCATTTACCAAATCAACTATCAGGTGGACAGCAGCAAAGAACATCAATAGGTAGGGCATTAATAAATAGACCAGCAATAGTCCTTGCAGATGAACCTACGGGAAATTTAGATAGTAAAAATTCAAAGGAAATCTTAGAACTATTAAAGTTATCAGTAAAAAAATATAATCAAACTCTAATAATGATAACTCATGATAATAATATAGCTCTTCAAGCTGACAGAGTTATAACTATAGAAGATGGAACTATAAAAAGTGATGAGGTGATATAAATGAATTTATACACATCGTTAACTTTAAGATACTTAAGAGAAAATAAAAAAAGAACAATAGTTACCATAATAGGAATAGTATTATCCACTGCACTTATTTGCGGAATTGGTAATATATATGCAAGTTTAATGGACTATGAAATGAGATCTACTGTTAAAAGAACAGGTGACTTTCATGCAACTTTTTATGATGTTAAAAAAGAAAACTTAGACTATATTACTAAATCTTCAGAAGTTGAAAAGTCTGGAGTTAGTAGTGAATTAGGATATTCAAAGATAAACAAAAATACTAGTAATTTACTAGAGGTAAATGCTTTTGACAAAAATGTTTTTAATGGATTTCAAATTAAATTAAAAGAAGGAAAATTACCTGCAAATAATAGTGAAATAGTATTAAGTGAAAATGCATTAGTAGCTTTGGATAATAAATATAAAGTAGGAGATAAAATAACATTATCAATAGGAGAGAGATTTGATTCTAAAGGAGAAAAGTTAACTGGGTATTGGATAAGTGAAGGTGAATATATAAAAAATCCTAAAGATAGAGAGTTTAAAATTGTTGGAATAATAGAAAATCCAGGATTTGAATCTGGGAACTTAGTTAGTTGTGCTATAACATACTTGGATATAAATAAACTAGATGAAAATACTCCTATAAATTTATCAATTAATATAAGGAACCTAAAAGAGGTATATGATATAGTACCTAAAATAGCAGATAATTCAAATTTAAAATTAGAAAAAAATAAATGGGGAGGCTATAAAAACTTAATATATAATGAACATTTATTAAGATTACTAGGAGCAAGTCAACACGATAATATAAATAATAGTATATCACAGATAGTAATAATGGTTTCAGCTTTAGTTATTATATGTACAGTAGCCACAGTATACAATGCATTTAGTATATCGATAGGAGAGCGTAAAAAGCAATTTGGGATACTAAACTCTATAGGTGCAACAAGTAATCAAATAATGAAGATTGTATTTGCAGAAGGGCTTATAGTGAGTATAATTGCTATACCGATAGGTTTAGCAGCAGGAACACTTGCAATAGATCTTGTATTTAAAATAATAAATGGTTTATTTACTCAATCATTTATAGCAGATTTAGGATTAAAAGTTGTATATAATCCTAAAGTTATAATACTTAGTGCGATAGTAGTTTTAATAACTATATTTATATCTGCAATACTACCTGCAATAACTGCAGCTAAAGTATCTCCATTAGATGCAATAAAAAATACTTCAGAGTATAAAATAGGTAAGGTAAAAAACTCAAAGCTAATTAAATTAATTTTTAAGACTGAGGGAGTACTGGCTTATAAAAATTTAAGAAGAAATAAGAAAAAGTTTAGAATAACTTTATTTTCATTAATTATAAGTGTGGTAATATTTATAACATTCTCTGGATATATGAAAATTATGATGAAGGCAGATTCTATAAGATTAGGACAAATGACTTATGATATTTTAATTGAATCAAATGATAGTCCTAATAAAATAGATAATGATATAATTGATGAAATAAAAAACATTAAGGGAATAAAAGACTTTTCTATAATTCCTAGATGGAACTACGGTGATATTACATTAAATATTAATGAAAAAAATATAAATAATGATAATAAAGAATTAGTAGAATCTATGTACTCTAAAGTTAAGAAAAGTAATGATTATGTATACGAATTTATTAATAGTGAAATAATTTCACCAGGTGATACAGCTATAAGTAATTTAAAATTAAAACAGGGTAGTTTTGATAAAGAAAGTGCTATAGCTGAAAATGGAGTAATACTAGTAAATACAAGCTATCAAGAGTCAAAAGGTAAAAAATCAGAGCTAAATTTAACTAACTATAAAGTTGGAGACACTATAAAAGGCTACAGATTATATTATAATGAAGAAGCTCAAGAAGAGATAAAAGAAGAATTTGAAGTAAAGATAATGGCAATAACTGATGATCTTGTTACAGGGCGTAACGAATATAAAAGTACAGGGTTAGATCTAATAACATATGATGAAGTTTCAAAAAATATAGGATATGAACCTAAAAAAAATGCTATATTCATTGAATCTGATGGGTCAAAAAATACAAAAGATGTTATAAAAGAAATAGCAAAAAAGTATAGGCATAGTGTAGAAGACTCAACTGAAGAAGCATTAAAGATGAAACAAAACTATATGGCAATGCAAATATTTGTATATGGATTTGTATCTGTTATATCTTTAGTAAGCATAACTAATATAGTAAATACTATAAGCACAAATATAAATTTAAGAAAAAGAGAATTAGCTATAATTAGTTCTATAGGAGTTACACCTCAAGGATTCAATAAAATGATATATTTAGAAAGTTTCTTATATGGAGCATTATCATTAATTTATGGGATACCAATAGGTATTGGGCTTATTACTATAATGAACAATACTCTTTCAGAAGTGATAGAATTTAACTTAATACTTCCTTGGGAAGCAATAGGGGTATGTATAATAGGAACATTTGCTATAACGTTTATAGCCTCATATATACCAATGAAAAAATAAGTAAGGAAAATATAATAGAAAATATAAGACAAGAAAGTATATAGAAAATTAAATTAAATACATTAAAAAACTCTTATGAATAATTTATTCATAAGAGCTTTTTATTTTGAGCAACAGGCCTAGTTTATAGGATGTTGATATGATTAAAGTTAATTTTAGTGTCCTGTTAAATCACTTTTACCAAAGCTATCTTTAAAAGGAGTTAACAGTTTGTTTATTGGTTTCTTTAATAATGTTGCTAGTATAACAAATACTCCTAAGAAGATTAGTAGTACATATATATCTTTAGTTAAGTTTGGCATGTAAATTCCAGCTACAGCTTCTCTTTGAGCTGATATTGCATAAGTAAATGGTAAGAATGGATTTACATTTTGGAAAAATTGCGGAGTAACTTGTATTGGGAAAGTACCTCCAGAAGCTGCGACTTGTATAACAAGTAATATAACTGCAACGGCTTTACCAATATTTCCAAGTAATGAAACTAAAGAGTAAACTATGCCAACAAATACTATTGAAGTAAATACTGACAGACCTATAAATAAACCATGATTTAATATATCAACCTTTAATAAATATATATCACCTAAGCTAACAACTAATGCTTGAACTATAGCAATGCTTAAGAAAGTAAGGCCCCTACCAAAGTAAATTTCAAGTGAATTATACTCACCATGAACTTCTGTAGAAAGTAATGATACAAGTAATAAAATACCAACCCATAAGCAAAGCACAGTATAAAAAGGAGTCATACCAGCACCGTAATTTGATATAGGATATAGCTTTTCAGTCACTACATCAACAGGTTGTTTTAGAAATTCTGCTTGTTTAACCGCATCATGTTTTAATAAATTTACTAACTCATCCATATCTTCGCTATTATTAATTTTTTGCATAGCAGTAACTAATTCATCAACGATAGATTTTGCTTTAGGTAATTTTTCTTTTATAAAAGCTATATTATCTTTAGCACTTGAAGAGAAATCTAAAGATGTATTTAATATGTCTTCAACTTTAGGAAGCTTAGCTTCAGCACTTTGTAATACATTTATTGCATCGTTAGCTACACTTAAACCTTGTGAGAATATAGAATTCACAGGAGTTACAATTTGTGAGTCAAAGTTATTTAATAAAGATGATGATATATTGTTTATATCATTAGCAACCTTTAATATAGAATTTAATTTATCTAAAGATGGTTTTTGTCCAGAAGCAATCTGACCTTTAACTGCATCTAAATAAGGTATAGCAGTATTAATTTTTGTATTTATAGCTGTAAGTTGGTCTATAGCACCTTTAAGAGGATGCCCTGGAGTTATATTATCTAATTTAGTTAAGAAATCTATTAAAGTTTTAGTCGTAGAAGATAAACTAGATAATTTAGCATATAAACTATCAACTAATTGAGGCGTATTTTCAGCACCTTTATTAATAGCATCTATTAAACCTTTAACAGAACTAGATGCAGAAGATGATACATTATCAATTATATTTAAGTCATTTTTTATTATAGGAACTACATTATCTAAGCTTCCTTTTGTATTTTCTAAGAATGTTTTTACATCATTTGATAAAGCTTTAGAATTAACTAATGTATTTTTTATAGCAGGCATATCCTTTTGAATATCTTTTATAATATCTGATAATTTAGAAGTAGCATCTCCTGCTAAATTTACAGTTTTAGTTATATCCTTAAATTTGCCTTGAACCTCAACTAAAGAACTTTCTATATTTGAAAGTTTAGGAAGTTGATTTTCAATTTCTACTCCAATACTATTAAATACATCAAAAATTGTTTCACTAACAGTTTTTACAACTGTTTGGTTAACTTCTAATTGAATAGTAGACGCACCTTTATCAGTTATTTTAGGAGCAATTGCATTTATCTTTTCATTTACTGTATATACGATTTTACCTTTTTTAACATCTTCAGTAATTATAGAAGTTAAATCTTTAGAAAAGTCCTCTGGTATTTCTATAAAAGCATAGTATGTACCTTTATTAACACCTTCTAAAGCTTCTTCTTTATCAACAAACTTCCAACCCAAATTTTTGTTATCTTTAAGTTTATCAACAACTTCATTTCCGAAATTAACTTCTTTTCCCGATAGTTCATTACCTTTATCTTTATTTACAACGGCGACAGATATATTTTGGGTATTTCCATAAGGATCCCAAGAAGCCTTAATATTGAACCATGCATATAAAGAAGGTAAAATAGCGAGAGCTATAATAACTATCAATAGAGCAGGGTTAGTAAATATATCTTTTAAATCTTTTTTGTATATTTTGAATATATTCCTCACACTGAGACACCTCCATAAAATTGATCAAAAATGATTAGTTAGATTTATAACTATTTTATTATATTATATTTCTTTTTTTAAATAGTAAGTAAAAATTATGTAACTTTTTGTAAATTAATACATTAATGATTAAAGTATATTTTTTCATTAGCTACCTTATAATAGATAGTTTATGTAATTTACTTAATTTTTATATCATATGTAAAATTATACTGGATTTAAAATTTAAATAAAAATAGAGCACTAATTTAAATAGCACTCTAAGGATTTAACTATTAATGAAATAATTTTAAAAAAGATTAGAAATTATTCCTGTATGTTCGTTTAATATATTTAAACCTATTAATATAAGTATTATTCCACCTGCAATTTGTGCATAGCTTTTAAATACATTACCAATTTTTTTCCCAATTAATACTCCGATAAAGCACATTAAGAAGGTTATTACTCCTATACTTAAGCAAATTGGAAGTATATCTATATTTAAAAAAGCGAAACTAACGCCTATAGCTAAGGCATCGATGCTAGTTGCAATAGATAAAACAATAAGCTCTTTATTATTTAAATCATTTGTGCCTCTAGTATCATAAGATACTTGCTTATCGTCTTCTCTAGCATCAAAAATCATTTTTGAACCTATAAAACTTAATAAGAAAAAAGCAATCCAATGATCTATAGAAGTTATGTAAGATTCAAAACGTATACCAGCGGCCCATCCTAAAAAAGGCATAATGCCTTGGAATAGTCCGAAAAATAGAGCTACTTTAAATGCAA
>NZ_HG529349.1 GCF_000499525.1 Faecalimicrobium dakarense | reverse complement strand
AATGTAATTCCTTTAGTTACAGAGACTGCAAATGCATCCATAGAGAGAGCAAAGGCAGTAAGTAAAATACTTACAAAGCTCATATGTATTCCTCCTTAAATTTAAATCCTAAAAAATTAAATATGTAGATAAATATATTGTACAGTAATGAGTACTAAAATATTCATAATATGATTAAAATAAGAGGGAGATATAAGAGTATAAATAATTTTTTCAAAGGAATAATATAAAAGAATAAATATTACTTATAAATGAAATAAAGATAGTACATATTTAAAATAAGAAATATAGTATGGAGGAAAAATAATGAAAAAATTTGTTTGTACAGTATGTGGATATATACATGAAGGAGATGCACCACCTGAAATTTGTCCAATATGTAAAGTTGGTCCGGAGAAATTTGAAGAAATGAAAGGCGAATTAACTTGGGCTGATGAACATAGAATTGGAATTGGACAAGATATAGATGAAGAAGTAGTTGAAGGTTTAAGAGCTAACTTTATTGGAGAATGTAGTGAAGTAGGAATGTATCTTGCAATGGCTCGTCAAGCTGATAGAGAAGGGCATCCAGAGGTTGCAGAAGCATACACAAGAATAGCTTATGAAGAAGCAGACCATGCAGCTAGATTTGCAGAAATGTTAGGGGAAGTAGTAACTTCTTGTACTAAAACAAATCTAAAAATGAGAGTAGAAGCAGAATATGGAGCAGCTGAAGGTAAGTTAAAACTAGCTAAGAAGGCTAAAGAATTAGGGATGGATGCAATACATGATTCTGTTCATGAAATGTGTAAAGATGAAGCCAGACATGGGAAAGCATTTTTAGGATTATTAAACAGATATTTTGAAAAAGAAGTATAGAATAAATTTAATATAATATAAAAAGGTTATTTTAATTTAAAATAACCTTTTTATAATTTAAAATATAGTTTATAAATGATATGTTAAATAAGATTTTATACTTAAATAAAATACGAAAGAATCTCTAAAGTTCTTTAAATCTAAATTTAATATTTCTTTTATTTTTTCAAGTCGATATATCAGTGTATTTCTATGCAAAAATAGCGAGTTTGATGTTTTAGTTATATTAAAATCATTTTCGATAAAATTAATACCTGTATATAATAAGTTTTCATCCATATTTTTTATACTTTCAAAATCTATTAAATTATTATAGAAATTTTCATTTCCTATTAAATTAATAATTTTATATATAGTTAAATCATGCAAGTCTAAAAATTTCTTAGAATAAGTATCATTAATTATAAGAGGGAAAACTTCATCTAATATAGATATTCTATTATTAAAGGTTTCTAAATTATCTATTTTGCCGATATAAGCTATATAGGTATTTCGATATGTTTCTGATTCTATTATTTCTGGTGTTGATTCATCAATATCTAATTTATTTTTCGAATTTACTATAAAATATCTTTTATGTTCAAAAATACTTATATCTTCATACAAATTAGAGAATATTCTCTTTAAAGAATCAAAATCTATATTTTGTTGATAAATTAAGTAGAAGTAACCATTAACACTATTGAGTACAAACTTATTAGTAACTTCTATTATATAAGTTTTATTATTAAAGCTAACTAGCTCTTGATTATCTTTTAGTTCTTGATGGTTATATTCTAAAATATTAATTTGTTTATTAGTTTCTTTTTCAAAAAAAATGTGCTAACTCTTGCATAAAATCACTCCCAAAGTATAATTAGTAATAAATTAAACTAAAGATATTTTAATTTATAAGTTCCTTACATAAATGTTTGTTATGCTAATGTTGCTTACGTATGATTTAAATTTAGATAGTACAAATTATAATTTTTTGTATCTAAAAAAGTAAGATGATTAAATCATCTTACTTTTAATATATCATTAAATACTATTAAATTAATATAGAATTTAAATTTATTTTACTATCTTATAGCTTGTTGAGTTTCCTTATCAAATACATGGATTCTATGCTTATCCATTGCAAGTTTTAATTTATCACCCATCTTAACTCTATATCTACCATCAAATCTAGCAGTTATATCAGATTTACCAGCTTTTAAGTAAGCATATATCTCAGCACCCATAAGTTCTCCAAGTTCAACAGTAGCTTCAAAGGTACTATCTAAGCTGTTATCGATAAATATATCTTCTATATGTATATCTTCAGGTCTTATACCTATAACAACTTCTTTACCTATATAGTTTCCTTCTAATAAAGCTGAGCATTCACCTTTATTTAATTTTATGTTCATTAATTCATTTTGAGCATATATTTCTCCATCTTTTTCAGATAAAGTAACATCTATAAAGTTCATTTGAGGAGCTCCTATAAATCCTGCAACGAACATATTACTTGGCATATCATATACTTCTTGAGGTGTAGCTATTTGTTGAACTAGACCATCTTTCATAACAACTATTCTATCTGCCATAGTCATTGCTTCAACTTGGTCATGTGTTACATATATAAATGTAGTTCCAAGAGATTTATGTAACTTAGTTATTTCAGTTCTCATTGATGTTCTAAGCTTTGCATCTAAGTTAGATAAAGGCTCATCCATTAAGAAAACTTTAGGATTTCTAACTATAGCACGTCCAAGAGCAACCCTTTGTCTTTGTCCACCTGATAAAGCTTTTGGCTTTCTATCAAGTAATTTTTCTAAGTCTAGTATTCTAGCAGCTTCTTTAACTTTTTGATCTATTTCATCTTTAGGCATTTTTCTAAGTTTAAGAGCGAATGCCATATTATCATACACTGTTAAGTGAGGATATAATGCATAGTTTTGGAAAACCATTGCTATATCTCTATCTTTAGGATCAACTTCATTTACAACTTTTTCCCCTATATATAATTCGCCACTACTTATTTCTTCAAGTCCAGCGATCATTCTTAAAGTAGTAGACTTACCACAACCAGATGGTCCTACTAAAACTACGAATTCTTTATCTTCTATGTTAATATTAACATTTTTTACTGCGTTAAACCCATTATCATAAGACTTACATATATCTTTTAAAATTACCTCTGCCATAATAATTCTCCCCTTATTTTAAAAATTATTTTTTAGTTATTTGTTAATTTAATCATAACAAAAAAATGTTTTCCTGGGTATGTACAAAGTAACCAAAAACTTTTAGATAAAATATACAATAATTATAAATAAATATTTTGAAGAGATAGTATAAGGTAAATTAATCCATTTTTGAAGATTATTTGTAATATATGTTATAATATGGACATGAAATGTAAATTAGTGTAGTATAAAATAAGACATTTTATAGAAAAGATTAGACGTAAGTGGGAGGTTGTTTATGAAAGACTTTACTATAGGCTACTTTAGTAAAAATTTTGATAAAATTATAGATACAATTACAAGTAACGGTATAAAACTTATAATAGGTTTATTAGTTATTTTTATAGGATTTAAAGTTATAAAAAAATTAGTAAAAAACTTTGTTCTATTTTTAGAAAAAAGAGAAGTTGATATGACTTTAATAAGATTCTTAGAATCTTTAATGGGTACAGGTCTTAAAGTGTTGTTAGTATTCACTATAATAGCTGGATACTGGAATTTTAAGCTTGCAGGATTAGCTGCAATACTTACTTCTGCTGGAGTAGCAATAGGTTTAGCACTTCAAGGGAGTTTATCTAACTTTGCAGGTGGATTTATAATACTTTTACTTAGACCATTTAAGGTAGGAGATTATATAGAAACTGGAATATATGGTGGAAAAGTGGAACAAATTGGATTATTTTATACTAATTTAACTACAGTAGATAATAAAGTCATATTAATACCAAATGGAGCTTTATCAAATGGTAGTTTAATAAATTATTCAACTAAAGAAACAAGAAGAGTTGATTTAATGTTTAGTGTGGGATATGAAAATGATATAAATCATGTTAAAAATGTATTAACTGATATAGTAAATAAACATGAACTAGTATTAGATGATCCCCAAAAGTTTATTGGTGTAACTGCACATGGTGCAAGTTCAGTTGATTTTGCTGTTAGAGTATGGTGTAAGACTGAAAATTATTGGACTATACATTTTGATTTACTAGAAAAGGTTAAGATGAAATTTGATGAAGAGGAAATAAGTATTCCATATCCACAAATGGATCTTCACTTTAAAAATCCAATAAAATAAAAAACAAAAGCTAAAGTAAATTTAAAATTTACTTTGGCTTTTTTATATTTTATTATATTTTTGCAAAATTGTAAGATAAATGTAATAACCTTGTAAGATAAATAGGGTATAATTTATTTATATAATAGAGATAAATATGATTAACATTTATATAAAGTAAAATATTTTAAATAAGTGTTTTTAATAAACGAAGGAGACATGATAGATGGAGTATATTCAAGGATTATTCGATTTAGCTAAAGATTACTGGGTTCTTGCTATGTTTGCAGGATTAATAAGTTGCTTTATAGAGAGTTTTTTACCAATATTACCCCTTATAGCAATAGTTGGAGCCAATGCACTTATGCTTGGATTATGGGGAGGACTTTTTATATCTTGGATAGGCTCAGGTCTAGGAACGATAGCATTATTTTTATTAGTTAGTAAATTTAATGATAATAAATTATTTAATAAGTTAAGGAATAACAAAATAGAAAAAGCTATAAAATGGATGGAAAGGCAAGGATTTAAGTTATTATTTATTGCTTATTCATGTCCATTTGTACCAAGTTTTTTAGTTACAATTACATCTGCATTTTGTAAAAGAGAAGCGATAAACTTTATACCCGCAATGTTAGCTGGAAAATTTGTAATGTTTTTAGTAGTAAGCTACCCAGCAAGCGATATAGGAGGATTTATAAATAATCCTATAAAAATAGCTGTATTTGTATTATTAGTATTCTTATCTTGGACAATTGGAAGTAAAGTTAATTCTAGTCTAGAAGAACATAAACATGATAATCATATAAAGTAATAGAAAGCCCTTATATATAGTATAGGGGCTTTTATATTAGAATAATATATAAAATCTATATCCAAGTAAAAATATAAATACAAAATTAAGAGCTTTGCAAATTATTTTTTCACATTTTGAACTAGTTTTTATAGGTAATAAAGAAAAATTAATACAAATAGGATAAAAGACTTGTATGCCTTCCTTAGTGATTATATCAAGGCATAAATGTGATATATATCCGATTATAAATCCATTAGATAAGCATAAAAATACGATATTATTATCCGAAAATTTGACCAATAAATCAAATATATAGACTAATAATGATATGAATATTAGACTATGAGTAAAGCCTCTGTGCTTAAATTTAGAGCCCATTTTTTTATATAATATAGGGTACCTTTTGCTAATATAAGAGCCCCTCATATCTATGTCAGGAAATAAAGAACCAATATATGAAAAATATATATAGACTAATATCAGAATTAGTTTATATACAAGGTCGTACCCAACTAAAAATTTATTGTTAATAAAAGGTAGCGCTAAAAGAGCAAAAATATATCCACCTTTTATGTGAGTTTCTTTTACCATAACTCCTCCCATGATGCTTAGATGTAATGTCGATATTATAATATTAGATTCTTTAAATTATATAGCAAATACCAAAATTTTTCAAAATATTTTAATAAATGCTACTATATAATATTACAATATACCCATATCCATTAAATTTGAAATTTTATTTTTTATTATAATTTTCTAATGCTTTCTCCCAATTAACAACATTAAACCAACTATCTATATAATTAGACCTATTATTTTTGTAAGATAAATAGTAGGCATGTTCCCAAACATCGATTCCAATTATAGGCTTAAGGTTTATTGATATAGGATTATCTTGATTTGAAGTATTAACTATAGATAAGTTACCTTCCTTATTAGACACTAACCATGTCCAACCAGATCCAAAAACATTAAGTGCAGATTTTTTAAACTGTTCTTTAAAGTTATCGAAAGACCCAAAATCTCTTATTATAGCATCATTAAGATTTTTAGAAGGGGCAGTTTTTTTAGATGTAATTATGTCGAAGAAAAATTCATGATTATAAACACCACCTCCATTATTTTTTATATCTTGAGCTACATCACTTGGTAAGCAGTCTAAACATGATAGTAATTCGTAAATACTGGCATTATAAAGTTCCGGATGAGTTTTAATTATGTTATTAAGTTTTTCTAAGTAAGTCATATAATGTTTGTCATGGTGAAGAACCATAGTTTCTTTACTTATATATGGCTCAAGTGCATCATATGCATAATCTAATGCTTTAGGTTTGAAAGGAGTGTAATCAGGTATATTAGCAAAAGCATTTGAAAAATTGGAACATATAAATAAAGTTGATAAAAATAATGTTAATAATTTTTTCTTCATAAGATCACCTCAATATATAGTATGCTTATAAATTATAGAAAATAAATTGGTAATAAATAGCATTTATCTTATTAGTTATAATAAGCTAAATAAATTAATCAAGACGATAATACTATAGAAGGAAAATATTTATACAACAAACAATTTCATAAATGTAAGAAGTACATAGGTGGTTGCCTAAGAAAGGCCTTTGGAGATAGAATTTACTTAAATGACTCAGAGAATGTAGTAAAAACTGCAATAATTAAATAGTAATAAGAATTAAACTTTGTATATAGTTAATTAAGGATTATGTATAAAGTTTATTTTTATGTCAAAAATAGCAGATATATATAGCAGGAGGAATAAAATTATATGTGTGGATATGTATCGATATATTATAAAAAAAAAAGAAAGTTATTAAAATAGA
>NZ_HG529348.1 GCF_000499525.1 Faecalimicrobium dakarense | reverse complement strand
TTTAGCGCAAAAAATAAATCATAGAGGTCCAAATTATACAGGTTTATATAAAAATGATAAAGTAGAATTTGCATTTAAGAGATTAAGTATAATAGATGTTGAAAATGGAAACCAACCTCTAAAAAAAGAAAATAAGGTTATAGTTTTTAATGGTGAAATTTATAATCATGAGGAATTAAAAGAAAGCTTAATCAAAAAAGGATACCAATTTAAAACAGAGTGTGATACAGAGGTTTTATTAACTACATATATAGATAAGGGAAATAAATGTATAAATGATCTAAGAGGAATGTTTACATTTATAATTTATGATGAAGAAAAGGATACAATATTTGGAGCGAGAGATCATTTTGGGATAAAGCCTATTTATTATATAGAAAATGATGATTTAGTTGCATTCTCATCAGAATATAAGGCTATAATTAATATTTTGCCTAAACTAAAAATAAACGAAAAAAGCTTACAAAATTATTTATCATTTCAGTTTGCTCCACCAATTGAAACAATGATAAAAAATATAAAATTAATACCTCCAGGTTATTTATTTACAATAAGAGATAATAAATTAGTTTTGGATAATATTATGACGTCGATTTAAATGGAGATAAAGATGTTACATCTAAAGATGTGCAAGATGTTATTGTAGATTCTATAAAAAAACATATGGTGGCAAATGTTGAAGTAGGAACATTTTTATCAGGAGGAATAGATTCAGCTATAGTTGCATCTGTTGCATCTAAGATAAACCCTAATATAAAATCGTTTTCAATAGGGTTTGGAGTACAAGGGTATGATGAATTAGACGTTGCTAAAAAAACAGCGGATGCTTTAGGAATAGAGAATATAGCGATTAACGTAAGTCAAGAAGAATACATAAAATCACTCCCTGAAGTTTTTTATCATTTAGATGACCCTGTTGCAGACCCATCTGAAGTAGGTATATATTTTTTATCTAAAGAAGCTAAAAAACATGTTACCGTAGTATTATCAGGAGAAGGAGCAGATGAATTATTTGGAGGATATAATATATATAAAGAGTACAATAGTGTAAAAAATATACAAAGTATGCCAGATGGCATAAAAAAGTTTATAAATAAAGTTTCAGGTGTGATGCCTGATATTAAAGGTAAAAGTTATTTGCATAGAGCTAGTACTCCTCTTAATAGTAGATATATAGGAAATGCTAAAATATTTGATAATGATGAAGCAAGATTAATTTTAAAAAATTACAATGAAGATCATAAATATCAAAATATATTAGAATCGATATACAATGAAGCTAATAAACGAAATTATGATTATGTCACAACGATGCAGTATATAGATATAAATACATGGCTTCAAGGTGATATTTTGCAAAAAGCTGATAAAATGTCTATGTCTCAATCTATAGAACTTAGAGTTCCATTTCTAGATAAAGAAGTATTAGAAGTATCTAAACATTTGAAATTAAATCAAAAAATCAATAAAGATAACACTAAAGTACTACTTAGAGAAGCATTTAAGGATATAGTACCTGAACATATGGTACAAAAGAAAAAACTAGGATTTCCAACCCCAATAAGAGTATGGTTGAAAGAAGATTTAGGAGATGTTGTAAGAAAGACTATAAATGAAGCAGATGTTAATAATTTTATAAACAAGGATTATGCACTAGAAATTTTAGATAATCATATAAAAAATAAAGAAGATAATTCAAGAAAAATTTGGACAATATTTGCATTTTGCTTATGGTATCAAATACATATAGAGAAGCAAAATATAAATTTTTAAATAAATTAAGTTAATATAAAAATAGCTAAGATTATAGAATCTTAGCTATTTTTTAGTAATATACAATTAGTTGATTTTGACTTTTTCCAAGCTTCTAAATAATCATTTAATACATTGTTTATGGATTTACCTATTTTAATATAAGCTTCATCATGAAGATTTGCTAAAGAAACTCTTATAGACCAATTTGGTCCGGCAAATCCACTTCCACTTAGTAAAACTACAGAGTGATTATTAGCTAATTTATATAAAATATCTACTGGAGTGTAATTAGATTTAATGAAACCAACAAAGTCCTCTCCGTAATTAGCTCTAGCCCAACCCTCTATATCAAATTGAGTATAGTAATAAGCATTATTTTTATCTTCATTCATAGGAATTTGCAATGCATTATATAATAATTCTTGGCGTTTTTTACAAATACTAATATTAAGAGCTTTATAGTCATTTTCAATATCTATTAATGCAAATGCTGAGAAAAATGCCATTTGAACTTGCTGCGGAGTAGAAAGTCCTGCAGTATGATTAAGTGCAACAAGTCTACTATCAGCAACTATTCTATCCATAAATGAGATACTAGATGGGTTAATTCTCATATCTGAATAACGTTTATCTAAAGATTTTTTCAGATTATCATCTAAATCATTTATTCTTTTATCAAATACATTTTCTTCATGAAGTGCCATTGTACCTAATCTCCATCCAGTAACACCGAAGTATTTAGAATAAGAGTAAACACCAATTGTATTGTAAGGAAGCTTAGCCATTAAAGAAGTAAAGTCATTAACGAAAGTTCCATAAACGTCATCTGATATAATCATTAAATCTTTATTGTAATTTTTAATAACATCAACTAAATTATTAGCACATTCATCGCTTATAGCTATAGAAGCTGGATTATTAGGGTTAACAACAAATAAAGCTTTAATAGAAGTATCTTTAAGTTTTTCTAATTCAGATTTTGAATATTGCCAAGTATGGTTTCCAAAAGAATCAACTTCATCTGCATTTATATTTATAACTTCAAATTCATATTTAGGAAGATGAGGTATTTCAAGATAAGGTGTAAAAATAGGTGTCATTATAGCTATTTTATCACCTTTTCTTAAAAGTTCATTAGCCATTAAAGAATCAAATATATAACACATTGCAGCAGTAGCACCTTCTACAGCGAATATCTCTAAATTTCCACCTAAGTTTGTGTCATATTTCATTTCTTGAACTAAATAATCGTGAACTATTTTTTCTATATGAGGTAACATTCTATCTGGAACTGGATAATTGTCTCCAATTATAGCATCAGTTAACTCATAAACAAAGCTATCTCCATCAAATTTTAATTCATTTATACCATAATCTATTATAGATTCTAGTAGGTTTACTCCAGGCATATTATTATTTTCTTCTATATATTTATAAAGACGCTTGCATATACCACTTTTTTGAGGCATACCAGCCAAGTCGCCTAAATCCCAATTTAAACGAGTTTCATTAACTGCAAATTGACCAAAAGTGAAAAAAGCTTCTCTTGGAGTAGCTGCAGTCCAGTTTGGATTTCCTCTACCTGCATCAAGCATAGGGACACTTTTTATCTTAGCATTATATTTTGCTAAATCTATTAATTTATCCTTAAATTCAAAAGGACTAATTCTTCCATACATCATTTTTATTTCTTCGTAAGTATATTTTCTCATACTAAAAACTCTCCTCAATAACCAATAATTAAAATTAATATACTTAATTATAATATGGTTATTATTGAAAAGTAAATAAAAAAATAAAGTGTTTGACAAAAAAATGCCGTTATAAAAGTAAAGGAAAAATAAAAAATACTTAAATAATTAAAATTATAGTCATATAAAATAAAAAGAATTAAAATAAAATTTGATTTTATCTTAATACAACTTAAAAATTTAATAAATTTATATAAATTTCAAATATTATTTTTTATACATTTATTATTTATAATCGAACATTTATATATAAATCTAATAAACTTACTTCAATAATCCTATATTTCGACCATATGTATTATAAAAACAAAAAAATATTTTGATTTGATAAGAATTATTTATAAATATTATCATAAAATTTAATATCTGTAAATTAAAATAAAAAAATTCTAAATTATCTTGCAACTTAGAAAAGGATATTGTATACTTTATTTAAATTAAAAGTGAATAAACATAAAGGGTAGAGGCGCGATACTTATCAGTACTAATAATGAGGTAAGCACAAAGACTTATTAGGAAAGGAATTATCGCCGAAGTGTATAACTGATGCTTTAAGGTTATATGTCTGGGGATGCATAAAATATATGTATCACTGTCACAAACTTGTTTTGTGGTGAGCTACATTTAAGGAATTATTATAGTATAGTTTTATTTGTGTACATAATTTTAAAGCCTTGAGTGTGAACTCAAGGCTTTTTTTTATACCCTAAACTTATTCACAAAAATAACTAAGGGGGAAATTTTATGAACAGTAAAAATTTAAGAATTATATTTTTAACAATGATGGTATTTTTACTATCATCACCGTTAGCCTTTGCAGCTAAGGTAGATAGTGCATCAATTAATGCACAAAAATTTGGAGTATTCACTTTAATACCGCCAGTGGTAGCAATCATACTTGCATTTATAACTAAAAACGTAGTAGTATCTCTATTTATTGGAATTATGTCAGGGAGTTTTATAATTAGTTTATCAAATACTAATGTATTTAATGCATTAATGCTATCATTTTTAGATGTAGTAAATAGAGCATTAAGCTCATTAGCAGATCCTTGGAATTCAGGTATAATACTTCAAGTTCTAGCAATTGGAGGTGTAATAAATCTTGTAGCTAAAATGGGTGGAGCTAAGGCGATAGCTGAAGCACTAGCTAAAAAAGCAAAAACACCAAAAGGAACACAAATGATAACATGGTTTTCAGGACTTTTAGTATTCTTTGATGATTATGCAAACTCATTAATAATAGGTCCAATGATGAAACCAGTAGCAGACAAAATGAAAATATCTAGAGAAAGATTAGCATTTATAATAGATGCTACAGCAGCACCAATAGCAGGGCTTGCTATAATATCAACATGGATAGGACTTGAAGTTGGACTTATAAATGATGCATTTGTAGGTATAGGAGTAGAAGTAGACGCTTTTGGAGTATTTTTAAATACTATACCATATAGGTTCTATAACATATTAATATTAGTATTTATAGTAGTAACAACATTATTAATGAAGGATTTTGGCCCAATGAGAAAGGCTGAATTAAAAGCTAGAAAAAGTGGTCCAGTTAACCTTGAAGTAGCAGTATCTAAAGAAGAACATTCAGATTTAGAGCCAAAAGAAGGAGTAAAGCTAAGTATATGGAATGCAATAATACCAATAGGTACATTAATAGGAGCTGCATTAATAGCATTTTACTATAGTGGATACTCTGTGGTAATGGGTGGAGATGATGCTACATTAATACAATTATTTAAAACGTCACCATTTTCATTTGAGGCAATAAGAGAAGCGTTTAGTTCATCAGATGCATCTGTAGCATTATTCCAAGCAGCTTTATTTGCAGGAATAGTTGCAATGGTCATGGCGGTAGGTAAAAAAATATTTACAGTTTCAGAAGCAATAGATGTTTGGGTAGATGGTATGAAAACTTTAGTAATAACAGGTGTTATATTAATACTTGCCTGGTCATTAAGTTCAGTAATAAAAGAATTAGGTACAGCTAAATATCTGGTAGAATTATTATCTGGTTCATTACCATACTTCCTACTACCTAGTATAATATTCATACTAGGAGCGGTAATATCATTTTCAACAGGAACGGCGTATGGAACTATGGGAATATTAATGCCCCTAGCAGTACCATTAGCTCATTCAATAAATTCAGAAATGTCATTTATAATAGTAAGTACAAGTGCAGTTTTAACCGGAGCAATATTTGGAGATCATTGTTCTCCAATATCAGATACAACAATATTATCATCAATGGGGGCTGGATGTGATCATATAGAACATGTTAAGACACAAATGCCATATGCATTATTTGTAGCTATTATAACAGTGTTATTTGGATATATACCAGCAGGGCTTGGATTACCTATTTATATAGTTTTACCAATTTCAATAGTAGCAATTTATGTAGGAGTTCAGATATTTGGAAAAACAGTAGATGAAGAAAAATTAGAAGCAACCGAATAAATAGTTTATATAACAAATAATAAAGATACAATTGAAGTTTATGATAACGAGATAGTATATTTTTTAATTAAAAGTAGATAATAAAAATAAAACGTACTGATATATCAGTGCGTTTTATTTTACGGCAGTTTAATTAGATTTAAAAGGAGTAAATTATGAGTTATATAAATTTTAAAGAAGAAAGTGAAGTTGCAAGACAGCAATTGGAAAAAAGAAAAAAAATAATGAAAATGTATATAAATACATGGTGAAGCATAGAAATGAAGATTTAGTAGGATATAGACCAAGCCCAAAGTATAGTTATACTACATTTAATGGAGAAGAGTTTGGTAAAAAGGGTGTACTAGATGAAGTTGATTTTTATGAAGTTATTAATGAAGATATAATTTGTACCAAATTTAAAGATTGCAATTTTAAAAATGTTAAATTTAAAGATTGTAGATTTGTAGGATGTACATTTGAAGATTGCACATTTGCTGATGGTGGAGTAGTTTTTGAAAATTGTATATTAATAAAGGAAGACACAGAACAATCTCCATCGTTAAATAAAAAAGACAATTTATCATGCGGTTTTTACAATTGTAAAATGTATGTTAAGTTTTTAAACAGTGATATTTCATATTGTATATTTGAAAATTGTAAGATAAAAGATACTGCTTTTGAGCAGACATTTATGAAATGTACAATAATAAATAAAAGCGAATTAAATATGATAACAATAAAAGACTGTGATATGAGTGGACTTAAAATGACTAATTATTATATAACGAATTTAGATTTTAATGATGACTATAAAACTAAATTTGACGAAAAAACATACTTTGATAAAATACCAATAAAGGAGAGAACAAAACAAGAATATGAAGGTGTCTATATGACATATGAAACATTAGCAGATAAGTTTAAAGAAAATACATTAAATAATAATTTTGGAGAATACTACTATTTAGCAAAATGTACCCAACGTAAATCAATTAAAAAGCCAATTCCTAGATTTACATCAACTATAGCTTGGCTTACGTGTGGATATGGTGAAAGACCTGAATTTGCATTGTTTTCAGGACTGGCAATAATGGTTATATTTGCAACTATATATTTATTTACAGGTGTAACTATAGATGAAGCTAAAGATATACATTATACATTGTCAAATATGGGGAGTTTAAGCTTACCTGAAGTAATTGGAGATTTTAATGAAACTCTAAATTTAAGTGTAGGGATGTTTGGTGGTGTTGGTGCAAATAATGGTCAACCTTCAGAAATTAGTTATATGGTATCTAATTTTGAGATGATAATAGGTATAATTATGATGGGATTAGGTATAGGTACATTAACAAGAAAAATAGTAAGATAAAAAATGTTGCTAAAAACAATAAATAGTACTACAATTATATTGAAATAAATATTGGCGGATGTGGCGGAATTGGCAGACGCACCAGACTTAGGATCTGGCGCCTATGGCGTGGGGGTTCGACTCCCTTCATCCGCACCAATAAAAGATATAAAAAAAGAACACAGGTTAACCTGTGTTCTTTTTTTATATTAAGCTATTAAATCATCTTGTTGAGTTCCTCTGATTTCAGCAGCTGTTTTTATTTTTGTATTTTTGAATATTGCATGTCCTATGAATGCACCTAATATACTTACTACTATACATCCTGCAGCAGCTATTAAAGCTCTAGTTCCGTTTTGAGCAACTGATATTGCGAAACCAGCTATTGGAGTAGCCATACCAGGAGTTGATACAGTAAGACCCATAGAAGCAACTATTACACCAGACATAGCACCACCTATAAAGTTAGTACAGTAAACTGGTAATGGGTTAGCAGATATTATATCTGATTGAGTTAATGGTTCTATTGCAACAGATATTGTATCTTTCTTTGAACCGAACTTCATTTTTGAGAAGAATACATAGTTCATGAAAGAAGAACCGAATACTGCTAAAGCACCTATAGCCATTGGAACACCTGTTAATCCTATTATTGAAGTTAACGCCATTGAACTAAGTGGAGCAGTTGCAACAACTGTTATTAATCCACCAAGTATAAGACCCATAACTATTGGAGAAGCATCAGCAGCTTGTATTAAAACTTGACCGATTTGTAATAAAGTACCATCAACTATTGGAGACATAAACATAGCTATTCCTCTTGCTAGTGGAGCACCTATTAATATTATAACTATTAAATCAAGTCCTGCTGGAACTTTCTTTTCTAAGAATTTAACAACGAATGCTGTTATATAACCAGCTATGAAACCTGGAAGTATACCGAATCCTGAACAAGCTAAACCTGTTAATACAGCGTAAACTGGAGATACACCTAATGCAAGTGGTACTAATATACCAGCTGCAACTCCACCTAACGAACCGTTTGCAGCACCAACTTCACCTAAGAACTTGATACCAACTAAATCACCAAATACTGATGCATGGAAAGCTTCAACTAAGAAACTAGCACAAGCAGCGTTTGCTAATGCACCCATTGCTTTCATTCCTTGTGGCGCTTTGTAACTAAATAAAGTGAATAATGCCAATACTACTAATAATAATGCAGTACCTGTTAAAATTTGTCCCATTTTAATTTTTCCTCCTAATTTTAAAAAATGTAACTAACCAACTTTCTTGGTAGTGTTTTCCCATGGCTGTCGAAGACGCCTTTGAACAATTATGAGTATAAAATAACTTTCGACAAAAGTAAATGGTTTTTTTTAGAAAAAACTGAAAATTAAATAAAAAAATAACAAAAATTTAGAAAAAATAATTTAAAAAAATAAGATAAAATAGCGCTTTCTAAAGAATTAAAGCGAATATAAAAATAATGTAAAAATATAAAATATTTTTTTAATATATATATTAAAATGTAAGCTGATATATATATATTAACCATAAATAAAAATTTTATTTGACAAAAAATTTATTATTTAATCAACATCTAATATTCTCAGATTTTGTTAAACAATATATATTATGATACAATAAATAAACGAAACAATAGATGCATAATGATGGAGGAATAAATATGAAAGGAAATGAAAGACTAGATAAGTTTTTAGAGTTACAAAACAAAGGAGTATCAATTGATGATATAGCAAAAGAACTTGGAATAGTAACCAAAACATTAAAAGCTTTTTTAAATAAAAGAGGATATAAATTAGAAAATGGAATATATAGTTTAAAAGATGAGAAAGAAATAAATCAAATTTCATTTACGAATATAAACGCAGGAAAGAAAGAAAATAGCAAAAAGAAAGTAGCACAAAAAAAATCAACGCCTAAAAAAGAAGAGATAATAAAAACACCTAAAAAGAAAAGTCTAAGTAAAAATGTTAATAGTAGTAAAAGTACAACTAAGAAAGCACAACCTAGAAAAGATAGGAAAATAAATATAACACAGGAAGATATGGATAAGCTATGTGAAGTATATGATTGGTATATGCAAGTTAAAGACTATAGAGCTGTAAAACCTAAGAGAAATAATAAAAAAGATATAAATATTGATAATAGAGAGTTAGAGGATTTAAAAAGCACAAGCATAAAAGTAGATAAAAAAACATGGGAAGATTTTGAAAGAATATGCAGTAATTCTCAATATAGTAAGACAGAAATACTAACTCAAGCATTAAATGATTTTATGAATGAATATAAACATTTATTATAAATAGTTAATAAATAAAATGAAAATTGCAAAATTAAGTGAAATTATTGCAATATAAGAATATAATAATATTAATATTGAACACGAGGTGCTTAAATATGAAGAGATATATAAATAAATTATATTTATTAATTATAGTAATACTAATAAATGTTATTTTGTTAACAGCATGTACAAATAATAATTTTCCTAAAGATAAAGAAGAAAAGTCCGTACATAATAAAGAAATAAATGAAAATAATGCAAAAGCTATTAGTATAGGGAATTCTGAAATTGTAAATATATCTAGAAGTGACAAAAGCAAAATAGATGCATCAACGAGAATAGAAAATAAAGCTAATTTTGATATATCAAAGATTTGGTTAGAATATGAAGAAGTTGATAAAAGTAAAAATACCATAGATAAATCAGAAACATTTTTAGATATAACACTAAATCCAGGAGAAAGCGCATACATAGGGTTTGAGCATAAGGAATATACAGATAGCGTTAAAGTAGTAGCGTATCGTTATGAGGCAGAAGGCAAGGAAGTTTTAATAAACACTAAAAATAATGATATAAAAATAAAAGAAAAATCTTATGAATTAGAAAGTAGTAAAGATTATGAAATTTTAGCAACATCGGACATATATAAATTAAGTGAGTCTGAAGATGGAATAACTTATGGAGTAAAAGTTAAAAATTCATCAAGTAAATCTTTAGGAAATATTAATCTAAAAATAGGAGAATTAAATGAAGATGGCGAATATATAATGGTAAGTCATATATCTGCATATAGCGTTTTAAAGCCATCAGAAGAAGTTGAGATGGAGATTATAACTTCTCAAGCCGTAAAAAAAATAGAAATATTAGGCTATAACTATGATGATGTAAAAGAAAAGGCTAGTATAGATATTGACCTTAAATCTCATAAAGTTAGCATTAATAAATAATATATAAACAAGGAGGAAAAGTAAATGTATAAATCCTACATCTACGACGAATAATAAAAATATTCTAAGGGGTGATAACATGAATGAAAATAATAATTTTAGTAATGGAAATTTAGATTTTGAAAAAATGAATGAAACTTTAGCAAATCCAGAATTTGCAAATTGGTATTATCATCAAATGGTAGATAATGCAGGTAATAATATGAGTATAGAAGATTTTGTTAATATTATTCAAGAATATAACCAAAATAAATTTGAGTAATATATCGAGTTAAAAGCAGTTATATCGAAATAAATAATAAATTAAATCAAAGTAAAAAGCTTACTATATTTACTTATTAATTAAGTATATAGTAAGCTTTTTATTTTTTATAAATTCTATTTTATATATTTTTCTTAAGATGTATAATTTAATATATAAAATTAAAAACTACAGTTTTAATAAGGAGTAAACATGAAAGTATTAATAGTTGAAGATAACAAAAAACTTATAGAAAGTATATCTATAGAATTGAATAAACATTTTGAAACAGAAACATGTGAAGATGGAGAAGAAGCTCTGTACCTAATAAATCAAAATATATATGATTTGATAATACTTGACTTAATGCTACCAAATATAAATGGAGTAGATATATTAAAAAATATGAGAAGAAACAATATAGATACTCCTGTTCTTATATTAACAGCAAAAGAATCATTAGATGATAAAGTAGAAGCTTTTACAATAGGAGCAAACGATTATTTAACAAAACCCTTTTATATAGAAGAATTAGTAGCAAGGTCATATGCTATTCTTAGAACCAATGGAAAATTAAAAGAACGAAATATTATAGAGTTTAAAGAACTAAAAATAGATACTAGTAAAAAAAGAATATTTATAGGCCAGGATGAAATAGAACTTCAAAATAAGCAATTTAATTTACTAGAGTACTTTTTATTAAATAAAGGTTCTATTTTATTAAAGGAACAAATTTATGATAGGATATGGGGAATGGAATCTGATTCAAGTATGGAAATAGTAGAAGTATATGTAAGTAATTTAAGAAAAAAACTAAATAAGTATGGATATGATAAATATATAAAAACTAAGCGAAAAGTGGGTTATATTTTTGATGATAAATAAAAATGTATTTACTAAAACAAAAAATAGCTTGATTAAGGTTAATATAGCAGTTGTTGTTAGCTTATTAATAATATTTTCTATATTTATATTTTCTTATTTTAAAAATCTTACATATAGTAGTATAGATAATAAATTAAGCGATGAATTAAATTCTGTAACAAGGCAGTTAAAAAGTACTTCATTCTTTAGTCCTATGATATTAGAAGATCCAAGTAATATGGTATATATATATGAAGGGGAAAAAATAAGATATTACACTAGAAACAGTTACTTTTATGATTTAGTACCTGAAAATCATAATAAAGAAAATCAATTTTTTACATACAGCAAAAATGGGTATAAATTTAGAGAACTAAGCATTAATATTGGTAAATACAGAATCCAAATAATAAGGAATATAGATATCGAAATGAATTCATTTAAACAACTTATATTTGTATTTATAATTGGAATGATAATAGCTCTGGTTATTACCTATTTTTTAGCATTATATTTAACAAAAAAAGCATTAGCTCCAATAGAAATTGCTTGGAATAATCAAGCACAGTTTATACAAGATGCATCACATGAAATTAGAACTCCCATATCGATAGTTTCATCAAAGTTAGAAAGTATGTTAAAATCTCCAGAGAATACTATAGGAGATGAGGTAGAAACTATAGCAGATGCTATGAGAGAAACTAGAAGAATAAAAAAAATGATAAGTGATTTACTGTCACTTACAAAAGAAGAAGCTATTGCTAAGCTAAATATAGAAAGTATAGATTTAGAAAAATTGATAGGTGAAATAAGCAATGATTATATTGATATAGCAGAAATTCAAAATAAAAATTTTGAAGTATGCTTTAATTTAAAGAATAAAATTATCAATACAGATAAAAATAAATTAAGACAACTAATTATTATATTTATAGATAATGCATTTAAGTATACAAAAACGGAAGATAACATCTTAATAAAAGTTATTCAAAAGGATAATATAAATATAGGAATATCTATTATAGATACTGGTGTAGGTATAAATAAAGAGGATATACCTTATATATTTGATAGGTTCTTTAGGAGTGCTAATATAAGGAATAAAGATATAGATGGCTCTGGAATAGGATTATCTATAGCGAAGATGTTATGCTTAAATCTAAAATATGATATAAAAGTAAGTTCAGAAATAGGTAAGCAAACAGAATTTGAGATAGTAATCCCGAATAAATAGACTAATAATAGCTAGTTAAAAAAATTTGATTTTACTTCGATATATTGGGTATAATTGGAATATAGAAAACATTAACTAAAGTTACTATAAATAATAACTAAAATTATTATAAATAATAACTATATTATATTGAAATTCATAGTATAGATAGAAGGATATTTAGGAGGGTAAGAAAATGGCGAAAATTATAAGTACTTCTCAATTTAGAGGCGATGTTGAAAATAGCAATGGAGTAGTAGTAGTAGACTTTTTTGCAACTTGGTGTGGGCCTTGTAAAATGTTAGCTCCAGTGTTTGAGGCATTAGGAAATGAGATGCAAAATGAAGCAAGATTTGTAAAAGTTGATATAGACCAAAGTTTAGAAATTGCTCAACAATTTAATATATCAACAGTACCAACAATGATGATATTTAAAGATGGAAAACCAGTAGAATCTTTAGTAGGATTTATGCCTAAGGAAAAGATAAAAGCTAAAGTTCAATCACATTTATAAAATGATAGGTGGTAAATATGAGATATGATATAGCTATAGTTGGAAGTGGTCCAGCGGGGTTATCTGCAGCCGTAAATGCAAAAATTAGGAATAAAAGTACAATTATATTTGGAAATGAAAATTTAAGTAATAAACTTGTAAAGGCTCCATCGATAGATAACTATTTAGGTTTTTATGATATAAGTGGAGATGAATTAAAAGATAAGTTTAAAGAGCATATAACAAGTATGGATATTGAGATATCTAATAAAAAGATAAATAATGTATACGCTATGGGTGATTATTTTGCATTAATGTCAGGCGATGAAATGTATGAAGCAACTACAGTAATATTAGCCACTGGTGTTGAATATGGAAAGCCTATAAAAGGAGAAGAAGAGTTTTTAGGTAAAGGTGTAGGATACTGTGCAACTTGTGATGCACCTTTATATAAAGATAAAAAAGTAGCTATAATAGGATATAATAAAGAATCTGAAGAAGAAGCTAATTTTTTAAATGAAATAGCATCTAAAACTTATTTTATTCCGATGTATAAAAATGAATCTTTAATGAGATCAGCAGATGTATTAGATAGTTCAATAGAAATTATAAATGATAGACCTGTGCAAATACAAGGAGATAATCTTGTAAATAAGGTTGCATTTAAAGAAAAAGAAATTGATGTAGATGGTGTATTTGTTATAAAAGACAGTGCATCTCCAAAATCGTTAGTTCCAGGAATTGAAACTGATGGACCTCATATTAAAGTTGATCTTAATATGAAAACAAGTATAGAAGGATGTTTTGCAGCAGGAGACTGTGTAGGAAAGCCATATTCTTATATTAAATCAGCAGGTCAAGGTCAAATAGCAGCACTTAGTGCAGTTTCTTATCTGGATAAATT
>NZ_HG529347.1 GCF_000499525.1 Faecalimicrobium dakarense | reverse complement strand
AATTGATACTCTTTTTTTATCCTAAAGCTACAAAAATTGTTCCAATACCAATAAATATAACTCCAATTATTCCTTTGATGC
Source organism: Faecalimicrobium dakarense (assembly GCF_000499525.1). GTDB lineage: Bacteria > Bacillota > Clostridia > Peptostreptococcales > Peptostreptococcaceae > Faecalimicrobium > Faecalimicrobium dakarense. The sequence continues at coordinate 4,141 of NZ_HG529347.1, read as the reverse complement.
TTATAGTTTCTTTAAAAATTAAAATAGATGCGATTACAGTTATAACAACTGAAAGTTTATCAATGGGAGCTACTTGCCAAGTCTTACCTGTTTTTAGAGCTATATTTAAAAACAACCAAGATAATGCTCCAGAAACTCCAGCAAAAATTAAGAAAAATAAGTCCTTTTTATGTTCCATAAGCTGAGATATATTACTAAAATCACCTCTTATAAAAGACACACAAATTAAAAATATTGCCATTATTACAGCTCTAACTGATGTAGCCATAGATGGCGGTAAATTATTTATACCTATTTTTGTAAATATTGTAACAAAACTTGCACTTACGGCAGCAAGTAATGCGTAAAATAACCATGAACTCAAATCAAAAATCTCCCTTCAAAAATATACTTTCTATTATAACATAAATGAATATGAAAATCTTTATCATTTACAAAAATAAAAAATAACTATCGCTATATTTTAAAGCAATAGTTATTTTTATTTATTATAGGTCTTTTGAATTAGTTTTTGCAAATTTTATTTCATTTAATATATCATTTAATTCTTTATCTAGCCTTTCGAAATCATCTGAATTAACATTATAATTTAAAAATAAGTTTTCCATATTATAAGAAGCTAGATTTAGCTTTTTAGTTACATCTAAAAATAAATTAAAGTTACTACTATTCATTGCCCTAGTAAATTTATTTAAATCTTTTTTTATAAAAGAGACTATTTCGTATTCATCGGTAAAAATCCCTTGAGGAATAGGATAAGGTTTAATTCTTTGTAAAAAATATTGATTTTTAGCGTTAATATTATAAACATAAGATATTTCTATATCTTCATTTAATTTAAACTTTATAAAATATAAAAGTCCTCTTACTTTTGTTACTTGTGAAGCTCCTATTTGGCGTAGTAAGATCTCAATCGCATCACCTTGAGCAGTATTTACATTCATTTAAATATATCTCCTTTTTATAATTTATAAAATAAGTTTTATCTAAAATATAATTAGTAAATAGGCTGTAGAAATAATAATAGATAAAATCATAATAGGAAAACCTACTTTAAAATATTCTTTGAACGTTATTGGATGGCCATGTTTTTGGCCTACGCTAGCTAAAACTATATTTGCAGAGGCTCCAATTAAAGTTCCGTTACCTCCAAGACAAGCACCAAGAGATGCGGCCCACCATAAAGGCATAACATCCACTCCTTGAGTTTGCATTGTCAATATAAGAGGGATAAGGGTTGCTACAAATGGTATATTATCTAAGAAAGACGATACAATAGCAGAAAGCCATAAAACTATTAGCATAGTAAGTACAAGATGACCTTCAGTAGCCCCTATTAGTGCTGTAGCTAATTTATTAATTACACCAACTTCTTGTAGGCCTCCAACTATTATGAATAAACCTGTAAAAAATAATATTGTAGACCACTCAATACTTGCTAAAATTTCATCTATATCTTGTTTACCAATAAAAAGCATAATTGTTGCACCAGCCAAAGCTACAATGCTAGAATCAATTTGAATTATACTATGAAGAGAAAATCCTAAAAGAATAAATACCATGATAACAATGCTTTTTATAAGCAAAGGTTTATCTTTAATGGCTTTATTTTCGTCAAGATTTAAAATATTATCTTTTTGAGCATCATCAACAATAAGATTTTTTTTGAAAATAAATTTAAAACAAAAAATTATTACAATAAGCAAAATCACAACTACAGGGCCTAAATTAACTAAAAAATCTGTAAAGCTAAGATTAGCAGCACTACCAATCATAATGTTTGGTGGATCACCTATAAGTGTTGCAGTTCCGCCTATATTAGATGCAATAATTTGAGTAATTAAAAAAGGTATAGGATTAAGCTCCAAAATGCTAGTAATAACAATTGTCATAGGTCCAATTAATAAAACGGTTGTTACGTTATCTAATACTGCTGATAATAAAGCTGTTATTATAATAAAGCTAATCATTATCTTCCAAGGATCCCCTTTTGATTTTTTAGCAGTAAATATTGCTATGTACTCAAATAGTCCTGAATTTTTAACTACAGCTACAAAAAGCATCATACCAATTAAGACGCCTATTGTATTAAAATCAACATGACTTAATCCAACCTCCATAGGAATTATATTGAATAATATCATTAGTAATGCACCACTTAAAGCTGCTACACATCGATTTACTTTTTCGGATATAATAGCCAGCATAACTAATAAGAAAATGGTTATAGCTATTATTTGTTCAGTCACCACTATAATCGCCTCCTTGCAATAATTCTATCTAATATCTAAATGTTAGTACTTTTCAAAATTAATTTCAATTAAAGTATACATACTTTATATTCTATAAAAATATAAAATATTCTATTAAAAAACAAAATAAAATTTTATTATTTAGGAAAAAGTTCGTAAAAATTATGAAATAGGTTTAAAATGATAAAAAAAAGTATTAAATTTAATTGGAGTATTAACAAAATATAAAAATATATGTTTAGGGAAATGTTTTCCATGGGTAAAAATAGGAAAATTGCAACTTTGGAAATTGATTATGCAATTTAGGTATTGAAAAAAGGCGAAAAATACTGTATAATGAATCTAGAATGAATTTTTAAAAATTAATTATGCATTAATCAAGCAGTTTTAAAAATTGAATATTTTGAACTTAATAAATAAATATTTTTGAAGGAGGAATTTACATGGAAACATTAAATAAATTAGTTCTTAGCGTTAATGATTTTATATGGACATATATACTAATAGCCGCGTTAATAGTACTTGGACTTTACTTTACGGTAAAGACAAATTTTGTTCAGTTTAGATATTTTAAAGAAATGTTTAGACTTTTAGGAGAGGGAAGTTCGAAAGAAGCAAAACAAGAAGGTAAAGTATCTTCTTTCCAAGCATTTTGCATAAGTACAGCTTCAAGAGTTGGAACAGGTAACATAGCAGGTATAGCACTTGCGGTAGTAGCGGGAGGACCAGGAGCGATATTTTGGATGTGGCTTATAGCTTTAATAGGTTCAGCATCAAGCTTTGTAGAAAGTACATTAGCTCAGATATTTAAAGTTAAAGATGGAAACGCATTTAGAGGTGGGCCAGCTTACTACATGGAAAAAGGTTTAAATAAAAAATGGATGGGAATAACATTCTCTATATTAATAACAATTTGTTTCGGATTTGTATTTAATGCAGTTCAAGCAAATACAGTTTCACTTGCATTTAGTAATGCTTTTGGAGTAAATAAGTTAGTAATGGGTATAGTTCTTGCAATCTTAACTGGACTTGTAATCTTTGGAGGCGTTCAAAGGATAGCAAAGGTTTCTGAAATTATAGTACCAATACTTGCAGGATTATATATATTAGTTGCATTATTTATAGTAGTAACAAATATAGGACAATTACCAGGTGTATTTAAATTGATATTTACAAGTGCGCTTGATTTTAGAAGTGTATCTATGGGTACTATGGGTGGTATGATGTTAATAGGAATAAAAAGAGGATTATTCTCTAATGAAGCTGGTATGGGTAGTGCACCAAATGCTGCAGCAACAGCAGATGTATCTCATCCAGTTAAACAAGGTTTAATACAAACTTTAGGAGTATTTACAGATACAATAGTTATATGTAGTTGTACTGCGTTTATAATACTTTTATACCCAGATTATCAAGCAACTGGTCTTAGTGGTATAGAATTAACTCAGGCAGCGCTTACTTCACATATAGGTCCTATAGGTGGAACATTTATAGCAGTATGTATATTCTTATTTGCATTTAGTTCTATAGTAGGTAACTATTATTATGGACAATCAAATATAGAATTTATGAGTGAAAAAAAATCTATTTTAAATATATTCAGAGTTGGTGTTGTATGTATGGTTTTATTTGGATCATTAACTCAAGTAGATATAGTTTGGAATTTAGCAGACGTATTTATGGGATTAATGGCAATAATAAATCTAATAGCGATAGCATTACTTGGAAAATTTGCATTTATGGCTTTAGATGATTACGCAAATCAAAAGAAGGCTGGAATAAAAGATCCAGTGTTTAGTGCGTCAAACATAAAAGGCCTTGAGAATGTAGAATGTTGGCAAGAAAATTCAGAAAAAACAGCATAGATAAAAAAATACCTCAACTAATTT
>NZ_HG529346.1 GCF_000499525.1 Faecalimicrobium dakarense | reverse complement strand
CCTCAACTAATTTAGTTGGGGTATTTTTTATCTATATCATAATATTACTTTGAAAATTCGGAAATAATAGCTAAAGTAATTTTATATAATAATTAAAATATAAAAAGTATTTGTACAAAAATAATTTCAAAATAAAAAAACAAAAATGCAATTTTAAAAACAAAACATGCAAAATTGTATTGAAATTAGGTGGTAAATAGGGTATTATATAACATATAATGAATTATAAAAAATAAATTATTCATTATATGTTTAATTTATAATAATAAAAAAGGAGGAATTTAAATGGAAGTTTTAAATAAATTAGTTCTTAGCGCTAATAATTTTATATGGACATACATATTAATATCTGCATTAATAGTGCTTGGACTTTACTTTACAGTGAAAACAAATTTTGTTCAGTTTAGATATTTTAAAGAAATGTTTAGGCTTTTAGGAGAGGGAAGTTCAAAAGAGGCAAAAAAAGAGGGTAAAGTATCTTCTTTCCAGGCATTTTGTATAAGTACAGCCTCAAGAGTTGGAACAGGTAATATAGCAGGTATAGCACTTGCAGTAGTAGCAGGAGGACCAGGGGCAGTATTTTGGATGTGGCTTATAGCTTTAATAGGTTCAGCATCAGGTTTTGTGGAAAGTACATTAGCTCAGATATTTAAAGTTAAGAATGGAAATGCATTTAGAGGTGGACCAGCTTATTATATGGAAAAAGGTTTAAATAAAAAGTGGATGGGAGTAATATTTTCTATATTGATAACAATTTCTTTCGGATTTGTATTTAATGCAGTTCAAGCGAATACAATTTCGCTTGCATTTAATAATGCCTTTGGAGCAAATAAATTAGTAATAGGTATAATACTTGTAGTTTTAACTGGACTTACAATCTTTGGCGGAGTTCAAAGAATAGCAAAAGTCTCTGAAGTTATAGTACCAGTACTTGCAGGGTTATATATATTAGTTGCATTATTTATAGTGATAACAAATATAGGACAATTACCAGGTGTATTTAAATTAATATTTACAAGTGCACTTGATTTTAGAAGTGCATCTATGGGTACTATGGGTGGTATGATGCTAATAGGAATAAAAAGAGGTTTATTTTCTAATGAAGCTGGTATGGGTAGTGCACCAAATGCTGCAGCAACAGCAGATACAACTCATCCAGTTAAACAAGGTTTAATACAAGCTTTAGGAGTATTTACAGATACGATAGTTATATGTAGTTGTACTGCTTTTATAATACTTTTATACCCAGGATATCAATCAAGTGGTCTTAGTGGTATAGAATTAACACAAGAAGCGCTTACTGCTCATATAGGTCCAATCGGGGGAACATTTATAGCAGTATGTATATTCTTATTTGCATTTAGTTCTATAGTAGGTAACTATTATTATGGCGAATCAAATATAGAATTTATGAGTGAAAATAAATCTATTTTAAATATATTCAGAGTTGGTGTTGTATGCATGGTTTTATTTGGATCATTAACTCAAGTAGATATAGTTTGGAATTTAGCAGATTTATTTATGGGATTAATGGCAATAATAAATCTAATAGCAATAGCATTACTTGGAAAATTTGCATTTATGGCATTAAATGATTATACAGAACAAAAGAAATCAGGAATAAAAGATCCAGTATTTAGAGCATCAAGCATAAAAGGTCTTAAAAATACAGAGTGCTGGAATGATAAGCCGGAACAAACAATGTAAACAAAAATACCTCAACTAATTTGGTTGAGGTATTTTTGTTTTTTAAAAGCTTTCTAGATAAGAATAAAAGCTTTTAAATTCATCCATATTATGAATTTCTTTTAAGTTTCTAATATCTATCATTATATTACTTGGTTTATGAAGTATAAATTCCATATCATATATAGGACATTTACAAAATCCATTTATAAAATTATATTTATAAGGTTCGCATTTATCAAAATTTTCTTCAAAGTACTTTATTTTGCCATAGCATAGTCTATGTATATAAAATAAAAGAGCTAAAGTAGAATGTTTAGTAGCAAACTTATGTGAGAAATATTTAATAGTATGATACTTTTCGTGCTTACATACCCAGATAAAATTATCATCAAGAGTTAAATTATATTTTTTTATAAGATTATATTTATCTGGTGTTAAGGGTGTTATTTCTTTTTTGTTCATATATAATCCCTCCAAAATTTTTCATGTTATTATAATATTTATGATAAAATATTAAATTAATGAGTTTAAATATATCACTTAAAATATTAAGTAGGTTTAGAGAATTTTTAAGTGCTTAAATATAGGAAAATAAAATTTTAAAATTAATATAAAGTTAGGAGAAGTTTAATGAGTATAAAAACTTTAGATATACTATCTAAATACTATGGATATACAAGTTTTAGAAGAGGGCAAGAAAGTATAATAAATTCAATAATAAATAAAAAAGATGTTTTAGCCATAATGCCAACCGGTGGAGGAAAATCTATTTGTTACCAAGTACCAGCTCTTTATTTAGATGGGCTTACAATAGTTATATCACCTTTAATATCTCTTATGAAGGACCAAGTAGATGCACTTAAAGCTATGGGAATAGAGGCAGAATTTATAAATAGTTCTTTATCAACTAGTGAATATAATGAAATACTTGATAATATTAAGGATGATAAATATAAAATAATATATGTAGCACCAGAAAGATTGGATAGTATTGATTTTATTGAGATAATGAGATTTAAAAATATTTCTCAAGTTGCAATAGATGAAGCGCATTGTGTATCTCAATGGGGGCATGATTTTAGATCAAGTTATAAAAGAATTCCATATTTTATAAAAAGTTTAGGAAATATACCTATAATAACAGCATTCACAGCAACTGCATCAGATGAAGTTAGAGAAGATATATTAAATATATTAGACCTCAATGAACCGGATATTTATATAACGGGATTTGATAGAGAAAATTTATCTATAAACATAGTAAAATCATCATCTAAAAATAGATATCTTCTTGATTATATAGAAAATCATAAAAATGAATCTGGAATAATATATGCAGCTACTAGAAAAGAAGTAGAAAGTATTTATGAAGGATTATTAAAGAGAAATGTATCAGTATCAAAGTATCATGCAGGATTATCTACAGAAGTAAGAAAGAAAAATCAAGAAGATTTTATAAATGATGATATTAAGATTATGGTAGCAACAAATGCTTTTGGAATGGGTATAGACAAGCCAAATATTAGATGGGTTGTTCACTACAATATGCCACAAAGTATAGAAAATTACTATCAAGAAATTGGTAGAGCAGGAAGAGATGGAGAAGATAGTGAATGTACTTTATTATTTGCGCCAGGGGATATTCATACACATAAATATTTAATAGAAGTGGGTATAGAAAATCCAAATAGAAAATTAGTGCAGTATAAAAAGCTACAGCAAATGGTAGATTTAGTTTATAGTAATATGTGCTATAGAAAAAGTATACTATCATACTTTGGTGAAGATGTAGAAAATGATTGTAATAATTGTAGTAATTGTTTAAATGAAGGAGAAATTACAGATAAAACTTTAGATGCCCAAAAGGTTATATCGTGTATTGCAAGGATGAAAAGAGGATACGGCGTAAATATGATAGTAGATGTTCTTAGAGGATCTAAGAATAAAAAAGTATTAGATTTAAACTTCAATACTTTATCTACTTATGGAATTATGAAAAACTATTCTAGTGATGATTTAAAAACATTTATAAATACATTAGTATCTCATGGATTCTTAGATATAGTTGAAAATCCAGGGCATAGAGGAAGTTTTCCTACTATAGCACTTAATGAACAATCTATGAAAGTTATAAAAAAAGAAATCAAAGTAGAATTTAAAGAAGATAAAGTTACTAAATCAGCTTATGTGGAAAATGAGCTATATGAAAGATTAATAACTTTAAGAAGTGAAATTGCTAAAAATGAAAAGATAGCTCCTTATATGGTATTTGGAGATGCAACTCTTAAAAATATGGCTAGTATTTATGCAACTAGTAAAGATGAAATGCTTAGCGTATCTGGTGTCGGAGAAATTAAGTACGAAAGATATGGGACTTTATTTGAAAATATTATAAATGAATATATTATTGCAAAAAATATAGATAAATCAACTATATCAAATAAAAAAGAAAGTGCATTTAAAGATAGTGAATACTTTGAAGTAAATACAGATATCAATTTATATAATAAGTTAAAAGAACTTAGATTAAATATATCTAAAGTAGAAGGAACACTACCGTACATGGTACTTCCTAATAACTCATTAAAAGAAATAAGTGGTAGATATCCTTTAGAGGAAGAACAACTTAATGATATAGGTGGTATTGGACCTGTAAAAATAAATAAATATGGCAAAGATATAATAGAAATAGTAAAAAAATATGTAAATGAAAATAGTATAGAAGTTAAATGGGAAGAGAAAAAAAGATTAAAACTTGTTTTAGATGGAGATAGTAGAAAAAATGATGAAATTACACTAGATCTATTAAATCAAGGTATTGATATAAAAGATGTATGTGATGAAATAGAGATTTCTTTATCTACAGTGTTAGGTTATATTTGTGACTATGTAAAAGAAAATAAAGAAATTAAATTTAAAATAGATACTAAGTCTTTATACAGTGAAAGTGATAAAGATTTAATATTAGATGCATGTAATAAACTAGGTGAAGAAAAAATAGGTGCTATAAAAAAAGAACTTCCAGAACATATAAAATATGAAAATATAAGGGCTGTAATACTTGAAAAATATATAAATGAATAAACTATTATAAATAAAGGCTAGTACACTATTAATTTAGAGTACGAGCCTTTTTTAGATGTTATTTGAAATATAAAAATATTGTAATGTGGTATAAATTATGGTAAGATTTTAATACCTAGTAATAATACTTATAATAAAATGTAGGTTTAGTATATAGCAATTTGGAGGAAATTAATGAATAATATAAAAATAGTATGCGATAGCTTAACTGATTTATCTAAAGAATTAATAGATAAGTATGACATAGAAGTAGTACCACTTAGTGTAATATTTAATGAAAAAGAATATATAGATGGAATAGATATAACAAAAGATGAATTTTATAAAATGTTAAGAGAGAATGAAACTCTTCCTAAAACATCTCAAGTAACATATATGAGTTTTAAAAATGCTTTTGAAAAGTATACAAATGAAAATATAGATGTCTTATACATAGGAGGTTCTTCTAATTTATCTGGAACTTATCAAAGTGGAGTAATGGCTAAAAATGATATAAAAGGAAATGTTTATGCTTTTGACAGTTTATCTGCATCATTAGGATCTGGATGTATTGTATTAACTGCAGCAGAGTTAGTAAAAGAAGGAAAAAGTATAGAAGAAATCATATCTAAATTAGAAGTACTTAGAGATAATACATCAGTATTTTTCACAGTAGATACATTAGAGTATTTACAAAAAGGAGGAAGAATATCATCAGCTAAAGCTACTATTGGTAATATGTTAAATATAAAACCTGTAATATGCTTAGAAGATGGTTTAGTTAAGCCATTAGCACAATCAAGAGGTAAAAAGCAGGTAATAAGTAAGATGATAGAGCTTATAAAAGAAAATCATGGTGAAGATTTAACTAATAAAAGAGTTATAATTGGATGTGGAGACAATAAATCTGATTTAGAATTATTAAAGAAAAAATTAGTTGAAGAATTAAAAGTAGGGGATCTTATTTTTATAAATATAGGTAGTTGTATATGTGCTCATACAGGGCCAGCAGTTGTTGGAATCGCATGCAGTGATAAATAAAAAAGATAGGCATTTTGCCTATCTTTTTTTATTAGTAAGCATTCAAACAAATTACAACTTTACATATAGGAAATTATGGTTTAAAATAAAATGTATTTACATATAATTGGCAAAAAAAATTATCAAAATAAATGTAAGTAAAGGGGGTACTTATGGATATCAATAGAGTATTAAATTTCTCTTCAAATGCAGGTAAGCTAATGCTGCAAAGTGGTGGAGAAACATACAGAGTAGAAGAAACTATATCGAGAATATGCCAATCATTTGATGTAGACGAAGTGGATGTATTTGCTAGTCCCACAGCAGTAATAGTTTCTGTATCAGTAGACGGAAAAGTACATTCTATAGTTAAAAGAATAAAATCAAGAGGAATTGATTTAAACAAAGTACACAATATTAATTCATTATCTAGGAAAATATATAATGAGAAGTTAAATATATATGAATGTGAACAAGAATTAGAGAAGCTTAGTAAAGAAGATTCTTATGATGTAAAAACACAGTTAATAGTATCAGGTATAGCTACTTCATCATTTACACTAATATTTGGTGGAAGTATAAATGATATAATAGCTTCTTTTATAATAGGTATCATATTAAAGTTATCACTAATAGGCTTAGGTAAGTCTTCATTGAATGAATTTTTCATAAATAGTATAGGTGGCGCAATTATAGCTATTTATTCAGTTATACTTTTAGATTTTGGAATAATTAGTCAAATAGATAAATTAATTGCAGGAGCTATAATGATCTTAGTACCAGGTTTAGCGCTTACTAATTCTATAAGAGACGTAATTGATGGACAGTTAGTTTCAGGACTGACAAAAGCATCAGAGGTGCTTTTAATTGGAATATCAATAGCTGTGGGAACAGGTACAATTATACATTTATATCTTAAAATGAGGGGGATATAAAATGATTTTAGAAGTAATAGCTGCATCTTTAGCAGCATTTAGCTTTGGAGTGCTTTTTAATATAAAAGGAAAACGATTGATAGTAGCGTGTATAGGCGGTGGATTAGGTTGGCTTGTGTATAAACTTGGATTAGGTTATCAGCTAGGAGAAGCATCATCTTGCTTTATATCAGCAATATGCTTTAGTATATATTGTGAAATATGTGCTAGAATATATAAAACTCCATCAACTACATTAACTGTATGTTGTCTAATACCATTAGTACCAGGATATGGTGTATACAATACAATGTATGAATTTATAATTGGTAACTACACAAAGGGAATGGATTATGGAATAAATACGTTAGCTGTAGCTGGAGCATTAGCACTTGGAGTTATATTTGTATCTACTATTTTTAGGAATATTAAAATAAATAGAATAATTAATAAAATAGGAAGACGAAAAGAAAAAGTAAGTTAAAAACCTTATGTATATATACATAAGGTTTTTTATTTATTTAATTATATTAAAGTTAGAATTTAATTTTATATTTGATTTTTCTCTAATTTTTTTAGCTTGTTCTTTTATTTTCTCTAATAATTTAGATTCATCTAAAACTAGTATTTTCTTTTCTTTCATTAACCATTTACCATCGCAAATAGTTGATTCTATATTTTCACTACTCATAGCATAAACTATATTTCCAATAGGATTGTGCATTGGTAAAGAGTGAATAGTATTTGGATTTAGTATTATCATATCAGCTTTTTTACCAACTTCAAGACTACCTATTTCTTTATTTAATAATGCACATTTAGCACCATTTATTGTAGCCATTTCAAGTATTTTTTCGGCATTAACTACAGTAGGATTTAATGTTCTACCTTTGTGTATAAGAGATGTTAAATACATATCTCTCATCATATCCATTCTATTATTTGAAGGTGCTCCATCTGTTCCTATAGATACAGGGATTCCTTTATCTAACATTTCTGGTATTGAAGCAAATCCTAATACTACTTTCATTGCAGCTGCAGGGTTATGAGATACTTTAACATTATTTAATCTGAATAAATCTATTTCTCTATTAGTTAACCATACTGTATGAACTGCTAATAAGTTTGGACCTAAAGCACCTAAACTATTTAAATGTTCAACGGTAGGAAGCCCATTACGAGTTTTGGCAAAATCAACTTCGTCAGCTATTTCAGCTATATGCATGTGTATACCGGTATTATACTTATCAGCTAATTCTTTAGTTTTAACTATTAGTTCATCGGAGTTGTTAAATATTGTTCTAAGAGCGAACCATATTTTAACTCTTTCATTTGATGTATTATTATATTTTTCAAATAAATCTATTTGAGTTTTTAATTCTTCTTCACAAGTTTTTTGCCAAGCTTCAGGTAATCCTTCACCTTGATCCATAACAGATTTTGCAAGGCATGCTCTTATACCAGTTTTATCAACTGCCTCAACCATTGCATCTACATATTGGCCACCGGATTCTAAGAATGTTGTTACACCAGAACGTATTAATTCTATACAGCAAGCAGTAGATGAGATTAATGAATCATTATAGTCAAAGCTACTTTCATAAGGCCAAACTCTATCTCTAAGCCAAGTTAATAAATCAACGTCATCAGCAATACCGCGTCCTAACTGCTGAGATAAATGAACATGTGTATTTATAAGCCCAGGCATAAGGATTTTTCCATTAGCATCATAAATCTCCGCATTCTTATCTACAATACTATTATCAAATTTACCAACAGCCTTTATTATATTATCTTCTATCAAAATGTTTCCATTTTCATAAACATCTCTTTCATCATTCATTGTTATTAAATAAGCATTTTTTATAAGTAATTGTGTCATAATCTACCCGCCCTTTAAGAATATATAGTTGAAAATTTTATATTATTTTAAAATATTATATAATAAACGTAAATATTAATCAATTATAATATAAAAATATTTTGATTTAAAATTAATGCAAAAATCGTACTTTAAAAAATATTTAAGATGAAAAAGTAAATATTATATGGAACTTTAAATAAAAAAAATGTTGAATTGTTTGGAAAAACCATATAGAATATTAAAAAAGACAGATTATTTGGAGGGACATATGAAAATTAGACAGCTATTATCTTTAGGAATTATTCTATCTTTAACATCTTCAATGTTAATAGGGTGTAGTTCAAATAAAGAAAAAGGTGAAAAATCATCAGATGCTATAAAAGTAACTATGGTATCAGATGTTGGCGGGATTAATGATCAATCATTTAACCAATCTGCTTGGGAAGGCCTTCAAAAAGCAAAAGATGAATTAGGGGTAAAGGTAAATGTTATAGAATCAAAACAACAATCAGATTATGCGCCAAATGTTGAAACTGCAGTAGAACAAGATGCTGATTTAGTAATAGGTATAGGATTTCAAATGGACGAAGCAATAAAAGAAGCTGCTAAACATTATCCAGAACAAAAGTTTGCAATAATTGACCATTCATACGAAGATCAACCTGAAAATGTAAATTCAATAATGTTTAATGCACAAGAAGCTGCTTATTTAGTTGGATTAGTAGCTGCTAAAAAGAGTGAAACAGGAACTGTAGGGTTTATAGGAGGAACTAAAAATCCTATAATAGAAAGTTTTGAATATGGATATTTAGCAGGTGTTGATGCAGCAGGAAATAATACTAAAGTATTAAGACAATATGCAGATACATATACAGACGCTTCTAAAGGAAAAGCTATAGCTAACCAGATGCATAGTAATAACGTAGATGTTGTATTCACAACAGCAGGTGACACAGGTTCTGGAGCAATAGAAGCTGCAAAAGAAAATAATAAGATGGCTATAGGGGTAGACAAAGATCAAAATTCATTAGCTCCAAATAATGTTATAACATCGGCTATTAAAAGAGTTGATATGGTTGTATATAATACAGTTAAAGATTTAGTAGAAGGTAAATTCAAAGGTGGAGAAGTAAGTATTTATGGACTTAAAGAAGATGCTGTTGGAATTGCATCTACTACAAATAAAAATGTTAGTGAAGATATAATTAATTTTGTAAATGAACAAGCTAAAAAGATACAAAATGGAGAGATTATTGTTCCGGTTAACCAAGAACAATACGATAAATTAGGTAATTAGATAACTAGGAGGGACTTAAAATGGGATTAACACCACATAATAACGCGAATTTAGGAGATATAGCAGAAACTATATTACTTCCAGGAGACCCATTAAGGGCAAAATTTATAGCAGAAAACTTTTTAGAGGATGCTGTTGAATATAATACGGTAAGAGGTATGTATGGATATACTGGGTATTATAAAGGCAAAAGAATATCTGTACAAGGAACAGGTATGGGTGGACCATCAATGGGAATTTATTCATATGAGCTTATACATTTTTATGGAGTAAAAAATCTTATAAGAATAGGTTCGGCAGGAGCTTTAAATAGTGATTTAAAAATACAAGATATAGTAATAGGTAGTGGAGCGTGTACAGATTCTAACTATGCATCTCAATATAATTTACCAGGAACTTTTGCACCAGTAGCTAGTTTTGAATTAACTAGAAAAGCCTATGATATAGCTAAAGAAAAGGGAATAGATGCTAAAGTTGGTAACATATTATCAAGTGACGTTTTTTATAGTGATGGTGGACTAGATTCACTTAAGGTATGGAGCAAAATGAATGTATTAGCAGTTGAAATGGAAGCGGCTGCTTTATATATGAATGCTGCAAGAGCTGGTGTAAATGCACTTTGCATGCTTACAATATCAGATTTACCATTTGAAGGTGTGGCAACAACTACAATGGAAAGACAAACAGCATTTACTAAGATGATGGAAATAGCTTTAGAATTAGCGTAAAAAAAAGAGAAGTTTTTAACTTCTCTTTTTTATTATAATAAAATTATATTTTTAATTAGTAACAGTGTTAATTTCTACTTTATCATCATTAACTATATTTCTAAGCCATTTAAAAGATTTAAATCTTTTAATTATAAGAGTCGCTTTAAGTATCTCTTCAGATACAGTAAATGCAACTACTAAGTGAACTGGTAAATGTAATATAAATGCAGCAATATAGGCTAAAGGTATACCTACAAACCAAAGAGTACAACCTTGTAATACAGATCCATAAGTAGCATCCCCTCCACCTCTTAATATACCAACTATCATAACTGCATTATAAACTCTAAATAACATTATAATGGCATAAATATATAAGATATACTCTGAAGATAATTTGACTTCAGGAGATACATTAAAGAATGATACTATTGGATTAGCTGTAATTGCCATTAATATAGACAATAATATAGAAATCCTAATTGATAAACTTGCAATTTTTTTTAGATGCATCTATAGCAGACTCTTCTTTGTTTGCACCAATTTCATTTCCTATTATAACAACTGCAGCATTTGCAAGACCGAATGTAAATATCATAAATAAATTCATAACGGTACTGCATATTTGCATAGAAGCTGCAGCACCTGTTCCAATTCTAGCGTAAATTGCATTATAAGTAATATTTCCAAATGCCCAACAAGCTTCATTAGCAAGTATTGGGATAGTAATAGCAACAAGAGTAGATGATATTGATTTAGGTAATGAGAATATATAACTAAATTTTAATTTTAAGACATCTATATTCTTGTAAACTGATATAACTACTATTAAGCATTCTGTAATTCTAGCAATAAGAGTAGCTATTGCAGCACCTCTTATTCCAAGTGCAGGCATACCTAAAAGCCCGAATATAAGTATAGTATTTAAAATACCATTAACTATAAGTCCTGTAAAACTAGCCCACATTGGAAGTCGAGTATTTCCAATACTTCTAAGTCCACTAGAGAATGTGAATGTTATAGTAGTAAAGAAATAACTTATAATAACTATTTGTAAATATTGAACTCCTATTTTAACTACATCTGAATCATTAGTAAATATTGCCATGATTTTTTCAGGTATTAAAAGTCCTAAAGCCATAAAAGCTAGAGTTAAGGCTAAAGCATAAAATAATGATTTTGATAAAACCCTCTTTATATTATCGTTATCCTTTTTACCCCAAAGTTGAGCAATAAGAACTCCAGACCCTATTGCTATTCCGTTAGAAAGTAGAGAGAATAAAAAATAATATTGATTAGCTATACCAACTGAAGCAAGTTCTACTTCTCCAACTTTACCTATCATCATAGTATCAAGCATATTAAGTGATGATGTTATTAAACTTTGAAGTACAATTGGTAATGTAATTAGAAATAAGTGCTTATAAAATGCTTTATCTTTTTTATATTTTACTATTGTATTTTTAATCATAAATCTCCTCCTTAAAAAATTTCCATAAAAAATAAAAATAAAAAACACCCACTTGGAGTTTTTTTCAAGTGGATGTTCAACACTCATACATCTTAAAACCGTAAGATGTATAATATATATAATTAAAACTAGTGTAGTTAGAATTTTGTACGGATTAATACAAAATCCATATCATTATATAATACATGAATGTATAAAGTCAATGAAAAAATTAAATCCATATTTTTTATAAAATGAATGATTGAAGGAATAAATTTACTGTGTTACACTTAACTTGTAAAAATGATAAAAATATTAGAGCTAGGGGAGCTAGAATTGGCTAGCTGAGATAAAAGCCTCAACGTACAAACCCTAACTACCTGATCAAGGTAATGCTTGCGAAGGGAAGCTTTATGTATAAAGTTAACTAATTTATATATTAAATTAGTTATTTATGCTAATTATTGAAGTGCTTTCCTTATATTAAAGAAAAGTACTTTTTTTAATGTAAGGAAAAACTAATCAAAATATAATCTACATAAGCACAATAAGCTTTCTAAAAGCATTCCCTAACAAAAAATAAATTTAGGGGGTAGCACATGAAATATTCAACTCAAATGGATGCAGCAAGAAAAGGAATTATAACTAAAGAAATGGAAATTGTAGCTAAAAAGGAATCAATAGATGTAAATAATCTTAGGGAATTAATAGCTAAAGGAAAAGTAGTTATACCGGCAAATAAAAACCACAAATCACTTAGTCCACATGGTATTGGAAAAAATTTAAGAACTAAAGTAAATGTAAATCTAGGTATTTCAAGAGATTGTAATAACATAGAAAAAGAACTAGAAAAGGTTAAAACAGCACTAGATATGAATATAGAAGCAATAATGGATTTAAGTAGCTATGGAAAAACAAGAGAATTTAGAGAAAAATTGATAAATATATCTCATGCTATGATAGGTTCAGTTCCTATGTATGATGCAGTAGGATTTTTAGATAAAGACTTAAAAGATATTAAAGAAGAGGAATTTTTAAATGTAATAAAGCAACATGCAGTAGATGGCGTAGATTTTATAACTATACACGCAGGACTTACTAGAAATGTTTGTAAAAAAATAAAAGATAATAATAGATTAACTCATATAGTATCTCGTGGAGGTTCATTATTATTTGCTTGGATGGAGCTAAATGATAAAGAAAATCCTTTATATACTAACTTTGATAAAATATTAGATATTTGTGAAGAATATGATGTTACTTTAAGTCTTGGAGATGCATGTAGGCCAGGATCTATACATGATTCTACAGATGGGATTCAAATAGATGAACTTATTGTTCTCGGGGAACTTACTAAAAAAGCTTGGAAAAGAAATGTACAAGTTATGATAGAAGGTCCAGGGCATATGGCAATTGACGAGATAGAGGCGAATGTTATTTTACAAAAGAGACTTTGCCATGAAGCTCCATTTTATGTATTAGGGCCATTAGTAACAGATATAGCACCGGGATATGATCATATAACAAGTGCAATAGGTGGAGCATTAGCTAGTTCTAAAGGAGTAGACTTTTTATGCTATGTAACACCAGCGGAACATCTAAGACTACCAAATTTAGAAGATATGAAAGAAGGAATAATAGCTACAAAAATAGCTGCACATGCAGGGGATATAGCTAAAAATGTTAAAGGCGCTAGAGATTGGGACAATAAAATGAGTAAGGCAAGAGTAGAACTAGATTGGGAAGAAATGTTTAAGCTTTGTATAGACCCAGTAAAGGCTAGAAAGTTTAGAGAAGAATCAAGACCAACTCATGAAGATAGTTGTACAATGTGTGGAAAAATGTGTTCTATGAGGACTGTAAAAAAAGTACTAAACAATGAAGAAGTTAGCTTAGTTTAAAATTCGCTTCGCTCATGTCGCCAACGATATATCTTTGATATAGCACGTCAGATATATCCGTTGCTCAAGATTCACTTTGAGCAACGTGTTGCTAATTATTTAATATCATAATCTTTTGGGGGTGAATAAATGAAGGTTAATGGTAAAGATGTAGAATTTAAAAGTAATATGAATATAATAGATTTGTTAAACAAATATAACCTAAATAAAGATAGAGTTGTTGTTGAAATAAACTTTAATATAATAGATGAAAATGAATATGAAGGCTACATAATAAACAAAGAAGATGTAATAGAAATTATAAACTTTGTTGGAGGTGGTTAAATGAAAATTTTTGTAAATGAAGTTTTGCGAGAAGTAGATAAAAATATAGCTGCCTACCAAGTTAAAGAAAGATATAAAGAAGATAGTGATGTATTAATATTAAATGGATATCAAATAAGTGAAGATATTTTACTTAAAGAAAATGATAAGATAACTTTAATAAGAAAGGGAGAAGTGCCATCTAAAGAAGAACTAAAAAATTTATTAATAGCAAGGCATACTCCAAATATACATAGTAAATTAGAACAAGGAAAAGTGGCTATATTAGGTCTTGGAGGTCTAGGATCTAATATAGCTGTATCCTTAGCTAGAATAGGAGTAGGTAAATTAGTGCTTGCTGATTTTGATGTTGTAGAGCCATCAAATCTTAATAGACAACAATATTTCATAGATGATATAGGAAAAAATAAGACGTATGCTTTAAAGGAAAATATAAAAAGAATAAATCCTTTTATAAATATAAAAACGCACAATATATTTATAACTAAGGATAATATGGAATATTTTAATGATGTAGATATAATAATAGAAGCCTTTGACAATCCAAAATATAAGGCACAAATATGTAATTATGTATTACTAAATATGAAGGACAAGTACTTAATAGCATCTTCAGGTATGGCAGGATATTATGATTCAAATATTATAACTACAAAAAAAATAAGAGATAAGTTTTATATCTGTGGAGATTTTATAAATGAAGCAAAAATAGGAGAAGGTCTGATGGCTCCAAGAGTGGCTATCTGCGCAAATCATATGGCTAATTTAGCTACAAGAATATTAATAGAAAAATAACTTAAAGGGGAATTTTATAATGGACAAATTAAATTTAGGAAATTATGAATTTGACAGCAGACTTTTAATAGGAACAGGAAAGTACGGATCAAATGATATTTTACCGAAAGTTATAGATGAAAGTAAAAGTGAAATAATAACTATGGCTTTAAGAAGAGTTGATTTAGATAATAAAGAAGAAAATATACTAACTCATATTCCGAAATCTATGACAATACTTCCAAATACATCTGGTGCTACAAATGCTGAAGAAGCAGTGAGGATAGCAAGAATAGCTCGTAAAATGGGATGTGGAAATTTTATAAAAATAGAGGTAATAAATGATAATAAATATTTGCTTCCTGATAACGAAGAAACAATAAAGGCTACAAAAATATTAGCTAATGAAGGATTTATAGTACTTCCTTATATGAGCCCAGATTTATATGCAGGAAGAAAGTTAATAGAAGCAGGATCAGCAGCAGTTATGCCTTTAGGCTCACCTATTGGGTCAAATCGAGGAATTAAGATGAAAGAAATGATAAAGATAATGATAGAAGAATTAGATATACCGATAATAGTAGATGCAGGAATAGGTAAACCATCTCAAGCAATGGAAGCTATGGAAATGGGTGCAGCTGCAGTTTTAGTTAACACAGCAATAGCATCAGCAGGAGATCCTATAAAGATGGCAAGAGCATTTAAGTTAGCAGTAGAAGGTGGAAGAGAAGCTTATCTTGCAAAAATAGGTTTAGTATCAAATTATGCTAATGCATCATCACCATTAACTGGTTTTTTAAGTGGTGCAGATAGTTAGTAAACATTAACTGTTTCATAAAGGGGGTGCTAAAATGAGTTTTTATGGTGTTATAGAAAGCTATAAAAATATAGATATAGATAGATATATGAATAATGTAACAGATGAAGATGTTATTAAAAGTTTGAGTAAAGAAAATCTTGATGAGTATGATTTATTAAACTTACTTTCAAAAAAAGCATCTAATTATTTAGAAGAAATGGCACAAAAGGCAAATAAAATAACTAATCAGTATTTCGGAAAAA
Organism: Faecalimicrobium dakarense; assembly: GCF_000499525.1. Taxonomy (GTDB): domain Bacteria; phylum Bacillota; class Clostridia; order Peptostreptococcales; family Peptostreptococcaceae; genus Faecalimicrobium; species Faecalimicrobium dakarense. The sequence continues at coordinate 10,098 of NZ_HG529346.1, read as the reverse complement.
CTATATGCTTGTATACTCCGATGTATATAGCAAACTATTGTATAAATAAGTGTGTATATTGTGGCTATAATTTAGAAAGTAAAATAAAAAGAAAAAGCTTAATTTGGAAGAAATAAAACTTGAAGGAGAAGCTATATCTAAAGAAGGGTTTAAACATTTACTAATTCTAACAGGAGAAAGCAATATTCATTCAAATGTTGAATATATTTCTAAAGCTGTGGATAGTTTAAAAGAAAAGTTCTCATCAATAGGTATTGAAGTTTATCCAATGGAAACTGATGATTATAAATATATGGTTAAAAAAGGTGTAGATTCACTTACTGTGTACCAAGAAGTTTATGATGAAGAAGTTTACAAAGAAGTTCATATTAAAGGCCCAAAATCTAATTATAAATTCAGATTAGATGCTCCAGAAAGAGGGGCAAAAGCTGGTATGAGAAGTTTGTCAATAGGAGCACTTTTAGGACTTAATAACTTTAGAAAAGAAGTTTTTTATACATTATTGCATGGGAAATACTTAAAAAAAAATTATCCTAAAGTTGAATTGTCTTACTCTGTTCCACGAATAAGGCCTTTTAAAGGATGTTATGAAGGTATAAAAGAAGTAAATGATAAAGATTTAGTCCAGTCGATATTATGTATTAGATTATTTGATAATAATGGTGGAATAAACTTATCAACAAGAGAAAGTTTATCACTAAGAAAAAATTTAATACCACTAGGTATAACAAAATTAAGTGCAGGAGTTTCTACAGATGTAGGTGGAAGAACTCAAAAGGATGACGATACATCACAGTTTAAAATAAGTGATGAAAGTAGTGTAGATGAAATTAAAGATATGCTAAAAAGTATTGGATATCAACATGTATTTAAAGATTGGGAGAAATTTTAATGTATCTTATTACAAATAGAAATCTTTGTCATGAAAAAAGATATATGAATGTTATAAAAGAAAGCATTTTAAGTGGAATAGAAAATATAATAATAAGAGAAAAAGATTTAGATAATGATAGCTTAGTAAAACTATATACAAAAATAAAAGAAACTTTAGAAAAAATAAAACAAAAAGACAAAAGTAAAAGATATAATGTAAATTTAATAATAAACAGTAATTTAGATGTATTTGAAAAAACTAATGCTGATGGAATTCATCTTACGTTAAGTCTATTTAAAAAACTTGTAAACAATAAGTTTAAATTTAATAAAGATAAAATCCTAGGATTATCATTACATAGCATTAAAGAAATTTTTTATGTAGAAGAGATAATAAAAAAATACGATATAAAAATAGATTACATAATATTATCTCATATATATGAAACAAAATGTAAAGAAGGGTTACAACCTAAAGGAATTGATTTATTGAAAGAAGCTAGAAAAATTACTAATTTAAAGATAGTTGCCTTAGGAGGTATACTTCCAGAAAATATTCATAAAATTGAAAAATATTGTGATGATTTTGCAGTAATGTCCACTATTATGAAATCTAAAGATGTATTTACTACTATTAATAGCTATTTAAGAGAATATAAATATAGCAAATAAATAATAAATCATGCAAAATTCTGACATATAAAACATATTATATTAGTGAAGTATTTATTTGGGGGTAAGTTTATGAATTTACTTAAATATCATTCCTTAGCAATTGTTATAGATGATGAAAAAGAAATATATAAAGTACATCAGATAATAGACATGCTTAAAAGCAAGGAGTATAAAGTAGTATGTATTAATAAAAATAACTACAATATAGTAAATGCACAAACATATGAAAGCCTAAAAGATGTTCCACATAATATAGATGTTGTAATTATTACCAGCTTATCTTTACAAGCGTATGACATCCTAGATGAGATTGAGCTATTAGATATAAAAAATATTTGGTTTGAAAAAGGAAGTTATAATGAATCAATATTAAAAAAAAGCAAAAGAGCTTAAATTAAATATTTCATGTGATTTAAGTTTATTCAATGAGATATCAAGATACTAAAAAAGAAATCTTTAAGGTTTCTTTTTTATTTATGCGTATTTTTAGTTTATTGTATCCATAATTACAGTATATTTAAAATTATATATAAAGTTACTAAATTTATATAATATGAATATATATTTAAAAATTAGACTATTTACCAATTTAGAGTATAAATAGTTAATTGAATCTATGTTACAATTAAAATGAGGATAGAAAGGGAGTGGTAAATGTGTTAATATTAACGATTAATGATGTACCAGGAAAAAAAATTACTAAGGTAGTCGGATTAGTAAAGGGAAGTACAATAAGATCAAAACATATAGGGAAAGACATAGGTGCTAGTTTTAAACAACTTGTAGGTGGAGAACTTACAGGGTATGATGAAATGCTTGTAGAAGCAAGAAAAATAGCTATAGGGAGAATGGTAGAGGACGCAGAAGCCCAAGGAGCAAATGCCATAATAGGATTTAGATTAACTTCTGCAGCAGTTATGCAAGGAGCAGCAGAAATGCTAGCATATGGAACAGCTGTTGTAATAGAAGACGGTATAAGTGGGTAGTTTTATGGGAGCAATGGGAATAATAGCAATTATTTTAGGTTTGTTAGTTCCATTTATGATAGTTACTGGAAGCATAGTACTATTAATAGTAAAGATAGTTGAAAGAAAAAAAGAAAGAAAAATGAGCATTTAGAGAAATACGATAAATATTAAATTAATAATAGTATAAGGAGTCTAGTTTGTGGGCTCCTTATACTATTGTTATATGTAATTAAATTTAAAAATACTAATTATTAACCTATTAAAATGACAAGTATGTATTGTATAATACTAGTACATAAATAAATAAATAAAAGTTTGAGGGGAATTCTATGGAAAATATTATAGTAGTAAGAGGAGCAGGAGATTTATCTACAGCTATTATACATAGATTGAATAGATGTGGATTTAAAGTAGTGGCATTAGAAATAGACAAGCCTTTAGCCATAAGAAGAGAAGTGGCTTTTAGCGAGGCGGTTTATACTGGTGAAATGACTGTAGAAGGTGTAAATTGTAAATTGTGTAAAACTATAGATGAAATAGAAGACACAATAAATAATAAAAATGTGGCATTAGTGGTAGATGCTAAGGGGGAATATATAAAAAAATTAAATCCAAGTGTAGTAATAGATGCAATACTTGCAAAGAAAAATCTTGGAACAACTAAAGATATGGCCAATTTAACTATAGGTTTAGGTCCAGGATTTTGTGCAGGAGAGGATGTTGACATCGTAGTTGAAACTATGAGAGGTCATAATTTAGGTAGAGTAATTACTGAAGGTTTCGCTATGAAAAATACAGGGGTACCTGGAAGTATAAATGGAATAAGTAAAGATAGGGTAGTATATTCAAATAGTTGTGGTGAAATTAAAACTTTAGCAAATATAGGAGATATAGTAAAAAAGAATCAAGTATTAGCTTATATAATAGATGAAAAGAATAACAAGCATGAAGTAAAAGCAACTATAGATGGATTATTAAGGGGTATTATAAGGGATGGAGCCATAGTACCTAATAATTTAAAAATACTAGATATAGATCCAAGATTAGAAGAGTTAAAAAATTCTTATACAATATCTGATAAGGGAAGATGTATATCTGGAGGTGTTTTAGAAGCTATATTGTCAAACTGTGAGATTTTTTCTTGTACCAAGAAATATTAGATATAATAAATAAAAAATTAAAATTTAAGATTAGATAAATAAGCAAAACTAGGTATAATATATAAACAAAAAATGGAGGTAAAGCATGTTTAATGTATCAATAATAACTCTTAGCGATAAGGGATATGAAGGATTAAGAGAAGATATAACAGGGAAAAAGCTAACTGAGTTTGTTGAAAAGACAGGTATATATAAGGTTGTAAGTTATAAATTAATTAAAGATGATAAAGAAATGTTAAAAGAAGAACTTATAAATATTTGTGATAATGAGTGTGCAGACTTAATTTTAACTAATGGAGGAACAGGTTTTTCTAAACGAGATATAACTCCAGAAGCTACTAAAGAGGTATTAGAAAAAGAGATACCAGGAATCAGTGAATACATGAGGATGAAATCTAGTGAAATAACTAAAAAAGCTATTTTAAGTAGAGGAGTAAGTGGAATAAGAAAAAATTCAATAATAATAAATTTACCAGGAAGCCCTAAAGGTGCAGTTGAAAATCTAAGCTTTGTAATAGATGCACTAGATCATGGAATAGAAATTTTAAAGGGAGAAGCTACAGAATGTGCCACTAAAGTCGAAAAATAGTATATAATTAAATATATAATAGACGAAGAGGGTAGAAGTAGCTATGAGAGATAAATTTGGAAGAAAAATAAATTATGTTAGGATTTCGCTTACTGATAAATGTAATTTAAGATGTGTTTACTGTATACCATCTGATGTTAAATTTGAAAAGAATTATATAAATAATGATTTAAGTTTTAATGATTATAAGTTTATAGTGAAATCCATGTCGGACTTAGGAATAACTAAGGTTAGGTTTACTGGAGGTGAGCCACTTTTATACCCTAATTTAATTGAACTAATACAGTTTACACATAAAGAATGTAATATAGAAAATATTGCAATAACTACTAATGGAATCGGACTTGCTGACATAGCATATGAACTAAAAGAAAGTGGTTTAAAAAGTGTAAATATTAGTTTGGATTCTTTAAAAGAATATAAGTATAAAAGTATAACAAGAAATGGACAATTAAAAGAAGTTTTAAAATCTATAAATACATGCTTAAAAGTAGGGATTAAAGTAAAAATAAACTGTGTAGCTATAAATGGATTTAACGATGATGAATTGTATGATTTTATAATGATGACGAACTATTACCCTATAGATGTCAGATTTATAGAATTAATGCCATTAGGTCAGGCTAAGGAAGTTTATAAAAATGGATACTTTAATATAGGGGCTGAAATAGAGCAAATAAAGGATTTATATAAAGTTGCTGACAATGAAAATAGCACAGCACAGTATTATAAGTTTAATGGAGCGAAGGGAAGGATAGGTGTAATAACTCCTATGACGTGTTCATTCTGTAGCGATTGCAATCGTATAAGGGTGACTTCAAATGGAACTATAAAACCTTGTCTTCATTCTAAAGAAGAAGTAGATATAAAATATTATCTTCATAAACCGATGATTTTCAAAGAGATTATGAGGGAAATAATTTTAGGTAAACCAGAAAAGCATTATTTAATAGAGAATCAATGCAGTGATACAGATAGAAGTATGTATGAAATCGGAGGATAAAATGTTAACTCATATAAATGAAAAAGGTTACGCAAAAATGGTAGATATCAGTGATAAAGACGACACTAAAAGAGAGGCAACGGCAGTAGCGACAATTACAATGAGTGAAGAAGCTTTATATAAGATAAAAAATGGACAAGTAAAAAAAGGAGAGGTACTTTCAGTAGCTCAAGTTGCAGGAATAATGGGTGCAAAAAACACTTCTAATAATATACCTATGTGTCATCAGATAAATTTAGTCGGATGTGATTTAGACTTTGAAATAAATGATGAAACTTCAAGTATAAATATATATGCAACGTGCAAATCTCTTGGAAAAACAGGTGTCGAAATGGAAGCGCTAAATTCAGCTACTATTGCTGCACTTACAATATATGATATGTGTAAGGCAATAGATAAGAGAATGGTTATAAGCAATATACATGTGCTTGAAAAAATAGGCGGAAAATCAGGGGATTTTAAATTTTAATTTAATATAAAACATTAATAAAATAAAAAAGTATGATAATTTCATACTTTTTTATTTTTTATTAAAAAATTTCATTTTTTCAATCATATTATTTTTTATATTTTCAGCTAGTATAGTAGACCTTAATTTAGGATTTTCAATATGGTCATAAATTGGATCTAAAAACTCAACTTCAACATTTGCTGAATTAATTTTTCCAATAGGTTGATAGCCTTCATAAGTATTTTTTGAATTTTTTATAACCATAGGAACAATTGGACATTTTGCTTTATATGCAATCTTTAGAGCACCACTTCTAAAATTTGATACTAAAGCATTTGGGTCTTTAACCCAAGTTAAATCACCTTCAGGAAAGACGGCCATGCTAAGTCCAGATAATATATTTTCTGAAGCTTGATTAATACTTTTAATACCTTCTCGATTATTTTCCCTATTAATATAAACACATCTAATAGCCTTTAAAATATCACTAATAATAGGCATACTTTTCCATATTGGTTCATCAGCAATTACACATCCAATAGGTCTGCCCACACTAGACATTAATATAAAGCTATCCAACATGCTAGAATGATTTACAACGAATAATACCGGTATTTTAGGTATTTTTTCTTTACCAACTACACTTACATTTATATTTACTAAATTAAGAGATTTCCTAGTATGATTATACAAGAAATTAAAAATACTTTTATAGCTATCATCTCTAGAAGAATTTTTTTTCATTTTAATAAGTGTAGGAAGATAACAAGAAAGACCTATTACTTGGTACAGAGCAAATTTTATATAATTAAACAATACACTCATCTCCTAATAATAATTTATATAACATATATTTTATCATAAAATATTTATTATATGAAATTAACAGATAATTAAACAGTAATATATGGAATAAAGCATATTATATAAAGAATATAAATAACAGTATGAGTATATTAAAACACTATATAATATTAAATTTTAGGAGGAACTATGCCAAAACAAATTACAAGAGCCTATGAAGAGAGACTCTTAAGAATAAGGATTATGTCTCATACTGGGGATAAAATACATATAAAACTACCATTAGATTTTGTAAAAAGAATGGTAAAAAATAATGCACTAGATTTTTTAAGTGGCAAAGATGATATTATGGATAGCCAAAAGCTATTAAATCTATTAATTAATGCATTTGATTATAATCTTACAGGAGAAATAGCATATTTAGAAAGAAACAATGGAGATATAATTAGATTAATAATAGACTAAATAAGTAAAATATAAAAGCTAACTGTAAAGTGTTTTACTAAATAAAGTAAGTACCTTACGGTTAGCTTTTATTAATATAATTATCTATAAATTATAAAATAAATTCTACTGAAGTTTTAAAACTTGTTGTGCAATATTTACAGAATGGTCAGATATTCTTTCTAAATTAGAAACTAAATCTAGATATAAAACACCTGCATCTATAGTGCAGTTACCTTCATTCAATCTATTTATATGATACTTTCTAAAGGATTTTTCAAGATAATTAACTTCTTTTTCTACTTCTAACACTTTTTTTGCTAATTTTGTATCCTCATCTTTTAATGCAAGTAAGGAATCTTTAAAATTAGATAAAGCCTTGCTATAGATGTCTTTGATTTCATTTACAGCGGTATCTGAAAAATCAATATTTAATTCAATTACATCATTAGCAAGTTCTGCTATATTATCAGCATGGTCAGAAACCCTTTCTATATCATTTATAGTATTAAAAAGTAAATCTGTCTTAAATCTTTCGCCCTCATTTAAAGGAGCCTTAGAGAGTTTTAATAAATAATTTAGTAAATCTTTTTGCAATTTATTAACCGTTTCTTCATATTCAAATGCTTTTTTTACTTCATTGGAATCCTTATCTAAAAAGCCTTTAAAAGAAGATTCTAAAGTAATAGTAGCTTTTTTTCCCATTCTTAAAGTTTCAGATACTGTATTACCAAGTGCGATAGAAGGTGTTTCAATAATCCTTTCATCTAAATATTTAGTAGTATGAGTAGATTCTTCGTCATCTCTTTCAGGAACTAACTTCATAGCTAGTTTTACTATGTACTTAGAGAATGGTAATAATATTATAACGTTTATAATATTGAATAAAGTATGAGCATTTGCTATTTGTCTAGCAGAGTCAGTTGGGTTTATTGAACTTACTATTGCTGCAATTGGCTTATTCAAAATAAGAACAAATATTATAGTACCTATGACGTTAAAACTTAGATGCATTATAGCGGCCCTTCTAGCGTTAATACTTGCTCCTATACTAGAAAGTAAAGAAGTGACACAAGTACCTATATTATCACCATAAAGTATAGGCAAAGCAGATGATAATGGCAATAACCCTTCAGAGGCTAATGCTATAAGCATACCCATAGAGGCACTAGAACTTTGTACTATACCAGTTATTAAGAAACCAGCTAATATACCTAATATAGGATGATGACCAAAGTATAGTAATGCATCTCTAAATTGTGGAAGATCGGCTAAAGGCTTAACTGCATCTTTCATAAATTCCATACCAGTAAATAAGATACCAAAACCTATAAGTATTTCTCCAATATTTTTAAATCTTTTTTTACCAGGGAACATATATAAAACAATACCAATTCCAAGGGCAATAGGTGCGAGACCTTCTAGGTTAAAAGATACAATCTGAGCAGTTATAGTAGTACCTATATTTGCTCCCATTATAACACCGATTGCTTGAGAAAGGCTCATGATTCCAGCATTTACAAAACCAACAACCATAACGGTTGTTGCACTAGAGCTTTGTATTATACCAGTAACTACTGTACCGACTAAAACACCCATTAAAACATTGCTTGTTAAAAGTTCTATTATTCTCTTCAATTTGTTTCCAGCAGATTTTTGAAGACCTTCTCCCATTAAATTCATTCCAAATAGGAAAAGTCCGAGACCTCCAATAAGGCTTATTGCTATATTCAATTTTTTGCCTCCTTAATCCTTAATAAAGTTTCTTATTAAATATTGTGTCCAAAAAGTGTAATATAAAACTTTTTATATTTAACTATTTACTAAAACTTTTTATTAATCAGAATTGACAAAATAAAAAAATATAATATAATTAAAATGTAAACCTAAAAACTAAAATAAGTTAACTAAAATACAGGATTAAATAAAGGAGGTAGTTATGAAATTAAGCACTAGAGAAATTATAATGTGTGGATTATTTGCAGGTGTAACGTCTATATTATCTCAAATATCTATACCAATACCTTTTACAACCGTACCGCTGACAATGCAAATATTTGCTGTAGCATTATCAGGTTTGATATTAGGTGCTAAAAATGGATTTATTTCGCAATTAATATATATACTTATGGGAATTATAGGAATGCCAGTATTTGCTCAAATGTCAGGAGGAATTAATATAGTAGTTGGTCCAACCGGAGGATTTATATTAGGATTTCCTATAATGGCATTAGTAATAGGATACTTTTCATCAAAATTTAAAAATACAATAGGCATAATTATAGGGATGGTTATAGGATTAAGTATGGATTATTTAATTGGAACAGTTATGTTTACATTTATAACTAAAATGACATTTACTCAAGGTCTTATGGCTTGTGTAATACCATTTATACCTATAGATTTAATTAAAATAGGATTGGCCACTTTGGTTGGAAGCACTATATCAAAGAGAGTTAGAATAGAGGCTAAATCATGTTAAAAATAAGACCACATCATATTTTATGTATGAGAGCGTATCAAGGTAAAGGATACAGTGAAGAATTTAATGATAATATGAAAAGTGTTATTAAAAGTATAAACGCTTATAATTATTTTTGTAAAACTACAGGTTTAAATAAAGATAGTAAAGTAGAAATAACATTTAATATAGACAGTATATGTAATAAATGTCCAAATAATATAGATAATAATTTATGCTCTAGTCAGGATAAGATAAATGCTCTTGATTTAAAAGTAAGCAAGTATTTTGATATAGAGGAAGGTATATATAGCTATAAAGATTTAGAGGAAATAGTATATAATAATATTACAGAAGAAGTTTTTGATGATATATGCCAAAATTGTGAGTGGTATAAAATAGCAAACTGTAAAGTTTTTATACTATAAGTTAGGGGTAGAAAATGGATAGATTAAGGGAACTCTTAGATAGAAAATTTTTAAAGGATGTAGAATTATTAGAACTAGAGGATAGTGAGTACATACTTAGTTGTAAATTTACTAAGCCATACAATGCTCACTATAATGAGTATTTAGTTATTTTAAAGCATGAAAATATATTAGAAGAACATTTTGTATATTTAAAGCATAGGTGATAACAAAAAAACTACCTACTTAATAGTAGGTAGTTT
>NZ_HG529345.1 GCF_000499525.1 Faecalimicrobium dakarense | reverse complement strand
TACCTACTTAATAGTAGGTAGTTTTTTATTATTTAATTTTATTAACTATTTTAGATAAAGTAGAATCTAATTCATCGCTTATTTCTTCAACACCATTATGAGTAATATCAACTATTTCTCTAGTCATAGGAAGTTCACCAAGCAGATCAAGTTCCATTCCTTTTAAGAATTTTTCAGTTTCAACTCCATCGAATAATTTTATCTTTTTATCACAATCAGGACATTGTATGTAGCTCATATTTTCAACAACACCTAATACATTTATTTTCATCATAGTAGCCATATTAACAGCTTTAGATACTATCATAGATACTAGGTCTTGTGGAACTGAAACCATGACTATGCCACTAATTGGAATAGATTGCATCACAGTTAAAGCAACATCTCCTGTACCTGGAGGCATGTCTATTAATAAATAATCAACTTCTCCCCAAAGTACATCACCATAAAACTGTTTTACAACATTACCAACCATTGGGCCTCTCCATACAACTGGCTGACTTTCATCATCTGTCATAAGGTTTATAGACATTACTTTTATACCATTTGAATTTTCTACAGGTATTATACCATTTTGACCTTGATAAGCTTTACCATTTCTAACACCCATAAGTCTAGGAATACTTGGTCCTGTTATATCAGCATCAAGGATACCAACTTTATATCCCATTTTATTTAATTTTTTAGCAATAAGTGCAGTCACAGTTGATTTACCAACTCCACCTTTACCACTCATTACACCAATTATTTTACCTATTTTATTATTAGGATTATTTTCTATAGTACAAGTCGCTTGACTATTACAGTTATTTTTTGATGGACAAGAATTACAATTTCCCATCTAGCATCCCTCCAATTTACATATATTTATTAAAAATATTCTCTTACTATTAAAGTTATTTAAGAGAATATCACTATATATAATTTTAGCACTATAATTAATTAAATCAATTATAAAAATTTATATATCTATAATATACCCCTTATACTTAAAAGAAAACAAATTATCTTAATTGTTCCATAGAGTACTTAATTTTATCAGTTTTAAAATATGATTTAAAATACTCAAAAGGTATGTCGACTCCATCAAAAGATCCGTAAGTTATAGTTTTAAAAAGTAAAAGGGGATGACCGTCTTCTACATTTAAGCTATCTGATATTTTAGTAGTTGAAGCTGATGCTTCTAATACTTGGCTAGCCCTAGTAATTTTCAGGTTATAGAAATTTTCTAAAATATAGTAAAGTGAATTATTAACAAAGTCAAAGCATTCAATTTTAGGAAATAATTTGTAAGGAAGTACAGTTTTAGTTAAGCAAATAGGATCATCATTTGCATAATATATACGCTCTAAAATGAAGATTTCATCATTTTCATTTAAATTTAATTTCCTCATTTTTTTTACATCAACTTTTTTTATTTCCATATTTAGAATTTTTCTTGAAGGTATCATTCCGTTGTTTATAATTTCTTCAGTATAACTATGTACAGTAGTTAATTTTTGCTTAAAAGTATCACCTTTTACAAAGCTTCCTTTACCTTGAATTTTATATACATATCCTTCCTTAACAAGCTCATCAATGGCTCGTCTCACTGTAATTCTGCTTACACCATATTCCTCTATAAATTCTCTTTCAGATGGGAGTAGTTGATTAGCAGTAAATTCTTCGTTATTTATTTTTTCTATTATATCGTTTTTTATAACGTAATACTTTGGCAACACATTATTCATAATAAAAACCTCATTTAACAATATTTGTACTAATATTATAACAAGTTATAAAGTTAAAATACAACAATTAAGCTATATCATGCAGATAAAAAGATATTTAAAATCAAATAGTATAGCATAATTGTAAAAATAATTATAATAATAAAGCTTTTAACAATAAATAAAATACACTATTGACATTATTTATGATGAGAATTAAAATAAGTCATATAAATATAACAACTTATTATATTTATGATAGAAAATGTATTACATGTTAAGTAGGAGGGTATATGAAAAACAAAATAGCGGGAACAATATATGGAATGGCATTAGGCGATGCAATGGGAATGCCACCAGAACTTTGGAGTAGAAATAAAGTTAAAAGTTATTTTGGTGAAATAAAAGAATTTTTAGATGGGCCTAAAGAAAATGATGTAGCATGTAACTATACAAAAGGTCAATATACAGATGATACAGCTCAAGCTTTAATAATAATAGATTCATTAATAGATACAGACTTTATACCAAATCCTAATGATATAGCAAGTAAATTATTAGATTGGGCAGATAAAGAAAATGCCTTTGAAAATAATATACTAGGACCTAGTTCTAAGCTTGCATTATCAAGTTTCAGAGAAGGGAAATATGCAAGTGAAGCTACAAACACAGCTCAAAGCAATGGATCATCTATGAGAATAGCTCCTATAGGATGTTTATTTAAATCCAATGAAAAAATTAACCTTGCAAACTATGTGTATGAAGTTTCTAAAATAACTCATAGTAGTGATATAGCTATAGCAGGAGCATCTATGATAGCTATGGCAGTAAGTTCGGCTATGGAAAATGATAACTTTGATAAAATTATGAAAGACGTTTATGAAATAGAGAAGATAGCTTTGAAATTAGGAGCAGATACTATAAATCCATCTATGGCAGCAAGAACAAAGGTTGGAGTAGAATTAGCTAAAAAATTTGATGGAAATGATGATATGTTTTTAGAGAGTATTTATAACATAATAGGTGCTGGTGTTATAACTAGTGAATCAGTACCAGCAGCGTTAAGTATAGCTTATTATGCAAAAGATGCTAATAAATGCAGTTTACTTTGCGCTAATTTAGGTGGAGATACTGACACAATAGGGGCAATGGCAACCGCAATATGTGGAGCTTTTACAGGCATAGAAAAAATAAATAAGAAATATTTAGAAGTTTTAGATAAAGAAAATGAAGTAGATTTAAATAAATATATTGAAATTTTAGATAAGAAAAGAGGTGAGAAAAATTAAAACATTAGTACTAGGTGCAGCTATAGTAGATAAAATTTTAGAAATAGATAAACTACCTAAATCAGGAGATGATATATGTGCAAATTCAGAAGTATTAACTGTTGGAGGTTGTGCGTACAATGTAGCTAATATACTTAAAAACTTTGAAGTAGAACATGATTTAGTAGTTCCTGTAGGAAGTGGAATATATGGGAGTTTAGTAGAAAAGGATTTATTAGATAATGGATATGAAGTGTTAATAAGGGATAATAGAAAAGATAATGGGTACTGCTTATGCCTAGTTGAAGGGTATGGAGAGAGGACATTTATAACTATTCAAGGAACAGAATGTGAGTTTAAAAAAGAATGGCTATGTTCTTTAAATTCTAAGGATTATAAAAATATTTACATATCAGGGTATGAATTAGAAGGAAAAAGTGGGGAAGTAATATGTGATTTTTTAGAAAGTAATAATCATTTAAATATTTACTTTGCTCCAGGACCTAGAATATCCAATTTAGATAAAAATGTATTAGAAAGAATATATGATTTATATCCTATAATTCATTTAAATGATAAAGAAGCATTAGAGTATACAGGATTAAGCCATGTAGAGGATGCAATATTTGAGATATACAGCAAAAGTAATAACACAGTATTTATAACACGAGGAGATAAAGGGGTGTTATATTTAAATCCAAGTATAGCAAAGTACAAAGAGAAATTAAAAGATTCAATTAAATTAATTGAGGGAAATAAAGTTGAGGTGATTGATACAATAGGTGCAGGAGATAGCCATCTAGCAAGTATTATAGCTGGGAAATCTTTAGGATATAGCTTTGAAGATTCTTGTAAAATAGCAAATAAAGTGGCATCTAAAGTCGTAAGTATTAAGGGACCTAAAATAGAAAAACATTTATTTAATAAAGGGGAGTATTTAAAATGCAAAATGTAACTAATAAAAAGTCAGTATTAAATGATTGGACTTTATTTGAAAAAACTTGGTTAATAGTTTCTACTATAACTATGATAGCATTAAGTGTAATATGGAAAGATTCATTAGTAGCTTTAATAAGTGGTGTTACAGGAATTATAGGTGTTGTTTTATGTGCTAAAGGAAAGATATCAACATATTTCTTTGCTACGATAAATGTAGCTTTGTACGCGTGGTTATGTTTTGGGAATAAATTATATGGAGAAGTAATGCTAAATGCTCTCTACTTTATACCAATGAACATAGTAGGTTTTTTATTATGGAATAAGAAAAAAGATGAAGATGGTAATGTAGAGGCAAAAGCACTGACAAAAAAAGGATTAATAATGTTATTCGTAGGAGTATTAGTAGCTATATTTGCGTATTACCAACTACTTAAATCATTTGGTGGTAATCTTCAGTTAATAGACACTATAACTACAGTTACTTCAGTAGTAGCACTTATACTGCAAGTTTTAAGATATAAAGAACAATGGTTAATATGGATAATAGTAAATATTGTGTCTGTTGTAATGTGGATAATATTGTTACCAACTCCAGAGGGAAGTGTTACTATGATAGTAATGTGGGCAGCATATCTGTTCAATTCAATATATGGATACATAAATTGGAGCAAGTTAAATAAAAAATTAGTTTAATATAAAAATGACAGCCATTTTTGTATGAATAGGCTGTCATTTTTATTATAATATATTTTTCAATTCTAATAAGCTATTTATCTCGTAAGTAGGCTTTATACTTAAATTATTTTCTTTTTTATGTTGATTAAACCAACAAGTGTCAAAACCGGCATTAATTCCGCCTTTTATATCTGAATTTAAGCTATCTCCTACCATTAAGACACTTTCTTTGTCACTATGGTCTAAATTATTTAAAGCATGTTCAAATATTTCAGGACTTGGTTTAGCTATTTTTATTTCATCAGATATAACAACATCCTCAAAGTAGCGGCCTACAGCAGAATTTCTAATTCTTCTATGTTGAACATCAGCTAAACCATTAGTTATTATTCCAATTCTATAATTTTTAGATAGATAATTTAACAGTTCTTCAGTTTCCTTATATAAGAAAGAGCCATCTCCTAAGAATTTAACATACATATTACAAAGCTCATTAGCATCGGAATTTATATTTAACTTTTTTATTAATCTATTAAATCTTTCTACTTTTAGAGAGTCAGAAGTAATTTTACCTTCCTCAAATTCTACCCAGATTTTAGTATTTATATCTTTATATGTATCTATAATATAATCTTCATCAAGATTAGTATCTAGAGTAGATACTAGGTTTCTTATAGCAAAATCTTCACTTTTTTTAAAATCAAATAGTGTATCATCTGCATCAAATAAAATAATTTTATATTTCATAATTATGCCCCCTTTTGTGTAAATAAAATGTGTAATTTGATAAATTATAGCACAACAGAAAATATTACTCTAGTATTATATTTTCTCACCAAAAAAAGTTCTATTACTTTTAAATGAAAAAAAATAAATATAAAAATAATTTTAAAATGAAATTTAAAAATTATTTTTTAAACAAAATATATAAGATATGGAAAACGTTAATTGCAAAATATTGAAAATAGCTATAAAAAAAGTTAATAGATATCATTAAAAATTATAGGAATAAAAATAGTTAGAAATCTAATAAAATGAATTGACTTAAGAAAAAAATAGGCATATAATTGGTTTTATTAAAAAATAAGATATGTAGTTAGGGGTGATTTAATTGGAAAGTACAGTAGAAGCAATAGCAACTAATAATTTACTATTAATATTTGCAGCTATAGCCATAACAGGTATAGTTTTAGGTAAATTAAGTGAAATCATAAAGGTGCCAGACGTAATTTTATATTTATTAGCAGGAATAATAATTGGCCCATCGTTATTAAATTTAGTAAGTATTCAAGCTTTTCCAATAGAGAATAATTTAATTCTTACATTTGGTTCTGCTTTCATATTATATGAAGGTGGAAGAGAAATAAATTTAAAAGTTTTAAATAAAGTAAAAATAAGTGTAGGTATGTTAGCTACATTAGGTGTTATAGTATCAACTGTAGTAGTTGGATTATTTGCAGGAAAAATATTTGCATTGCCTATGATGACAGCTCTACTTTTAGGAGCAGTTATAGCATCAACAGACCCAGCAGCACTTATACCAGTATTTAAACAAGTAACGATAAACGATAAAATAAAGCAAACTGTAGTTAGTGAATCTGCATTTAATGATGCAGTTGGAGCAATACTTGTTTCTACATTATTAGCAGTAGTTACAAGTGGAGAATTTTCATTAGGAGAAAGTTTAAAAGAGTTATTTGTATCAGCAGGTGTTGGAATAGTAATTGGTGTGGCAACAGGATATATATTCTCAGTATTAATATCTGATAAAAAATGGGGAGTATTCCACTCATATGCACCGATAATGTCTATGTTACAAGTCGCTTTATCTTATGAATTAGCAGTATTACTTCATGGTAGTGGATATATGGCAGTGTTTATTGCAGGTCTTATAGCAGGAAATAAAAAGATGTTTGGACTTTGGATTCCAGAATATGATTTCCACTCAGAACATTGCTTTAGAGAAAGTATCGGATCTTTATGTCGTATGGCTATATTTGTTGTATTAGGAACACAAGTAGACTTAAATTCATTATCACAATACTGGTTACCATCGTTAGGAGTAGTTTTAGTATTAATGTTTATAGCAAGACCTTTAGTAATATTAGTTTGTTGTGCATTCGATAAAAATGCTAAATGGAATTTTAAAGAAAAATTATTTATGATGTGGGTAAGAGAAACAGGAGTTATACCAGCAGCACTATCTGGAATAATTGTTTCTATGAAATTACCAGGTTATGAAATAATATCATCAACAGTATTTATGACAATACTTATAACATTAGTAGTGCAAGCTAGTACAACTAAACTTGTAGCTAAGAAGCTTGGGGTATTAGAAGAAAGTGAAGAAGAATATCAATTAGATACAGTAATGTAAAAAGGGAGGATTTATCCTCTCTTTTTACTTAGCTATAAAAGTTTCGCAACTACTATTTTCCAAGTTTATATCCACATGACTAGCATTACATCCACCATTAATATTGTAAGTACACTTAACTGCACTACATGATATATCTTGAGTGCTAGTAAGAGAAGTTTCTCCACTATAGTTTGAGAGATTAAAAGATGACCCATTTCTAAATGTATCACAATAAGTTTCAGGAGTTATAGCTGCATCAAAACCTTCAACTTTTATATGTGAAGCATAACAATCGCCAGATTTATTAAAAGCACAACTATGAGCCATGCAGTTTAAGTTAGTATCCATAAATTACCTCCAAATTAAAATTCTATTATAGTATGTGGCATTTTTATAAAACTTAAACATTAAAATAAATTAGGCTAATAAATTAATAAATAAAATTATACAAGGCATAGTAAATACATCAAGTAAAAAAGCAGCAACTAAAGGAACAACTAAAAAGGCTTTTTCAGAGTATCCATATATTTGACTTACAGAAGTCATATTAGCCAGTGCATTTGGTGTAGCGCCAAGACCATGCCCAATAAGTCCACTTATAATTATTGCGGCGTCTAAATTTTTCCCAAGTACTTTAAAAGCTATAAATATGGAGAATAGAACTATAAAAATAGCTTGAGATATTACTATTATTACAATTGGTCCAAATAAACTAGATAATTTAAATAAATCAATACTCATAAGTGCCATAGTTAAAAATAAACCAAGGCTAATTTCACTAAGGAAATCTAACATTTTAAAATTTAACCTTATAAACTTTAGCTTATCATTAGTATTTCTAAATATAGCTGCAAAAAGTACACATCCGCTTATAGTAGGTATTATTACACCGCTTATATTAAATACTAGTTTTGAAATAAGTTCTCCAAAACTTATACAAAGCAACACAACCAGTATTTGTTCTAGAAATAAGGATGGATTTAGTTCAAAATTATTACTGATTTTACTTTGATTATGTTTATTAAAATTAAATGATGAATTAGCTGATTTTAAATTATTCTTTTCAATTAAATACTTTGCAACAGGACCACCTAATACACCAGCTAAAATAAGGCCAAAAGTAGCAGCAGCAATACCAACACTACATGCATTTTCAACTCCAAGACTTTCTAAAGTAGCTCCATAAGCAGCGGCAGTGCCATGCCCACCTTCCATAGATATAGTTCCACACATTAGACCTAAAAGAGGATTTATGTTAGTTAATTTAGATAAAATAAGTGTTAGAAAATTTTGACCAAAGGCTAATACACCACAAAGTAGCCAATATTTAATTAGTAAGTTACCTCCTTTTTTGACTAAAGATATGCTTACAGAAAGCCCAACAATTGTAAAGAAAAAGCATATAAGATAATTCATTAGACTAGTATTCATACTTATTTCACAGATATTAAAAAGCCTAAGAAGTAAGCTTAAAACACAAAATAGTAATCCTCCAATTACTGGAGATGGGATACACATTTTAGTTAATAGTTTACTTTTATTTTTTATTATATTACCTAATAAAAAAAGTAGTATAGACAAAATTAAAGTTGGTATAAGATCAAGCGATATAGATAACAAAATTAATCACCTCATAAATATAGAAATAAATAATAAATTATATTAAAGCTTGGCACAAAATATTAATAGAATTTATAAATAAAAAGCCTAACTTCAATTACTTAAAGTTAGGCTATAAAAATAATCTTAAGCTTTTCTCATAATTTCAAGGAAATCATTTACACTATCTAGTAGATACTTACCTTTATAATACTCAAGTTTTATATCATCAAAACTAGGAGCATTAGCTACTACCTTAGGTCTTTCTTCGAATAAACCTAAAATATTATAATTTTTGTCTAGAATTACAATAGTTGGTCCTTTGAAATTCTCAATCTCAAGTATAGGTGATAAGAATTTTTTTCCACGTGCCATAGATATTATAGACATATCAAAGTTATGATTAAGTTCACAGAATTTACTAAGTATAGCTACATTAAGCTGAAAATCAGGACACCATATTTCTCCTGAAACTAAAAATTTTAATTCTTTTTCAAATCCTTTTATTTCAGAAACCATATCTTCAGAAAGATGTAATCTAGATAAATTTTTAGGAATTCTAAGTCTTTCACCTTTTGTGCCATCCCCTACACAAGATTCAAAACTTACCCCTACATCAAATAATTCCTCAATTGTCATTTTAATCATATATTTACCTCCAATTAAATTATATATTTATACTAACACTTATGAATATCTTTATCTATAAAATTTGTTTAAACTTAGGGTTTGTAATAGAAAATAAAATTTACATTTTGAAAATAATATGATAATATAAATTTATAAAGTTACATAGGCGATGGAGTTCGCCATTAAATGCGAAAGCTAATGACTCCTACTCTTTTATATAAAGGGTAGGAGTCTATTTTTTTGCAAAAATAAAAAATATTAGGAGGGAATTATGGTTGTAATTATAAGTTTAATTTTAATAGGAGTTTTATCAAATTATAGTGGAAAATTAGCTGAAAAAGTAAAGCTCCCATCATTAATAGGTATGATAATAATAGGAATGTTAATAGGACCTAGTATACTAAATTTAGTACCTAAAAGTACAATAGACATAGCTCCATTAATAAAAGACATAGGGTTAGTAACTATCTTATTTATAGGAGGACTTGGAATAAGTGTATCTCAAATAAAGCAAATTGGTAGACCAGCGGTGCTTTTAAGTATAGTTCCTGCAACACTAGAAGGCTTTACAATAGCTTTTTTAAGTACAATTTTATTAAACTTTACATTTGTACAGGGTGCAATATTAGGATTTATAATAGCGGCAGTAAGTCCTGCGGTGCTTATACCATCTATGGTTTCTTTAATAGACAGAAAAATAGGTCAAGATAAAGCGATCCCTCAGATGTTGCTTGTTGGTGCAAGTGCAGATGATACTGTAGCTATAACTTTGTTCACTACATTTTTAGGAATATATATGCAAAATCAAAGTGGAAAGAGTTCCTCACTTATGTTTGAACTTATTTTAATACCATTAACTATACTATTAAGTATAGGAGCTGGATTTATTGTATCTAAGATAACAAAACCAATTATAGAAAAAATAAAAAATAAATATATGAAAGTATTTTTAGTATTTTTAGTTTGTTTAGCAATGAGATTTATAGAAAAGAATTTACATGTTGAGATTTTTAACTCACTTTTAACTATAATGATATATGGATTCTTTATTAGAAATTATATGATAGATAGCTATAAAGTGATATTAGATAGTATGAATGCTATGTGGAAAGTAGGAAAATTATACTTATTTGTATTCGTTGGAATGGCTATAAATCCTAATTTAGTAGGGGAGTACTTTTTAATAGGGTTAGTAATATTAACATGTTCATTATTTATTCGTTCAATAGGAGTATTAATAGCACTTATAGGAACAAATCTTACTAAGAAAGAAAGGCTATTTTGTATTATAGCTTATCTTCCAAAAGCTACAGTACAA
>NZ_HG529344.1 GCF_000499525.1 Faecalimicrobium dakarense | reverse complement strand
ATATATAATTTATATATAAAGGAGTTTATACTATGGAATTAAAAAAAATCGTGGATAAATGCAATAGACAACAGAAAGTCTAGAAGAACTTATACTGAAGAAGATATAGATGGAAAAGACGTAAAAATACTTAAAGAATTAATAGATAGCATAAATAAAGGAACAAAGTTAAATATTCAATATATAAAGGATGGGAAAGATGATATAAGTGGATTTAAGGCATCCTATGGAATGATATCTAACGCAAAATCATTTATAGCATTAGTAGGGGACAAAAATATAAGAAACTACAAAGAAAAACTTGGATATTATGGAGAAAGTATAGTTTTAGAAGCTACTAATTTAAAGCTTGGAACTTGTTGGATAGGTGGAACATATAAAAAAGAAGAATGTAAAAAATATATAGAGTTTAAAGATAATGAAGAACTAGTATGCATAATAGCAATAGGCAATGTTGATAAAAATTTATCTATTAAAGAAAAACTTGTAAAAACACTTAATAAAAATGAAAAATCTTTTAATGATATACTAATATCACACAATAAAGAAATACCGTCATGGGTTAAGGTTGGAATAGACTGTACAGCAAAAGCACCTTCAGCATTAAATAAAAAAATAGTAGCCTACAAGCTAAAAGACAATAAAGTTGAAGCTAAAATAATGAAAAAAAATCATGGGTACGAAAAGATTGATTTAGGTATATCTATGCTACATTTTCAGTTAGGAGCTTATAGTGAAGGATATATGGGTAGATGGAAGTATGAAAATGGAGGATATATATTTTATTAGGAGATGAAGATGAATAATTATAATATTATTGCAAGAGAAGAGTTAAATAAATGGAAAAAAGCTATGTGTAAAAAGCCATCTATAATTGAAAGGGCATCAAAAGGAGTACAAAATAAGTTTAATGAAGTATTACCACAGAAATATCATGAAATAATGACGCAAGCAATAAAAAGTATGACAAAGTCAGTTTTATTTGGATATAAATATATAACAAAGAAGCCATACAAAAATATTTCATTAGAGGAAAGAGAAATATTAGTAGAGCAAAAGACTAAAACATATAAAACTACAGCTAGAATAGAAGGAGCTTCAACAGGGGCTGCTGGCATACTTATAGGACTTACTGATTTACCATTATTACTTGGAATTAAAATAAAGTTACTTTATGATATTGCGGCTATATATGGACATGATGTATCTGACTATAGAGAAAGAATTTATATACTACATATATTGCAACTAGCATTTTCAAGTAAAAAAAATATGAATGAGACATTTTATAAAATGGAAAACTGGGACGAATATGTAAAGACATTTCCCGATGATATAAACGATTTTGATTGGCAGAATTTTCAGCAACAGTATAGAGACTATCTAGATTTAGCGAAATTTTTTCAACTTATGCCTGGAGTAGGTGCATTTGTAGGATTTTATGTAAATGGAAAACTAATAGACAAACTTAGTGAAACTGCAATATTTTCATATAGAATGAGAAGTAAAGAACTTAATAATTAGATTAAATAACAAAAAGGAGTTATTAATGTGAATATTTAACATTATAACTCCTTTTTATTATTTAATTCAATGTTAATTAGTATTTAATTTGCTTTTGTAAAATTTAATACTAATATCTTTCAAAGAAATTTTATTAGGATTAAAACTATTATCTTTTAAATAATTATAAAAATCTAAATCATAAATATATCTAGTATACTCGTAGGCACTTTTATAATATTTATAATCTAAGTACTTTGAGAATCCCTCTATTAAATTTATTTCACACCACTCCTCAAAAGTGTAAAGGCCCTTTCCGATATCATTATAAGCTTCTATAAACTCTTTATTTTCTTTTAGTAAATTGCACACATCTAAAAATTCTGGAGTTGTAGTAAATGTCTTAAATAAAGAGCGAGAATATTCATGAAAAGGAATGCTTAAAATATCTTTGGCGGTTGTATCTGGTTGTATAGTTGATAATAATACATTTCCTTTTTTGAATTCCTGAGGTTGAATTGGATTAAAATTATAATAAAAAACTGATTTTATTTTTTTGTTAAATTTTATTCCAGAGGTATCTTCCATAAACTTTATAACATTAACATCGTTTATTTCCAAAATTTCATTTATTTTATCTGATTTTTTATCAAATCTATTTATATTTTTATTAAAATATGACTTAAAGTAATTATTATAGAAATAATTTAAAAAATTACTAATATCTTTTTTCAAGTAGCCAGGTAAGTTTAAACCTTCATCATTGATAATTGTATTGACTATTTCTTTAGTAGTAGTATTATCATCTAAATCTATAATACTATATGCATAATCCAAATGATTACCATATGTAAAAATATTTTTAAACTTTTTTTCATGCCATCACTCATTTCATTATATGAGGACACAAGCCATTTATAATGCTTATGAGATTCTTTTCCGTAATCCTTGTATAAAGCTTCTGAAAAAGTATCTGGATTTCCTAGATTTACATTATACATTTCGTATGCTGTTTGAATTAAAGATGTCTTTAGAGTCAACCCTCGAACATCTATGTTTGGAATATAATTTTCAGCGCTTACACTTGAACAACCAGTAAAAATACTCATTAATAATATATTTAAAATAATTAAATATTTTTTATATCTCATCTCATCACTCCTTATTTTTATAAAATTGAACTTAAAAGTTAAAATACCTTTTAAAATCATTCTCCAATATCTGCTTATAAAAATTAGGGAAAATAAATAATTTATGTCTATAAAAATATTAAAACAAAGCAAAATAATAAAAATGGTTAGAAAATACTGTGGATAAATTAAGGAATGACGTATTTTGTAAAATGAAATTTTTGATAAATAGTAAAATATTTACTCAGAAAAGTGCCACAGTATATAATTCTGTGGCTCTAACTTTTTATAATTATAATTTCTTAATAGATACTATTGAATTTAAAGGTAGGTAAAATTTTGAACTTTCATTAAAAGATGAATTAAGTTTACCTAAATATTTTGAATCAAGTACAATTAATAAAGGAGTTACTTCTACCACTTCACCATATAAAGGATCAAGGCTAAAATATGTGTAAAGCTCTACATATTCATTTAAAAAAGTTAAAAGATAATTATAAAAATTTTCAGGCATTTGCTCAGTTGATCTAGTCATACTATCAACTCCTTTATGAGATATAAAGCCTAATATAATATATGATATTTGTAAAAGTTTGGTTCTTGATAAATAAAAAATAATATATATAATAGTTATATAGTAGTATTTAGTCTAATAAATTATATAGCTGTAAAATAAAGAGGATATTATGAAACTAAAAGAAAAGATAAGTCAATTTCCAAAAACTCCAGGTATATATATGATGAAAGATAAAAATGGAGATATCATATATGTTGGAAAATCAAAAAAATTAAGAGACAGAATAAAAAGTTATTTTGTGAATTCGTCAAACCATTCAAGGAAAGTAACTAGAATGGTAAAAGGAATTTATGATATTGAAATTATAACTACAGATACAGAATTAGATGCACTTTTATTAGAGTGTGAAATGATTAAAAAAATAAGGCCTATTTACAACAAATTAATGAAAAATCATGAAAACTATAAGTATATTAGAATTCAGAAAAACTTAGATTATCCATATATAGAAGTGGTAAAAGAAATAGATGATGATAGTTTATATTTTGGACCGTATAGTATGGAAAGAAAAATAGAAGAAATAAAAGAAATTTTAGTTGAATTTTATAAAATACGATCATGTAAAAGATTAGTAAAATGTGTAAAATATGACTTGAATCAATGTATAGGGCCATGTAGAGAAACAATTACTAAAGAAGAATATAATAAAATATTAGATAAAGTTAAAGATACTTTAATTGGAAAAAATAAAGATATATTAAGAAGCCTAGAAAATAAAATGCAAGATGAAATACTAAAGCTTAATTTTGAAAAAGCATCAATAATAAACAATAAAATAGATTTACTTAAAAGTTTTTTATCTAAGCAAAATATTATAAATACTATGAATAAAAAAGAAAGAATATTTGCTTGGATTAAGTTAAACGAAAATAAATACAAAGTTTACATAATAGAATATGGAATACTAAAAAGCTCTAAGATAGTAGAAACTAAAAACTTTGATTTAATTAATATAAATGATTTAATAACAGAAATGAAAGAAAAAGATATAGAGCCTAAAGAAAAACAAAACTTAATAAATAAAGATGATATAGATTTTATTAATATAATTTACTCATATATAAAAAATCATGAAGAGATTAATTATATTATTCTTTAATAAATTCAAAGAGTTAACTACTTATTAGTTAGCTCTTTTTTATTATAGCTTACTAAAATTGGTTTAGATGCATGTCAATGATGTTATATGGAGAAGATAATGCAGATTATAAATAAGGATGTGTATTAATGCAATGGAAGAAGAATTAAAGATACTAGATAATTTATTAAGAAAAAACAAATAACATATAATGAATTTAACGATATTATAGGAAATTATTATGTAAAAGAATATGAGGAACTAGAAGATAATTATTATTTAATAAAAGTAATAAGACCATCGGATTCTATGGATAGTAGTAAAAACTATTATACTGACTATGTAGAAGTGATTATTTAAAGCCTGTAGGTATATAAATATTTTTAATTTATATACCTATGGGCTTTAAATAATTGGTAAGATTTATACATTTACAATAAGATAAAAGCTGGTATAAAATAATATTCGTAAAATAATTTTAATATAAAATAAATTATCAAAAAAATTTGGGTACTAATTTATGATGCAATTAGTTAAATAAAAGCATAGAGAAGAATTTTCTCTATGCTTTATTTTATGAAACCATAGTTTTAATAAAAAATTAAAATTTTTAAAACCTTTTGTTTAAGGGGAAGGTCTAATAAGTGCAATCATAAATGAAAGTATATAATAAGGGAGAAAATATGGAAGATATAGTTACAGTAAAACGAGCTATTAAAGGTGATAGGGAAGCCTTTGAACAGTTAATAGAAGTACATATGAATTATTTATATAGGGAGGCATACCTAAGAACTAAATATGAAGATGATGCTAAGGAAGTAGTTCAAGAAACAGTATACAAAGCATTTAGGGGAATAAAAAAACTGAGGCAACCTGAGTACTTTAAAACATGGATAACTCGAATACTTATAAATGTATCTAATGATTTTTTATCAAAGAACGGAATTATAGATTTAGAACATGAGGAAGAAGCATTTATAAAAGAGGTAGTTGTAGAAGATCAAATGGAGATAAAAATAGATTTATATAATGCTATAGATGAACTAGAAGATAAGTATAAAGATGTAATTATCCTTAGATATATTCATGATATGAAAGTAGAAGAAGTAGCAAATACACTAAATCGCCCTGTAAATACAATAAAAACACATATAAGAAAAGCTATAAGTGATATGAAAAATTTATTGAGGGAGGGATATAAAAATGACTAAGGAAAAGATAAATAAAAATAATCTAGATGATATAAAAGAACTAGATAAACAAATGGAAGAATTTTATATAGATAGAGAAAAAATAAGTAATATAAAAGTGCCTAATGATATGATGTCTTTAGCAAGAAAATCAATAGATAAAGCAGAAAATGATATGAAAAAAGAAAAGTTAAAAAAAATATCAACATCTTTAGCAGCAAGTATAACAGTAATATTATCTATTGGAGTTTATAATCCTATATTAGCACATGAAATGCCTTATATAGAAAAGTTATTACAAAATATAAATAACACACTACATATTGATGAGATAGCGCGTATTACAGGTATAGATAAGATTTTGCCGAAGGCTAAACTAGATAAAAATGGGAAGATAAAATTTGAAGTAAGAAAAGAAGAGCCTATAGTACAACCGAGTTTATCAAAGACTGATGAAGAGGTACATAAACAAGAAGTTAAATATGAACCTGAAGAAGACGAGAAGTATATAGAGGTATACGAAGAGAATGTAGATGTACCAGTGACAGATGAAGAAACTATAAACCTAATACATGAAATGGCAAATGGGATAATAGTTGCTAGAGATTACTCTAGAGGTTATACAGAAATAAGTCCTAAAACAATAGATGCAGCTTTAAAAGGAGTAGAAAATATGTCTGATGAAAGTAGTAAAAGTTATTTATATAATGAACTTAAAAAATGGGAAGCTGGAAATTTTGAAAATGGAGTAGAATTACATAATTATGTATGGAGAGCGTTAAATGGAGAAGTAGGAGAAGCCATAGGTCTGCATTATGGAGAAATAGAAAATATAAAAAATAGCCATTTTAGGTAAATACAGGGGGATTAGTATGAAAAATATAAATAAAAAAATTAGTTTAATATTGTTAATTATAATTACTATTAGTTTGAATATTATAGGATGTAATAAATCAGATAAAGAAAAAGATAGCTTAGATAAATATATAAAAGCATGGAGCAGTCAAAGTTATGAAAATATGTATGAATTATTATCTAAAGATTCTAAGGAATATATAGATAAGGATACGTTCATAAAAAGATATACAAATATATATTCAGCAATAGGAGCTAATAATATAAAAATAGATATAAATAAAGATGATAAATCTAATTCATCTGATATGCTAATAAGTGTAAGTATGAACACAATAGCTGGGGATTTAAAATTTGATAATCTTAATATAGATTTAGTTAAAGAGGATGAAACATATAAAGTAAAATGGGAGGAAAATTTAATACTTCCTAATATGATAAAAGATGATAAAGTAAGGGTAGTAAATAATTTTGCAGAAAGGGGAAGCATATTAGATAGAAATGGAAATAAACTAGCAACTAATGGTACTGTAAACTCTATAGAAATACATCCAAGTGTATTTGAAGTAAAAAAAGAAGAAAATATAAGTAAGATGGCTCAAATTTTAGATATTGATGAAAGTTATATAGAAGATAAACTAAATAAAAATACTAATCCAGAACACTTAGTTCCTATAGTAGACGTGTCAGAGCATGAAGTAGATAAAGCGACTATGTTATTTGAAATGGAAGGTGTTAAAGTATATAAAAAAAACTCAAGGGTATATATACAAGGTGAAGCACTAGGAAATCTAATTGGATATATAGGAGAAATAAATAAAGAGGAATTAGACAAAAATAAAGGCAAAGGATATAGTCCATATAGTAAGATAGGAAAATCAGGATTAGAATCCATATATGAAGAAAAGCTAAGAGGTAAAGATGGAGCTCATATATACTTAGAAAGAGGAGAAGAAAAAATAACGATACAAAAAACTAATCCCATTAATGGAGAAGATATAAAATTATCTATTGATTCAGATTTACAAAATAAAATATACAATGAAATGAATAAAGAAAAAGGAGCATCAATAGCATTAGACCCTAAAACTGGGGAAGTATTAGCTATGGTAAGCTCTCCATCTTATGATTCTAATGTCTTAGTAACATATAAAACAAAAGAGATAGAAAGTACATACAAAAATAGCAATAATGCACAATTTCAAAATAGAGCAAATGATGTATATTCTCCAGGTTCTACAATGAAATTGATAACATCAGCTATAGGCCTAGAAAATGGAGTGATTAATCCAAATGAAGCTATGGAAATAAAAGATAAAGATTGGCAAAAAGATAGCTCTTGGGGAAATTACAAAATAAGTAGGGTTAAAGACGATAAGTTATATATTAATTTAAAGGATGCAGTTAAATACTCTGATAATATATATTTTGCAGATAAAGCACTTAAAATAGGAAGTGATAAATATATAGAAGGAAGTAAAAAATTTGGGATAGGAGAAGAAATTAAATTTGAATATCCTATGCAAAAATCACAAATATCTAACAGTAAAAATTTAGATAATGAAATATTACTAGCTGATACAGGTTATGGTCAAGGAGAAGTTTTAATGAGCCCTTTAGATGTAGCTATGGCATACAGTTCTTTAGGCAATGATGGGAATATAATGACACCAAGATTAGTTATAAGCGAAAATAAAGAATCTAAAGTCTACAAACAAGCAATAGATAGTAGTTATATAAATCAATTAGTAGATTCATTTTCTGCTGTTGTAAATGAAAGTGACTCGACTGCTAGTATTGGAAAGATAGATGGAATAAACATAGCAGGCAAAACAGGAACTGCTGAAATTAAAAAAAGTAAGGAAGATACTAATGGAAGCGAAAATGGATGGTTTGTTGCATTAAACACTGATAATCCTAAAATAGTAGTATCTATGATTATAGAAGATGTAAAAGACAAAGGTGGAAGTGAATTTGTAGTTAAAAAGGTAAGTAATTCAATAAAACACTATTTAGAAAGATAATAAAAAAAGTACCTATTAGATAGGTACTTTTTTATATTAAAAGTTAATTATAACGCAAAAAAAAGAGCATTTGCTCTTCTTTTGAAATAAAAATATATCTATATTAATATAATTATATTCTATTTACGTTTGCAGCTTGAGGTCCTCTAGCTCCATCAGTTATTTCGAAGCTAACCTTTTCGCCTTCTTCTAAAGTCTTGTATCCGTCACCTTGTATAGCTGAGAAATGTACGAAAACGTCATCTCCACCTTCTACAGATATGAATCCAAATCCTTTTTCACTGTTAAACCATTTTACTATTCCGTTTTTCATTAGAAAAATCCTCCGTGTATTTAAAAAATCCAAACTTATTAAACTAAGTCTGTTACCTAAGTATATATTATATAAAAAATAAAAACAAGTACTATTTCAAAAAAATATTTAAATAAGCTAAAAATATATCTAAAATATACATCTAAAAGATAAAATTAATGAATTCTAATATTTACGATTTCTACTTTATAACAATTATAAAACACAATATATAGGAAAATATAAAAAGTGTGATACAATATATTGTGTATGTATCGAAAACTTGGGTATGAAGTAAATGTTAAAATAGTATTTTAAATTGGAGGGATTTGAATGTGTAAAGTAATAAAAAGAGACTTAAGTGAAGAACTATTTGATAAAAATAAAATATTTAATGCTGTTTATAAATCTAGTATAAATAGTAAATTTGGAACAGATATAGATTTAGCAAAGTCAATATCTTTAAAAATAGAAGATGAAATAAAAAATAGTAAAAAAGATTTTACAGTAGAGGAAATACAAGATAAAGTTGAAGACTTACTTATGGAATCAAATAGAAAAGATGTAGCTAAAAAGTATATTTTATATAGAGAAAAAAGAGCTGATGTAAGAAGTTCTAAATGGAAAATGGATGAACTACAAAAATCAATTTGGTCTAAGAAATATCAATACGAAAATGAAAATTTTGACAGTTGGATTGAAAGAGTATCTGGAGGAAATAAAAAAATATCAAAATTAATAAGAGAACGTAAATTTTTATTTGCAGGAAGAATATTAGCAAATAGAGGTTTAAATAAAGATGGAATAAAAGTAACATATTCTAATTGTTATGTACTTAATAAACCAGAAGATAATTTAGAAAGCATATTTGATACTGCAAAAAAATTAGCTAAAACATTTAGTTATGGTGGAGGCGTAGGGATTGATATATCAAATCTTAGACCAAGTGGTGCTTTAGTTCATAACTCTGCAAGAACTACTACAGGTGCTGTATCTTTTATGGATCTTTATTCTATGACAACTGGTCTTATAGGCCAAAAGGGAAGACGTGGTGCTCTTATGATATCAATGGATGTAAATCATCCAGATATAGAAGAATTTATAGATATAAAAACTGACTTAGAAAGAGTTACTAAAGCTAATATATCAGTAAGAATAAATAAAGAATTTATGGATGCTGTATTAAATGATAAAGAATATGAATGCAAATTCGAAGTTAGAGACACTGGACAAGTAATAGTTAAAAAAGTAGATGCTAAAGAATTATTTATGAAATTAATAAGAAATAACTGGGACTATGCAGAACCAGGAATACTATTTTGGGATAATATAGAAAAAAATCATTTATTAAGTGAAGACAAAAATTTCAAGTATGCAGGAGTAAATCCATGTGCAGAAGAGCCGCTTCCTGCAGGTGGAAGTTGTTTACTTGGGTCTATAAATTTAGCAGAATTTATAGTAGAGCCATTTACAAAAAATGCGATATTTGATATAGAAAAATTTAAATCATGCGTATCGGATTGTGTTATAGGACTAAACGAAGTGTTAGAAGAAGGTTTAAGTTTACATCCTCTTGATGAACAAATTGAAGCAGTTACAAACTATAGACAAATAGGATTAGGCGTTATGGGAATTGCAGATATGCTAATAAAACTTAATTTAAGATATGGTAGTGAAGAATCTATAAAACTATGTAGAGAGTTATCTAAAACTATGTTAAATGCAGCAGTAAAACAATCAGCAATGTTAGCTAAGGAACTAGGAACGTATAAAAAATATAATAAAGAAGCAGTATTAAGTTCTAAGTTTTTCAAAGAAAATATTACTGAAGAAGTGGCTGATTTAGTTAAAGAATATGGTCTTAGAAACTCACAGATATTAACTATAGCACCTACAGGTTCAATATCTACAATGTTAGGAATTAGTGGCGGAATTGAGCCAATGTTTAATACATCATATACTAGAAAAACAGAATCATTGCATGATGATGATGTATATTACAAAGTATATACACCAGTAGTATCTGAATATATGCATATTAACAATATAGACAATGAAGATGAGCTACCAAATATATTTGAAACGGCAATGACGCTAAAGCCAATAGAAAGAATAAAAATGCAAAGCGCATGGCAAAAAAGTATAGATGCATCTATTTCTTCTACAATAAACTTGCCACATGAAGCAACTGTTGAAGAAGTTTATGATATATATGTTGAAGCTTATAAAAATAGTTTAAAAGGAATAACTATATACAGAGACGGATGTAAAAGAAGTGGAATACTTTTAAATGAAAAGCCAAAAAAAGATAAAAAGATAGAAAATGAAGAAAGTATTAGTGAAGAAAAAGAAATATCTATAACTACTGACGAAGTAGAAAAGTTTGTATGCCCTGAGTGTAAAAGTGAAACAATAATACCAACTGGAGGATGTGCAATTTGCCTTCAATGTGGTTATAGCAAATGTAATTAAGAGTTTATATTTAAAATACCCAAATCTGTTAAATAAAAGGTTTGGGTATTTTTGTATTTAATTATCTATAAATTATAAATTTACATAATTTGTAAAACTCTGATACAATAATTTTCAGATAAGATATTACAATAAAAAATAAGAAGGTGGTAAATATGATAGATATATTTATTGTGGAAGATGATCAGGCCTTAAGCAGGGAGATTAGTACACATCTAAGTAAGTGGGGGTATAATGTATATGAAGTAAAAAATTTAGAAGATATAACTAATGAAGTATTAAAAATTAATCCAAAACTTATATTAATGGATATTAATTTACCTTGCTATGATGGATTTTATTGGTGTAGTCAAATTAGAAACTTTATGAAAGTACCAATAATATTTATATCATCAAGAGATAGTGATATGGATATAGTAATGTCTATCAATCTAGGTGGGGATGATTATATAATAAAGCCGTTTTCACCACAGGTCTTAGTAGCAAAAGTTCAGGCTATACTTAGAAGAACATATTCATATAATAATACTTTAAATAGCGATATAATTAAATATAAAGATGTAGTACTTAATATTTTGGAAAGTAAAATTTATTTTAAAGAAGAGTTTGTTGAATTAACTAAAAATGAATTTAAGATAATTAATATTTTAATTAAAAATCAAGGTAATATTGTAAATAGAGATACAATAATAGAAGAACTTTGGGATAGTGATGAGTTTATAAGTGAAAATACATTAACAGTAAATATAAATAGACTTAGAAAAAAACTAGGTACAATAGGTTTAGATAATTTTATAACTACTAAAAAAGGGCAAGGGTATAGTATATAATGAGTATTTTTAGATATTTAAAAGAAGTAAAAATATATTTATTTTTGGTTATTTCTATATTAATTATTTTAAATTTGAATGTAGTGTTAGATTTAAGCTTATCAAAAATATTAAATAGTTTAATTTATATAAATACATTAATAGTAATAACTTGTATAGTATTTTTTATACTTGGCTACTTAGAGTATAAGAAAAAATACAATGAGTTGTATAATCATGTAAATAATAATATAAAAAAAGAAAATAGTTTATTTAATCCATATTTTTATGATGTCATAGATACTAAGTTAGATAGCTATGAAAATAATATACAAAATTTAAAATATGAACTTCAAGAAATAAATGATTATATGACAAATTGGATACATCAAGTTAAAATACCAATAGCAGTACTTGAAATAATATCTCAAAGAGTTAAAGAATTAGAAAATCAAAATAATTTACATAATGAAAGTAATTTGTATAAAGAAATAAATATAGAATTAAAAAGAATCGAGAGCTTAGTTGGTCAAGCATTGTATATATCAAGGTCTGGAAACTATAGTTCAGATTTTTTAATAGAAGAAGTTAATTTAGAAAAAGTGATAAAAGAAATTGTAAGGCGAAACAAACATTTATTTATATACAATAAGATAGATTTGAAACTAGAGAATTTAGATATTAATGTTTTGACTGATAAAAAGTGGATAACTCACATAGTAGAGCAAATAATAGACAATTCATGTAAATATATAGAAAAAAGCGGACAAATTGAAATCTATGCAACTAAAAATGAGAAAAGCATAAAGTTACATATAAAAGACAATGGAATTGGAATAGCACCACAAGATATAGAAAGAGTTTTTGACAAAGGATTTACAGGAGAAAATGGCCGTAAAAAAACTAAATCAACGGGAATGGGTCTTTATATATCTAAAAAGATACTGAGTAAATTAAGTCATAGCATAGATGTATTTTCAACTCAAGGTGAATTTTGTGATATATATATTACATTTTACAATTTATCAGATTACTTTACACTCTAAATAAAACTCTAATATTACATAAATGTAATTTTAACCTCTAAATTGTAAGGCTGATGGATGGATTATAAGTGCTTAAATTTATAAAATATATGTATAGTTATTATTTGGAGGTAAATTAATATGTTAAAAGTCGTTAATTTAAAAAAAGAGTATAAAACTCAAACTAATAAATTTAAAGTTATAGATAATATAAATTTAGAAGTTAAAAAAGGTGAATTTATAAGTATAATGGGACCATCAGGTGCGGGTAAGACTACTCTCTTAAATATTTTATCAACAGTAGATAAGCCTAGTGAAGGAAATGTATATTATGACAACAAAGATATACATGCTTTAAATAATAAAGAAATATCAAAATTTAGAAGAGATAATATAGGGTTTATATTTCAAGACTATAATCTACTGGATAGTATGAGTGTAGAAGATAATATTGCACTTCCTCTTGTTATAGGAGGAAAGAAACAAAGTTATATAGAATCAGAAATTACTAGATTATCAAAGTTTTTTGGAATAGATATGCATCTTAAAAAATATCCATATGAATTATCAGGAGGACAAAAACAAAGAGTTGCAGCGGCTAGGGCGTTAATTACATCACCATCTATAATATTTGCAGATGAACCAACTGGAGCTCTTGATTCTAAATCATCATCAGAACTTTTAAATTGTTTAAAGGATATGAATGAAAAGTTTAATGTTACAGTAATAATGGTAACTCATGATGCATTTGCAGCAAGTTATTCTAAAAAAGTGATTTTTATAAAAGATGGAAAATTAAGCGCAAGAATAGATAGCAATGGAAACAGAAAAGAATTTTTCAAAAATATAATGGATTTACTAACGTCTCTTGGAGGTGAAGTAAATGAACTTATTTAAGCTATCAATGATGAATTTGAAACAAAATGTAAAAAACTATGGAATGTATATATTTTCAATGGTTTTCTCAATAACAGTTTTTTATAATTTTATATCACTTATATTTAGTGAGCAAATTAGAGAACTATCTCAACTACAAACAGTAGTTATGATAACAAATATGTGTGCAGTAGTTTTGGTTTTATTTTTTATATTTTTTATATCTTATTCAAGTAGTTTTTTTATAGAACAAAGAAAAAAAGAGTTTGGAATATATACTTTTATGGGAGTAGAAAACAATAAGATAGCACTTTTATTTGCAATTGAAGGATTAATTACAGGAATAATCGCATTAATAGTTGGGATATTCTTAGGAATACTAGTTAATAAGCTATTTTTAATGGGAATTGTAAAAGTAGCTAAAATAAATGTAGCTATAAAGTTTGAAGTATCAAGTCTAGCTATAATTCAAACCTCTTTAGTATTTTTAAGTATACTTTTATTTGTATTTATAAAAGAGTATATAACTTTAATAAAAACAGATATAACAAAATTAATAAATGCAAAAAATGTCTATCAATTTGAAAATATTAAAGGATCTACATTAAAAGGATTATTAGGTTTTTTTGTAATAATACTAGCTTATATATTTATTGTAGGATATAAAAGATTTAATATACCATTTCCAATAGCTATAATGGGTACAGTTATTATGGTTATGATTGGTACTATGTATTTGTTTAAAGGATTTTTTACATTTATTATAACTAAAATAATAAAAAATAAGAAGATATTATATAAGGTTACTAATATAGTAAGTTACAATAATATAATATTTAGAATAAAAAATAACAATAAAACATTAGCTCAAGTTGCTATTTTAATAACTTGTACACTAACAAGTCTTATAACTGCATTTTGTATGAAAAACTTAAATTCAGGAGGAAGGGAAGTAGAGGTTCCTTATAGTTTATATTATATTAGTCAAAGCTCTAACGATGATAAAATAGTTGATGAAGCTATTAAATTAAGTAAAGAAGAAATAGATTTTAAAGCAAATCTAGATTTTATACCATATAAAACGAATTTAAATCCATATATAAATGATTTTAATATAATTAGATACTCAGATATAGAACATATTATGGGTAATAAAAAACTGGTAAATGAAAAGAAAATAATAAAAAATAATCCTAAAGAAGGTGAAGGGATAATAATAATTCCTAAAAATCTTATAAATGCATTTAACTTAAAAATAAATATGAATATAGGAAATAAAAAGATAAAAGTAAATGATGGATTTGCATCTTCTATAACTGGAGTATTAACAGATTCGATAATTTTAATTGTAAATGATAAGGACTATTCATACTTTGAAAATACTTTAAAATACGACGAAAAAATAAAGTTTAGAGGTGTAACTTTAAGAAATTATGAAAATACAGATAAAATATCAAGTTATATAAAAAAATATACAGATATGTCTATGTTTAGTTTTGATATGTTTAATGAAGATGATTATAACTTTATAAACTCAGTATACTTTATTGGTATTTTCTTAACATTAGTGTTTATGGTATCACTTGGAAGTATAATGTATTTTAAATGTATATCTGATGCAAGCATTGATAAAGTAAGATTTGAAACTCTGAGAAAATTAGGCATTAGCCAGGAATATATAAATAAAGCTATATATAAGCAAGTAGGGATATTTTTCTCAATGCCTATAATAGTAGGTGTTATTCATAGTATAGTTGCAGGATATGCAATTAATGGTTTATTTAATGAAAGTGGTTATATTGTAACATTTGGATCAATACTTATATTTACACTTATTTATATAGTTTATTATATTGCTAGTGCAAGAAAATATATACAAATAACAAAATAAAAAAGAGCATCCTTAAGTATGCTCTTTTTCTTATTTACTATTTTACCTCAATTATATAAGCTTTTGTTTGAGGTGGTATACTCTTAGTCATTGCGTTAGAGTGATAAGCTAGTATTGTATCTCTAAGATTTAGGCCCTCTATAGAAATTTCATTACATTCTGGGTCTAAAATTAAAGTTTTAGGTGATACAACTAAAGTAAGATAACTATAAATAT
The DNA here is from genome assembly GCF_000499525.1 of Faecalimicrobium dakarense. Taxonomy (GTDB): domain Bacteria; phylum Bacillota; class Clostridia; order Peptostreptococcales; family Peptostreptococcaceae; genus Faecalimicrobium; species Faecalimicrobium dakarense. The sequence goes on along the minus strand of NZ_HG529344.1, from coordinate 30,225 downwards.
TATTAATATCTTTACCTATAGTTATAAAAGTAGTATCATTATCTATTTTTCTAATATCAATGATATAGCCGCATGAATAGCTTAAATATTTCATAATATCATTCCTTTATTAAAATTTATTTATTTAAGGTGTTTTTTAGGTATGAAATTAGATTCCAAGGTAAGTTAGGCGCGCTATTTTGAGTTAAACATTCAACTCTAGTAATTAAGCTTACATCAATTAAAGCATATTCAGGTATAGAGTTATTTCTTATTCTATATCCTTTAATATTATTATTTTTTTCATCTATATCAGTAACTAAAAATGGAAAGCTTGTTGTATTTTTACATTGGCCTCCTTCTAAGTTTGTACATTGTGTTATTCTTACAAATCCCCTACAGTTTCTGATTATATCAAAAATATAAGACTTATCTGGAGTTTGGCCTCCGCCTACACATTGAATATTTAAAATTTGGCTATTTTTTAATATAATATCTTCAGCAGGCTCTCCATTTCTTAGTACTACACCCTCGACCATTTCACAAGGTCTATTTATTTTATTTATTTTTATTGTTATTGTTTTAGTATTTATACATTGGTTATTTAGCGTTAAAGAACAATAAGTAATTCTAAGAGTCTTATTTTTACATTTATCAATAATGTCGTATAAATCACTAGTAGTTACAGCTTTAAGGTTTGATCCTGGAGATTGGAAATCCATACTTTTCCCTCCTTTATTTTATAGTAATATCTATAATAAGTTATGGGTATGAATTAATATGTGTTACATATGGAAGGTATAAAATATTAAAATTAAATAAATAATAAAATATAAAAAGTTTTTATTGCAAAAACTTAAATCTGAATTTATAATATAAATCTAAGCGCAATTATAGTAGGAGGACAAAATGAACGAAAATAAAGTAAAAATAGTTGTAGCGGATCCATCAGCATTAGGACTTTTTGGATTAGCAATCATAACACTTGTGGCATCATCTCAAAAATTAGGATTAACATCAGGAGTATCATTAATAATACCATGGGCAATCTTTTTAGGTGCATCAGCTCAGTTAATGGCATGTATAAATGATTTCAAACACAATAATACTTTTGGAGCAACAGCATTTGGAGCATATGCATTTTTCTGGTTTGCTGTTGGATTTACATGGTTAATACAAAATGGAGTATTCGGAGCGGAGCTTGCTTCAAGTATTGATACAAAGCAATTAGGATTTGCATATTTAGGATACTTAATATTCACATTATTTATGACTATAGGAGCAATGGAAACACATAAAGTATTATTTATAATATTTGTACTTATAGACTTCTTATTTATAGGATTAACATTAACATCATTTAACATAATACCAGAGTTAGCTCATCAAATAGCCGCATACTCTGAATTATTAATAGCAATATTCTCATTCTATGGATGTGGTGCATCTGTTTTAAATACTCATTTTGGAAAAGTATTTTTACCAGTTGGAAAGCCATTTGGAATATTCAAATAGGAATTATTAAAAGTTTTAATTATATAAAGCTCTTATAGTGTATACTATAAGGGCTTTTTTCAATTAAACTAATTATTGAAATGATGCAATTACAACATCAATACTTTTAAAGTCAAGCATTATTCTAATCTCTTTTCTATGTTCCAAAAACTTATAATATAAATCTTCAGAAGGTTTTGGATCTCCATAAATTTTCCAACATCTTGTATTATGAAACTTATAGTTTCCATACCCCATAAATCCAACAACATCTTTAAGTGGATAGCCTAAAAATATTCCAATCTCATCGGGAAAAACATCTCCCTTTAATTTATCTATTAAATGAGAAAGGGCAGGCTCAATATTAATATCTGTAGGATAGCCTAAAAATTTTAAGAAATTTCTAGTTTTTATATTATCTAGCTGTTTAGTTAAAGATTCTTTATTTACAAATAGAACCTTGTATCCATTTTTGTTTTTATTAATAACTATAACATCTATTTTTTACAATTATTAAAATACATATAAATATCTTTTAATTTATTTTCTTTATCATTATCAAAGGCTGGGATTGTAATTATTTCACAAGGTTTAGATCCCAGAAGTACAGGGCCTAATAATTCTATAAGCCATTTTATATAAGATGAATTCATCTTATTTTTGCAAGAGTAACAGTTCATAATTAAATCTCCTTAATTAAAAGTGATAATAAATAAAAAGTATTATTTAACAAATGATAACCACTTTCAATGAAGAATATTCATAAAATTATTAATTATTTTAAATTAAAATTTATATAAATAATTATCTAAAATTTAGAAATAATATATAAGAATAAAGATTTAAAAGAAAGGAGTTAAAATTTATGAAACATATATTGCTATTAGGCCTTTTTATACTTTTTATTTCTAACATTTCAGGATGTACATCACAACCTAAGAAGACAGAAGAACCAACTACAAAACCAAATAAAATAGAAGAGAATATAGATAAGCAAAAATCACCTATGACTAAGGAACAATATAAAGAAAACTTAGTTAAAAGTTATGAAAAATACATAAAACCATTAGATTTAAAGGATTATGACGACTTAGAAAATATGTTAGCTAAAAAAGGTGAAATAAATCACGAAAAATTCTTAAATGATTTAGAAGAAGCATTAAATGACAGCAAAATAAATATAAAAGCATTTGAAGAATCTATTACAGGATTAGAAATAGATGATGCTAAGTTAAAAAATTTAAATGATAAATTAGTAGAAGAATGCAAAGTATTAATGGATGATATAAAAGTTAAAGAAAATGAAATAGCTAAAATTGATGAAAATACTTTAAAAAAATCTACTAAAGATCTTATAGAGTATTTAAAAATTAATTTAGACGATGACATAACAGAAAAAAATAAATTTGATGAAACTTTAAATCAGATAGAAGATATATTAGGTATAAATTTAGAAAGTTAGATAAATATATTAAGGAATAATTGATACATATCAATTAAAAATAAATTAAGTGTATAAACACAGGAGGAAGAAATATGAAAGGTAAAAAACTAGTAACAGTAGGTATGGCAATAGCAATATCATTAGGAGCAGTAGCATGTACTAAAAAGACACCAGCACCAGCACCAACACCAGAACCATCAACAACAGATCAAAAAAATGTACCTGCAGGAAATGGTTACTCAGAAAACTATTCTAAAAGTTACAATGCTTATATGACAGGATTATCTAATTATAGTATGTATAAAGATACAGCAAGCGTAAATGAATACTATAAGACAAATAAATATCCAGGAAATGAAAAATATGTAGCTGATTTAAAAGCTGCGTATAAAGATAGTAGAGATAAAGTTAAATCATTTGTAGATTCTTTAAAAAATGATGGAAAAACAGAAGATGCAAAGTTAAAGAAAATGAATGAAGATTTAATTGCAGAGGGAGAAAAGACAATAGCTAATTTAGATGAAAGAATTAAAAAACTAGATGAACTTCCAAAAGATATAATGAATAAAAGCCAAGATGAATTTATAACAGCAGTTGATGAAGCTACAAGAATAAAAGATAAAACTGAAAATGGGTTTAATAAAATGTTAGAAGATATGAATAAAGCATTAGGATTCAAGCCTAATACTACTAACAATACAAATACACAAAAATAATATATTATAAATATTAATAATAGAATGTCTCATAAATATAATTTTTTATTGAGGCATTTTATTTTTATATATTTAAAAACTGATTAAAATTAAAAAATTCTGAAAATTGGTTGACAAATAATAATAACATCTATATCATTAAAAATATAAATAAATAATATAAAAAATTAAATACTTTCTTATCCAGAGTGGTGGAGGGACTGGCCCTATGAAACCCGGCAACCAGTATATTATATATACATGGTGCTAAATCCTGCAGCGTATTGCTGATAGATGAGTATAAATTGCTTAAAAAGCCTAAGTTTATACTTAGGCTTTTATTATTATATAAAATAATCTATGTACTATTTATAGGTTATTTATTAAATTGGGGGATGACTAAAATGATTAATATTCAAAATGTAAGTAAATATTATGATAATTCAAAGGTGCTTAAAAATGTAGATATCAAGATAAATAAAGGAGAAATATTTGGGATAATAGGCCATAGTGGAGCTGGTAAATCTACATTACTTAGATGTATAAATGGATTAGAAAATTATCAAGAAGGTAGTATATTAGTTGGTGAAAAAGAGGTTAAATATTTAGATGAAAAAGATTTAAGAAATTTAAGAAAAGATTTAGGAATGATATTTCAACATTTCTCACTTTTAGAGAGAAAAACTGTATTTGAAAATATTGCATTGCCTCTAGAATGTTTTAAATATTCAAGAAACGAGATAAATAATAAAGTATTAAACCTGCTAGATTTAGTTGGATTATCTGATAAAAAAGATGCAAAGCCAAGAAACTTAAGTGGAGGGCAAAAACAAAGAGTTGCAATAGCGAGAGCATTAGCATTAAATCCTAAAGTGCTCCTTTGTGATGAAGCAACATCTGCACTAGATCCAAACACTACAAAATCCATACTATCATTATTACAAGATATAAATAAAAAGTTAAATATTACTATAATAATGGTTACTCATCAAATGGAAGTTATAAAACAAATATGTACTAAAGTTGCCATAATGGAAGGTGGAGAAGTACTAGAAATCGGTGATACAGAAGAAATATTTTTAAAAAATACTAAGGGGCTTCAAACATTAATAGGAGAAGAACAAATAGTACTTCCTAGTGGAATGAATATAAAAATATTATTTCCAAAGGAAACATCAAACGATACTATTATAACTACTATGGCTAGAGAATTGGATATAGATTTTTCAATTGTATTTGGAAGATTAGAAAAGTTTAGAGAAGATATACTAGGATCTTTAATTATAAATACAGAACTTAAAAATAGTAAAAAAGTTAAAGAGTATTTAAATCGTAAAAATGTAAGATGGGAGGAGATTAAATAATGAGTTTAAGTGAATTTTTAACTAACATATTGCCACAAGCATTGATTGAAACAATATATATGACGATAATTCCAACAGTGCTTGCAACTATTTTTGGATTTTTACTAGCAATTATATTGGTAATAACTAAAGAGGATGGATTAAAGCCAAACCTATCAATAAATAAGTCATTAGGATTTATAGTAAATGTGCTTAGAAGTTTTCCATTTATAATACTTTTAGTTGCAATAAGGCCATTAACAAAAATAATAGTTGGAACAAGTATAGGATCAACAGCTGCTTTAGTTCCTATAACTATAGGCGCAACACCTTTTATAGCGAGGGTTATAGAAAGTGCATTAAATGAAGTTGATAAAGGTCTTATAGAAGCAGCAAAATCATTTGGGGCTACAAAATTACAAATTGTGTTTAAAGTTATGATAAAAGAAGCGATGCCTTCAATAATATCGGGTATAACTTTATCAGCAATAGCAGTACTTGGTTATACAGCAATGGCAGGTGCAATAGCTGCGGGAGGCATAGGAAATGTAGCACTTATTTATGGTCACCAAAGATATGATACAGCAGTAATGGTGTATACAGTAATCATACTTATAATACTAGTTCAAATAATCCAAGGAGTAGGTAACTTGGTTTATAATAAATTAAAATAAGGGGGATTTTAAAATGAAATTAAAAAATTATTAACATTAGCTTTATCGTCAGCAATATTAGTATCGGTTGTAGGATGTTCTAGTTCGAAAGATGATAATAAAATCGTAATAGGAGCATCATCAACTCCTCATGCTGAAATTTTAGAAGTAATAAAGCCACAGCTAGAAAAAGAAGGATATAAGTTAGAAATAAAAGTATTTGATGATTATCCACTTGAAAATACCGCATTAGAGGAAGGTTCAATAGATGCAAATTATTTCCAACACGTACCATACTTAGAAGAAACAGTAGCATCAACAGGGTATAAACTAACTTACACAGAAAAAATACATTTAGAGCCAATGGGATTATACTCTAATAGTTTAAAATCTATAAATGAAATAAAAGATGGAGCAACTATTGCAATACCAAATGACCCAACAAATGGAGCAAGAGCACTTAAACTGCTTGCAAATGAAGGATTAATAAAGGTCAAAGAAGGAGAGCTTATAGGGGCCAAAGACATAACTGAAAATCCTAAAAATATAAAAGTTAAAGAATTAGCAGCAGAGCAATTAACATCAGTTCTTACAGAGGTAGATGCGGCTGTAATAAATACTAACTATGCATTAAGTGCAAATTTAAATCCAACTAAAGATGCAATAATAATAGAATCTAAAGATTCACCATATGCAAATATATTAGCTGTAAAAGAAGAAAATAAAGATAGTGAGAAAATAAAAGCACTATCAAAAGCATTAACTAGCAAAGAAGTAAAAGAGTTTATAGAAAAACAGTATAAAGGGAGTATAATTCCATCATTTTAATTTAATAAAAAGGAGTAACTGTTGGTTACTCCTTTTTTATTTAAAAAAGTTTATATAAAATCATAAAACGACAAATTTTTTTGGGAATTAATGTTAATATATTTATATAAAATATAAAAAGTGGGGAATTTTATGAATGCAAGTTGTGCTGATATAAAAGAAGATAGTAATGATTTAAAGAGATTAATTAAAGATTGTAGAGGTTATATAATAATAAATATAATATTTACTATTATTGGAATAATAAATATTGATCTTTATTCTACATTCATAAATATAGGCAGAATAAGCTTATTGTGGATATTTATATACACAATAGGTCATAATATAGTTTCAGAAAATCAAAAATTTTTTAATATAATGAACGTAAGTAGTATAGTATTAGTTATTTTAGCTGGATTGAGTGCTGTTAAGATAGAGGAAAATGTATTTCAATTTTTTATTTTAAATTTTATTATAATAAACTTAACTAACTATATATATATTAGACATAATGAAAAAAAAATAATAAAAAGATATAGTCTAATAATTTTTTATATAATATTAGCACTTTTATATAGTATGTGCATAGTTCATATAAATAAAATACTAACTAATAATTTATTTATGGTTACTAATCTCGGGATAGCTCTTTATAATGTATTATTATCTCAAAAGAAAGAAAATAAAAATATGAAGCATTATGAGATGATAAAAAACTTATCGGTTATATCCTTAATTGGTAACATATTAGGTGTTTTGTATGTTGTATATATATTTAAGTATAGTTTAACTCATGTATACTTACTTAAAGGAATTATATATCTTATTTTATTTAATTATACATATTATGGATATCAGTATTGTATAAAAAATATAATAAAAAATCCATATTGTGAGCTATTAAATACAAATAAAGAACTTGATAATAAATCAAAACAATTAAATAAAATAAATAATGCAATTGAAAATGAAATTGAAATTTGCAACAAAATAAAAAAATATATAAACCAAAGAAATGAATTATTAAATCAGTCTTTAGATGCTATGCCAAATATATGGATAATTACAGATTATGAATTTAATATATTATATACAAATAATAAATATAAAAATATTTTTAGTGAAGATATAGAAAACTTTTTTGATTTAATAATAGATATAAAAGATTATAAACAAATAAAAGAAGATATTATAATTAATAAAAATAAAGAGTGCATAGCAGATAAAATTATTTATTTAAATGAAGATATTTATACTTTAAATATAAATAACAATTTATTAGATAGCACTTATTTAATTTGTTTAAACAATATTACAAAAGAAGTTAAATTAGAACAGGAACTTAAAGATATAAAAGAAGAGTATGAGTATATAATTGAGAACATACCATGTTCTATAATGATTAGAACTTCTAGTAATTCAATAGAAGAGATTGATATTTTAGGCATAAATAAAAGTTTTTCAAAGTTATTTGGATATAGTAAAGAGGACTTAGAAGGTATGAATTTATTAGATTATTATAAAACATTTAATATCGAATTTTTAGATAATAAACATTATAATAAATTAAGTTTAACCATTGAGGAAAAAATTAAAAATATACAAGAAAATGCAAAAGACTATAATCTTATAACCACGGTTATGGAAGATAAAGAATGTACAAATCGAAACATAGAAATAACTGTAGACGATTACATAGAAGATGGTAGTAATCATAAGATATTAATATTAAAAGATATGACTGAGGAAATAAATACATATAGAGGTGTGAATAGACAAAACCAGATTTATAGACAAGTCTTAAACTCGATACCGGAGGGTATAATAATTGAATCAGCAAGAACTGAAAAAATAATTTATACTAACAAAAAATTTAGAGAAATATTTGGTATAAGAGGAGATAGAGAAAAAATAGAAAATTTATCAATTAAATATAGAGATAGATTATATACTAAGTTTTTATATAACTTACATGTTGGAGAAAAAGACAAAAGCATATATATAGTTAATGAAGACAAAAAAATAAAAGAAATAAAGATATCAACTAAAACTTGGTATATGGGAGAAGAACGATTTAAAGTAAAGTTGATTGATGATCTAGGACAACAAAGAGAAGCTGAAAGAATAAAGGAGATACTAATAAGGCAAAGAGAGTATGATCAATTAAAAATGGAGTTTTATGCTAATATGTCTCATGAGTTAAAAACTCCATTAAATAATATATATAGTTCAACTCAACTAGTAGAAAATTTATATAATAAAAATAAAGTAAAAGATGGAAATAATGAAATATCAAATCATGTAAAGATTATAAAGCAAAATATGCTTAGATTAGTAAGGCTTATTGATAATATTATAAATATATCACAAGTAAAGTCTGAAATTTACAAGATAAAATCTGTAAACTTTGATATTGTGTATTTAATTGAAGAAATAGTTAGCTCTGTACAGCCATACGCAAGTGCAAAAGATTTAAACTTAATATTTGATACTAATGAAGAAATATTATTAGTAGGATTAGATCCTGAGACCATTGAAAGGATAGTTCTAAATTTACTATCTAATGCTATTAAGTTCACAAAATCTAAAGGTGAAATATTAGTTGCAGTATATAAAGTAGGAAATAAAGTACAAATAATAGTTAAAGATAATGGAGTAGGTATAGAGGAAGAAAAACTTACAGATATATTTGGAAGATTCAAACAGATAGAAGATGGAGGGGTATCAAATGAGTTTGGTAGTGGAATAGGGCTATATCTATCAAAATCATTAGTAGAAGTTCAAGATGGAAGCATTGATATAAAAAGTAAATTACATGAAGGTACAGAAATTATAGTTGAGTTTCCTATTAAAAAAGTAAAAGAAGAAGAGGAAACAATTGTTGAATACAGCAACAATATAGAAAAATTTAAAATAGAATTCTTTGACATATACAAATAAATGCTTAGATATAAAAAGTACTATAAATTATTTATAGTACTTTTTATCATGCAAAATTTTTAAAAAAATAAAAACATAAAAAAACATAAAAATCTATTAAAAAAAACAGGAAAACGTTATATAATTATCTTGTATAAAGAAGTTAAGTAAAAATATATAAATAGGTTAATATTTTAGGAGTATAAGAGATTGTGTTTTAATAAATTAATAAAAAACTAAGATTTAGTATTTTAGTGAATTATTAATTTTAGGTAATATCACATTTAGCTTAAGCAAATTTTAGGGGGGAGTGTAATATTTAAATGAATCAGCTTAAAATAACTGAAACAGCTTTAAGAGATGGGCATCAATCCTTAATAGCGACTAGATTGAAAACTGAAGAAATAGTACCAATATTAGAGACTATGGATCAAGTGGGTTACCATTCTTTAGAGGTATGGGGTGGAGCTACATTTGATGCATGTATAAGATTTTTAGATGAAGATCCTTGGGAAAGATTAAGAAAGATAAGATCAAAAGTAAAAAACACAAAGCTTCAAATGCTTTTAAGGGGACAAAATTTACTTGGGTATAGAAACTATGCAGATGATACTGTAGATAGGTTTATAGAGCTATCTATAAAAAATGGAATAGATATAATAAGGGTTTTTGATGCATTAAATGATGTAAGAAATATAGAAGCATCAATGAAAGCAATAAAAAAGTATAAAGGTCATTGTCAGTGTGCAATATCGTACACAACTAGTGAAGTACATACTACAGATTATTACTTAAAACTAGTGAAAACTATGGAAAATATGGGTGCAGATTCAATTTGCATAAAGGATATGGCAGGAGTATTAACTCCATATAATGCCTATGACTTAGTAAAAAAAATTAAAGAAATAACTACACTTCCTATTCAACTTCATACACATTGCACAAGTGGAATAGCAGATATGATATATATGAAGGCTGTTGAGGCAGGGGTAGATATAATAGACACTGCAATATCACCGTTTAGTGGAGGAACGAGTCAACCACCAACAGAATCATTAGCAGTAACATTTTCTGAAATGGAAAGAAATCCAAATCTAGATATGGAAAAGCTTTTAAAAATTTCAGAATACTTTAAACCAATAAGAGACAGATATATGAAAGAAAATATATTAAATCCTAAAGTATTATTAACAGAACCACAAGCACTTAAGTATCAAGTGCCTGGAGGAATGCTATCAAATTTATTATCACAACTAAAGCAACAAAATGCTGAGGATAAATATGAAGAAGTTTTAAAAGAAGTTCCTAGAGTAAGAAAGGATCTAGGTTATCCACCACTTGTAACACCAATGAGCCAAATGGTTGGTACTCAAGCATTATTCAATGTATTAAGTGGAGAGAGATATAAGTTAGTACCAAAAGAGATAAAAGATTATGTAAGAGGACAATATGGAAAGGCTCCAGCTCCTATAAGCGAAGATATAAGGGAAAAAATAATAGGAAATGAAGAAGTTATAACTATAAGACCGGCAGATTTATTAAAGCCAGAATTTGAAAGTATGAAAAAAGAAATTGGAGATTTGGCAAAATGCGATGAAGATGTTTTAGCATATGCTTTATTTCCACAAGTAGCACCGAAATTCTTAGAAAGTAAGTATGGTAAAAAATGTGATAAGGTTGAAGATGAAATTTCATATATAACAGTAACTATGTAGAGATAGGGGATTGAAGTATGGGAAATGAAGTGAATTTACTAGAGGGACTATATATAAGTTTATCAAGTATGAGTTTGGTATTTATAATTTTATTGATAATTTCATTTGTATTAAGTAGTTTTAAACATATTTTTAAGGAAAATAATAACAAGAAAGACTTAGCATATGAATCTAATAGTCAAAGTAACAAGGAATTAGCAGTAACAGATGAAGATGATGAAGAAAAAATAGTTGTAGCTATGGCGGCATCTATAATGGCCGGTAAAGGAAAAATAAATCCAAATCTTCATATAAAGAGAATTACAAGAATTAAATAATAATTTATAAATTCAAGGTTTATAAAGGGGGATATTAATATGAACGCTAAAACATATCATATAAAATTAAATGGAAAAGTATATGAAGTTGAAATAGAGGAAGTAGAATCTAAAGATACTAATAGAGAAGTTGTAAAAGAAACCAAAACAAATTCAAATCCAATAGAAAATAAAGATGGAGAAATGATTAATGCTCCGATGCCTGGAACAATATTAAATCTATTAGTTAAAGAAGGAGAAAATATTAAAAAGGGTCAAGTAGTAGCAATACTTGAAGCTATGAAAATGGAAAATGAGATAGTATCTTCAGTTGATGGAAAAGTGAAGTGTATAAGTGTTAGTAAAGGTCAAAATGTGAACCTTGGTGATAACTTATTACAAATAGTATAACTCAAGCTAACTGAAGGGGGAATTTTAAAGTGGGTAATATATTAGTTGACTTTTTTACAGAATCAGGGTTTGCAATGATTACATATAAAGAAATTATTATGATAGCTATAGCATGTATATTTTTATATTTAGCTATAAAAAAGGGTTATGAACCATATTTATTAATACCTATATCAGTAGGTATGTTACTAGTTAATATGCCTGGAGTAGACCTTATGAAAGCTCCAACTGATACTCAAGTAGGGGGACTACTCTATTATTTATATCAAGGAGTTAAGCTTGGAATATTTCCACCACTTATATTTTTATGTATAGGTGCAAGTACAGACTTTGGACCAATGATTGCAAATCCAAAGACAATACTACTTGGAGCTGCTGCTCAGTTTGGGATATTCTTTGCTTTTCTAGGAGCAATATTCTTAGGATTTAGCGGATTTGAAGCGGCGTCAATAGGTATAATAGGAGGAGCAGATGGTCCAACAGCAATACAATTAACATCTAAATTAGCTCCACATTTACTAGGAACTATAGCACTAGCTGCTTATTCATACATGGCATTAGTACCAGTTATACAACCACCAATAATAAGAGCCTTAACAACAGAAAAAGAGCGAAGTGTAAAAATGGAGCAGCTAAGGCCAGTGTCTAAGACTGAAAAAATAATATTTCCTATAGTGGCAATGATAATCGTTATAGGGTTATTACCTACTGCAGCACCTTTAATTGGTATGCTTATGTTTGGAAATTTATTAAAAGAATCAGGGGTTGTACCTAAACTAGTTGAAACTGCGCAAAACTCACTTTTATATATAATAACAATAATGCTTGGTATTACAGTTGGAGCAACTGCAAATGCAGAAACTTTTTTAACGGTACAAACATTAGGTATAACTGCAATGGGGTTACTTGCTTTTTCAGTTGGAACAGCATCAGGAGTTTTAGGTGGAAAGTTGATGTACAAACTAACTAAAGGTAAAGTAAACCCAATGATAGGGGCAGCTGGTGTATCAGCCGTACCAATGGCTGCAAGAGTTGTTCAAAAAGTTGGGCAAGAAGAGAACCCTTCAAACTTTTTACTTATGCATGCAATGGGTCCGAATGTAGCAGGAGTTATAGGTTCAGCTGTAGTTGCAGGTATATTGCTTAAATTCTTTGGGTAATTAAATAAACACAAAATAAACACTTATTAGGATAAAAGTTATGCTATTATATTAGTAAAATAAAAATATAAGGTATAATTTAAGTTAGTATATTTATAAAATACAAAATTTATAAAACAAAGGCATGGAATTATTCCATGCCTTTGTTTTGTATAATGGCTTTATATAGGGGGGCATGAAAAGTATGATTTTATATTTTTTTATTACAATTTTAGTAGGAATTATAGGGGCATTTATAGCAAAAAAATTAAAAATACCAGCAGGTGCTATGGTTGGATCTATGATATTAGTTGGTATATTTAATGTTTTAACAGGGGTAGCATATGTAGAAAATTCAACTCGATTTTTTGTGCAAGTTATAGCTGGAGCATTTATAGGTATAGACATGGATAAAGAAAATTAATAGAAATAAAAAATTAATAAAGCCAGCGATAGTAATGGTAATCGGGCTTTTAATACTTAATATATTAGTAGGTTTATTTATTTATAAAACTACATCGCTAGATTTATTATCATCTTTATTTGCTGCAGTGCCAGGTGGTATGGCAGATATGTCTATAATAAGTTCAGAAATGGGAGCAGATACTTCAATGGTGGCAGTGTTCCAATTAGCAAGGCTTATATCAGTTATAAGTATATTTCCGACACTTATAAAGCAAGTTCAAAAAAGAATGGTTTATAATAATAGTGACCAAAGTGATATTGCTTCTACTATAGAATTAAATATAGATAAAAAGAATTGTAATTATAGTAGTAAAAATAAAGAGATTATACTTACTTTAATGATTGCAATTATATTTGGAGTTATAGGAAAGATAACGAAAATACCAGCAGGAACTATGATATTTTCATTAATAGGAGTGGCAGGATTAAAAATTTATAGCAATAAAGGATATATATATCCAATAATAAAGCAAGGAGCGCAGGTAGTAGCTGGAGCATTTATAGGTAGTAGTATAACTATAGAGGTTGTATATAGCTTACAATCATTTATAATTCCTATAATTTCTATGATAATAGCTTATACTATTATATGTGGACTTATTGGATTTATAATAAGTAAATGGTTTGATATAGATATTATAACAGCAATGTTTTGTTGTACACCAGCAGGAGCATCAGATATGGCATTAATTGCGAGTGAGCTTGGAGCTAATGGAGCAGATATAGCTTTACTTCAAGTAACCAGACTTGTAAGTGTAATAGTAATATTTCCAAGTGTAATTAGAGTTATAGTAAGCTTACAATAAAAAATATAAGGAGCGTTTTATGTGGATATAGATTTTTTTAGAAAAGATGGAATAAGTGTAGCAAAAGGGATATTAGGAAAATATTTAATAAGAGAGTATGATAATAAAAAAATAGTAACAAAAATAGTAGAAACAGAAGGGTATATGGGAATAAATGATAAGGCTGCTCATGTATATAAAGATAAAAAAACAGATAGAACAAAACCTTTACATACTTAGATGGTGGACATATATATGTTTATTTAATTTATGGAATGTATTATTGTTTAAATTTATCTGCAAATATAGAAAATATACCAGAATGCGTTTTAATAAGAGCGGTAGAGCCTATAAATGGCATTGAAGATATATCTTATAATAGATTTGGTAAAAGCTATGAAAATTTAAGTAGTTATCAAAGAAAAAATATTACTAATGGCCCGGGAAAACTTTGCATGGCATTAAATATTAATAAAGAATTAAATTCTAAGAGCATTTTAGATGGTGAATTATATATAAGTGATTTTTATTATGATAAAGATAAAAAAATATATAGCGATAATGATTTTGAAATAGTAACTAGTAAACGTATAAACATAGATTATGCAGAGGAGGCCAAGGACTATTTATGGAGATTCTATATAAAAGACAATAAATATGTTTCTGCGAATAAGGTGAATTAGACTATAATCGAAGTTAAGAATATTAATACATAAAGGAGAAAAGACATGAAAATAGGATTTATAGGTGCAGGTAATATGGCTAGTGCTATGATAGGTGGAATAATTAAATCAAATCTTGTAAGTTCAGAAGATATTATAGCATCTGCAAAAAGTGAAGAAACTCTAGATAGAATAAGTAAAGAATTTAATATAAATGTAACTAAGGATTCAAGAGAAGTCACTAAAAAATCAGATATAATAATAGTTGCTGTAAAGCCAAATATATATGACCTAGTATTAAATCAAATAAATGATTTAATAGATGATAGTAAGATAATAGTAACTATAGCAGCAGGAAAAAGTATAAAAAGCATAGAAAGTATAATAGGAAGTGACAAAAAGATAGTAATGACTATGCCAAATACTCCAGCATTAGTAAATGAAGGTATGAGTGCCATATGTCCAAATAAAAATATAAATGAAAAAGACTTAAAAAAAGTAAAAGACATATTTAATTCTTTTGGAAAAAGTGAAGTTGTTGAAGAATACTTAATAGATGCTGTAATAGGTGCTAGTGGGTCTTCTCCTGCATATGTATTTATGTTTATAGAAGCTATGGCTGATGCATGCGTAATAAATGGTATGCCAAGAGATAAAGCATATAAGTTTTGTGCTCAAGGTGTTTTAGGTGCAGCTAAGATGGTTTTAGAAACTAATATGCATCCAGGTCAGCTAAAAGATATGGTTTGTTCTCCAGGAGGAACAACAATAGAGGCAGTAAGAGTATTAGAAGAAGAAGGAATGAGATCATCTGTAATAAAAGCGATAGGTGCATGTGTTGATAAATCTAAGAGAATGAAATAAAAATGCATCATCTAAAATACAGATGAATATATTAAGCAAATAGAGTATATTTGTGCTACAATTTAAAATATACATAATAAAGATATAGCATTCAAAAGGGTATGGCAAATTTAAATGATAAGAATTTGTCATACTCTTTTTTAATTTTAAATTAGGATTTATAGTAAAAAGGATGTTGGGAGGAGTTTAAATGGAGAAAAAAGTTTTAACGGTTTGCCCATACTGTGGAGCAGGATGTCAACTTTACTTAGTAGTAAAAGATGACAAAATAATTAAAGCAGAACCTGCTAATGGCAGAACTAATGAAGAAAACTTATGCTTAAAAGGTTACTATGGATGGGACTTTTTAAATGATCCACAAATATTAACATCAAGAATTAAAAAGCCAATGATAAGAAAGCATGGAATTTTAGAGAAGGTAGAATGGGATGAAGCTATAAGTTATACTGCAAATAAATTAAATGAAATAAAAGAAAAGTATGGGCCAGATTCTATTATGGGAACTGGATCTGCGAGAGGGCCAGGAAATGAAGCTAATTATATAATGCAAAAATTTATGAGAGCTACAATAGGTACTAACAATATAGACCACTGTGCTCGTGTCTGACATGCACCATCAGTAGCCGGTCTGGCTTACTCATTAGGTAATGGCGCAATGTCTAATTCTATACCAGAAATAGAAAACTCAGATGTACTTTTCATATTTGGATACAATGGAGCAGATTCACATCCAATAGTAGCAAGAAGAATAGTTAGAGCAAAAGAAAAAGGAGCAAAAATAATAGTAACAGATCCAAGGGTGACTGAATCAGCAAGAATTGCTGATATGCATTTACCTATAAAAGGTGGAACTAATATGATTTTAGTAAATGCTTTTGGAAATGTACTAATAGAAGAAGAACTTTATGACAAAGAATTTATCAAAAAACATACCCAAGGATTTGAAGAATATAAAGAAATCGTTAAAATATACACACCAGAATATGCTGAAAAATTCACAGGAGTTAAAGCTGATTTAATAAGAAGAGCAATGAGGGAATACGCAAAAGGTAAAAATGCAATGATACTTTATGGAATGGGAGTTACTCAATTTTCACAGGCAGTAGATGTTGTGAAAGGATTAGCATCACTTGCGCTTTTAACTGGAAATTTTGGAAGAGAAAGCGTTGGAATAGGACCAGTTCGTGGGCAAAATAATGTCCAAGGAACTTGTGATATGGGAGTACTTCCTAATGTATACCCAGGATATCAAGATGTATCAGATGAAAAAGTAAGAGAAAAATTTGAAGAAGCATGGGGTGTAAATCTATCACCTAACAATGGATATAGTTTAACTCAAGTACCAGATGTAGTTTTAAAAGAAAACAAGCTAAAAGCATATTATATATTTGGAGAAGACCCAGTACAAAGTGACCCAGATGCAAATGAAGTGAGAGAAACTTTAGATGAATTAGAATTTGTTATTGTCCAAGATATATTTATGAATAAAACAGCACTTCATGCAGATGTAGTATTGCCATCTACTTCATGGGGGGAACATGATGGAGTTTATACTTGTGCAGATAGAGGGTTCCAATTAATGAGAAAAGCAGTAGAGCCAAAAGGTGATGTAAAAACCGATTGGCAGATAATTTGTGAAATTTCAACAGCCATGGGATATAAAATGGAATATAACAACACTAAAGAAATATGGGATGAAATGAGAAGTTTATGTCCAAGTTTCTACGGTGCTACATATGAGAAAATGGAGAAATTAGGATCTGTCCAATGGCCATGTGAAAGTGAGGGCATGAATGATATAGGAACTAAGTATTTATATGAAGGTGAAAAATTTTCAACTCCAAATGGTAAAGGTAATTTATTTGCTACAGAGTGGAGGCCTCCATTTGAGATGGAAGATGAGGAATATCCTTTTAGTTTATGCACTGTAAGAGAGGTTGGACATTATTCAGTTAGAACTATGACAGGAAATTGTAGAGCATTAAGAAGTCTTGAAGATGAACCAGGTTACCTTCAAATAAGTATTGAAGATGCAAAAGACTTAGATATAAATGAAAATGAATTAATAAGAGTAAGTTCAAGAAGAGGTAGTGTAATAACTAGAGCATTAGTAACTGATAGAGTTAAAAAGGGTGCTACCTATATGACCTATCAATGGTGGATAGGAGCTTGTAATGAACTTACTATTGCTAAGTTAGATCCTATTTCTAAAACACCAGAATACAAATACTGTGCTGTTAAAGTTGAAAAAATTGAAAATCAACAATGGGCAGAAAATTATATAAAAGATGAGTATAAAAAAATAAGAGAAAGTATGATGATTAAGAAGGATAAAATATGATAGATTCAACCTTAAAAGTACCAATAGTAAAGTTTGAAGATTCTAAAATGAATAATTTGGATGAAGATATTATTGTTGAATATCCACTAAAGGTTATTTTAAATGATGTGGATATAGGTACCTTGTTATGTACCCCATACAATCTTTATGAACTTATTGTTGGTTTTATTAAAAATAAAGGATATATAGAAAAATTTAAAGATATAGATGCTTTAAAAATAGATAAAGAAAGTAGAGTTGCTATAGTAAATACCCATGATAAAAGAATAAAAACTGAAAAATTAGGTATTTCAAAATCAGATATTAATATAAATATAGAAAAAATATATAAGATTATGGAGAGAAATTTAACTTACTCAAGTTTATTTAAAGATACTGGAGGAGTTCATAGTGTATCCATATTTGATGATAATAAAGAACTTATAATATGTGAAGATGTTGCAAGACATAATGCAATGGATAAGGCTATAGGATATTGTATTATTAATGATATATCTTTAGAAGATAAAATAGTTGTAGTAAGTGGTAGAATTTCTCAGGAAATGATGTTAAAAGCTGTTAATAACAATATACCTATAGTTGTATCTAAATCAGCTCCGACTAATTTATCAATAGAACTTGCAAAAAAACTAAATATAACTCTTATTGGATTTGTAAGAGGAAGAAGAATGAATATTTATGCGAATGAACACAGAATTATAATTAAGTAAACTTAATTTAAGTTTAAAAGGTGGGGGAATATGGAAAAATGTATATCTTCATTTGTAGTAGCAGACTACAGTAAGTGTATAGGTTGTAGAGCTTGTGAGGTAGCTTGTTTTGCTTCTCATAATAAAAATAATAATATAGGATTTACAGTTGGAACTGTTGAAGTACCACTTATACCCAGATTGTATTTAGTAAAGGATAAACATTTATGTATGCCAATACAGTGTAGACACTGTGAAGATGCACCATGCCTAAATAGCTGTATAAATGGAGCGATTAAAAAAGAAAATAATATAATGTTTATAGATGAAAATTTATGTGTAGGGTGTAAAACCTGTCTATTGGCATGTCCAATAGGGGCAATAGACCTACAACCTCAATATCAAGAAGGAAAAAAAGTAGAGCAAATAAATTTAGAAGATGAAAAGAAAATAGCATATAAATGTGATTTATGTAAAGATAGCGAAAAAATAGCGTGTATAAATGCATGTCCTAATAAAGCTTTAAAGTTAATTGATCCGATAGATGATAAAAAACGCAAAAATAAAAAAGCAGCAATAAGCTTACTAATGGCTAAAAACTAAAGTATATGGGGGATTTTATGATAGTTAATATAGATGAAGAGGTATGTACAGGATGCAAACAATGCTCTAAAGTATGTCCGGTAGATGCGATTTATGGAGAAGAAGGATTACCTCAAAAAATAGATATCAATAAATGTGTCATATGTGGCCAGTGTATTCAAATTTGTAAATCATATGCTTCTATAATAGATGAAGGTTATGAGTTTGTAGATAATAAACGAAAAGAAAGAAAACTTCCTGATAGTGTAAAAGAACCATTATTTGCAGCATTTAACACTTGTGATATAGAAAAAGTCAAAGAAGCATTAAAAGACCCAGAAACTTTTACAGTAGTTCAATGTGCACCAGCGGTAAGGGTAGCTTTGGGTGAAGATTTTGGTTATGATTTAGGAGTTTTAACACCAGGAAAAATGGCAGCAGCTCTTAGAAAATTAAACTTTGATAGAATTTATGACACAAATTTTGCAGCAGATTTAACTATAATGGAGGAAGGTAGTGAACTTATAAAAAGAGTAAGTGAAAATAAAAACTTACCTATGTTTACTTCTTGCTGCCCTGCTTGGGTTAAATTTATGGAAGATAATTATCCCCACTTAACTAATCACTTGTCTTCATGTAAATCACCACAGCAAATGGGAGGAGCTATATTTAAAAGCTATGGTGCAAAACTTAATAAAATAGAACCATCAAAAATATATAGTGTATCTATAATGCCATGTACTTGTAAAAAGTATGAGTGTGATAGAGAAGAAATGAATTCAAGTGGATATAAAGATGTAGATGTTGTTTTAACAACGAGAGAATTAGCCTATTTAATAAAGGAAATGGATATAGATTTTAAAAATATTATAGAAGATAAGTTTGATGATATATTAGGAGACTATACTGGAGCTGCTACAATATTTGGAGTGACTGGTGGAGTGATGGAAGCTGCTATTAGAACTGGATATGAACTAATAACTAAAGAAAGTATACCTAAAATAGATATTTTAGAGGTAAGAGGAGAGAGCGGAATTAGAAAGTCAACTATAAAAGTTGGAGATTTAAATTTAAAAGTTGGAGTTATTAGCGGACTTAAGAATGTAGTATCAATTTTGAAAGATTTAGAAAATGGAAATTTAGATTTAGATTTTATAGAGGTTATGACTTGTCCTGCTGGGTGCGTAAGTGGAGGGGGACAACCAAAGTTATTGTTAGAAGAGCATAGAAATATTGCATATGCAAAGAGATCAAAATCAATTTACAACCATGATAGTAACTTAGAGGTTAGAAAATCTCATGAAAATCCAGCAATAAAACAAATATATAAAGATTACTTAGATGAACCATTAAGCGAAAAGTCTCATCAACTATTACACACAAAGTATTGTATAGGAAAGGAAGTGACTAATTAATGAACTCTTTTGTAATAGCAGATCCGGATAAATGCATAGGATGTAGAACTTGTATGATAGCTTGTGTAGTTGCTCATAGCAACGAAAATATTTTTGAAAAGAATATAGATGATATAAATTTTAATCCTAAATTAGAGGTTATAAAGACTAATAAAGTAAGCGCTCCTATACAATGTAGACATTGCGAGGATGCAGTTTGTGTAAATGCATGTCCAAATGGATGTATAGTTAAAGTTAAAGACTCGATAAAAATTTTAGAGGAAAAATGTATAGGATGCAAAACTTGCATGATAGCTTGTCCTATAGGTGCAATAGATTTATCAAATTTAAAAGAAATTGATGAAAATAAGTTATGTTTTAAAGAAAAAATAGTAGCTAATAAGTGTGACTTATGTGTTGAAAGTGAAGAAGGTCCTCAGTGTGTTAAAGTATGTCCAACGCAAGCTTTTAAAATCGTTAAAAAAGAAGATTTAGATATTTCTGTAAAAAATAAAAGAAGGTTAGCATCTAGTAGCATGTCTTTTTAATCATAACCAAAAATTAATATAAACGAAAAATATCGGATATTAAGTTAAATAACTTTATCCGATATTTTTTATGCTAAAGATTTTAACAAAAAGCAACGAAAGCTTAAGATAATGGTTAATAATTTGAAACTAATAGTTATAGATATTTATGTTATAATAATATCAAATGATTAATAGCTTTATTGGGAGGTAAAATGAGTAATTCAGAAAAAATAATAGAAATAAAAAACCTTAAAATGACTTATGGCGATAAAGAAGTCTTAAAAGGAATAAACTTAGAGATATATAAGGGGAATATAATAGGATATATCGGTTCAAATGGTGCAGGAAAAAGTACAACAATAAAAATACTTTTAGGTTTAGTAAAAGGATATAGTGGAGAAGTATCTATATTTGGACAAGATATTGAAAATGAAGATAAAAATTATAAAGGAAAAATAGGATATGTTCCAGAAATAGCAAAAGTATATGAGAGCTTAACGGCAAGAGAATATCTTACATTTACAGGGCAAATATATGGCCTTGATTATGAAGAATGTGATGAAAAGGCTTTGAAGCTTATGGAAGTTTTAGGTATAGAAGAAGCATATAATTCAAGGCTATCTTCTTTCTCAAAGGGAATGAAGCAAAAGGTTGTAATAATATCAGCTTTAATTCATAATCCAGATATATTATTTTTAGATGAGCCACTAAGTGGACTTGATGCAAATAGTGTTCTTCTTATAAAAGAAATACTGCAAAAGCTAAAAGAAGATGGCAAGACTATTTTTTATTCATCTCATATAATGGAAGTTGTTGAAAAGCTTAGTGATAGAATAATACTTTTAAATGAAGGTAATATAGTGGCTGACGGTAACTTTGAAGAAATAAAAAATTGTAATTTTGAAGGTTCTCTGGAAGAAATATTTAATAATCTTACAGGATTTGATGAACATAGTGAACTTGCACATAAATTTGTAGATATTTTAAAAGGAGAATAGATATGAAGGAATTTTTTATATTAAAAATCTTAGATTTATTCAAAGGTATCTACCAAAAATCTGGAGTAAACTATAAGATAATGAGATTAATTGTCCAATCTAAATTAGTAATGGATGGAAGACGTGGGCAAAATGTAGCAGGATTTAATGAAGATACAACTAAAGATAAAAACTATTTTTTACTGCATTAATAGTTTATGCAATAATAGGATTATTTTCAGCACCCATAATTATTATGGATATAAATCCTATTATAAAAATGAGTTTATATTTTAGTTTCTTTATGATAATGATTTTAAGCGTTTTTATATCAGATTTTTCAAGCGTTATATTAGATATAAATGATAAAGATATAATAGCCACTAAAGGGGTAGATCCAAAAACGTTAAATGCAGCAAAAATTACGCATATATTTATATACATATCTCTTTTAAGCTTAGCAATAGGTGGAGGTGGACTTATTGCATCGTTTAGATATGGTATAATGTATTTTGTATTACTTTTAGTTAGCATATTATTTATAGATATATTGATGATTATAATAACTGCAAGTATGTATTTTGTTATATTAAAGTTATATAGTGGGGAAAAGCTAAAAGATATGATAAATGCATTCCAAATAGGATTTTTGCTTATATTTGTAGTAGGATATCAATTTGTAATTAGAGCTTTTAGTTTTGTAGATATGAAGTTTGTATATGTTCCTAAAATTTGGAATATACTACTTCCTCCAATGTGGTTTGGAGCTAACTTTAATATATTTTTAGGAAATGAACCAAATAATATAATAAGAGTACTAAGTGTACTATCATTAATAGTACCGATAGTATCAATATTTATATATATAAAGCTTATACCAACATTTGAATATAATCTTCAAAAATTAAGTGATAATACTTATAAGAGCATAAAAAATAAAGAGAGCGTGTCTTACAAAGCAAGTAAAATTATTTGTAAAGATAAAGAAGAAAGAACATTTTTCAATTTCGTATATAATGTATTAGATAAAGATAGAGACTTTAAAACTAAAGTGTACCCATCGTTAGCCCTAGCTACTTTCATGCCATTTATAATGATGATGTCTTCATATGATTCAAGTGGGATAATAAATTATATAAATAGTTTAAGCAATGAGAAATATTACCTAATGGGTTATATGTTTGTTTTAATGAGTCAAACTATAGTTACTACTCTTAAGTTCTCAAGTCAGTATGAAGCATCTTGGATTTATGATGTACTTCCTATAAAAGATGAGAAAAATTTATATTCAGGTATGTTTAAAGCTAGTATATATAAGTTAATACTTCCTGTCTTTATAGCATTAAGTATAGGATTTTTATTAATATTTAAAGCTAAAGTTATAATTCATTTAGCTGTTATGTTTGAAGCTATAATAGTTACTTCTATGGTTACATTTAAACTTAATAAAAAAGAGCTTCCTTTTTCATCAGAGTATAAAAATACTAACTCAGGTGAAAATATTTTAACTATGATAAAGTCAATGTTTGTTGTAGGGACTATAACTATAATACATTTTATAGCTAGTAGTAGTTTATTATATACAGGAATTTATTTTATAGTATTATTACTATTTATTAAATTAAGCTGGAATAAAATATTTAAAGCATAGAGAAATATAACAAGTTAAAGATTTAAAAATGATTTTTAATTACTAGCAATACTATTTAAAGGGGAAATAAAATGATATGTTTTTATACAATTCTAGCATATATAGGTATGGTATTAACTTTTACAAACATATATAAATTAAAAGTTAATAAATTTTTAATAATAATATATTCTTTTATTATATATATATTGTTATTAAGCGCTTATAAATATTTAAAAATATCACCTTTGTACGTTGGAAATGTTATTATGTCATTTATTATATATAAAGCTACAAAGAAGATATCACTTACTATTATAGTTCCGCTTAGTACAACTTTACTAAGTATGGTTGTTAATATTGTTTGTTACAATATACATTTTGATATGTTTAATATAAGCATATATAAAGATCGTAATATATTAAATATAGGAATATACTATATAATTATTTATCTGTTACTATTTTTATTGGCTAGATATATAAATAAATCAGTAATGAGAAATATAGAAAAGTTCAATGTCAAAATTCAAACAATGATTATACTAACGTCTATATTAGTACTTCTAATATACTTAGAGACTATGAGACAAATAAAGTTACTTAGAATAGAAGATATAAGTCAACCTTCAGGAAGAATACTATTGATTTTATATTTTATAACATTTATAGCATTTATACTTTTAGTAAGTATGATAAACAATGAAAATAGATTGAACGAAATAAATAAATATAATAAGAAGTTAGAAGTTATGACCAACGAAATGAAAAAATTTAGACATGACTATAAAAATATTTTATTGTCTATGAACGGGTATATGCAAGAAAATGATATGGAAGGTTTAAAAAAGTTTTTCAATTCTAATATAGAGCCTTTAAGCGAAAATTTAGATTCATATAATTTTAATATTACATCAATATCAAATATAAAGAATATAGAACTTAAGGGATTAATTTTATCTAAATTAATAAAGGCTGAAGACTTAGGAATAAATATAAATATAACCATATATGAGAATATAAAAAATATTAATATGAATGTTGTAGATTTATGTAGGGTCATAGGCATTATATTAGATAACTGTATAGAAGCAAGTCTAGAATGTAAAGAACCTAGTATAGATATATGCATAGATACAAATTCGAGTTGTACATCTTTTTTAATTTCAAATACATATATAAAGAAAATAGACAGTTTAGCCGAATTATTTAAAGGAGGCATTTCTACAAAAGGAAGAAATAGAGGTATAGGATTGAGTAATTTAAATGATATATTAGACAAATATGAAGATATTTGTTTTTCAATTAAGTTAGATGAAAATTTTATACAAAAACTAGAGATATATAGCTAGGGGAGAGAGATATTTGAATATATTTATATGTGAAGATAATAAAGAACAAAGAAAAAATTTAAAAAATACTATAGAAGAAATATTAATTAACAAAGGGATAAAAGGAAAAGTACAATTATCCACAAATTCAGCATATGAAATATTAGATTATATACGTAAAAATAAATCTAATGGGGTTTATTTTTTAGATATAGAAATAGGTCAAGATATAAATGGTATTGAATTAGCTAGAAGAATAAATGATATAGATAAAAATGCCATTATAGTAATGGTTACATCTCATCCAGAAATGAGTCAGCTTACATTTAAATATCACATACGGGCTGTAGATTATATAGTTAAAGATAGTATAGAAGGGATTTATAAAAAAGTAGATGAATGTTTGACTTTTATAGATGAAGAGTTTAGTAAAAATATTGAGAGTGAATACATAACAATAGAAAATAACCAATGTGTAGAGAGAATAAGGTATGATGATATTCTTTTCTTTGAGACTGCAAAAAAAGAACAATAGCCTTACATACATATGATAGTTATGTAGAATTTAAAGGAACTTTAAAAGATATAGAAGATAAATTAGATAAAAGATTTATCAAATGCCATAGATCTTTTATTGTAAATAAAGATAAAGTATCACGTATTGATAAAAAGCAAAGAATTTTATTTATGGAAGATGGAAGCAGATGTCTTATTTCGATGCTTTTAATAAATAAGATTATAGACAATATGGTAGATAGTAAAAATTCTGTATAAAATTTATAAAAAAAACAGCTAAATTAATTTAGCTGTTTTTATTTTATAAAATTGTATATTTATTTAAAGGAGCCAATATTGCACTTTGAAACGGCATTATCCATGCTACACCAGAGCCCATTTTTAATATAGGGTTAGCACCTAAAGATTTTCCTGTATCGAAAAATTAAAATTCCTTATCTTATAGTGAAGAGCTAAAATGAATGATGAGATAAAGAGTGTGAAAAATCATATATTTGGAATTAAACGTAAATTTAACTTCTATGAAGAAAGTAAAAAAGTTTCAATATTTTGTGATTATGATTCAGTTATGGGTATAAATAAATTATTAAAAGGACTAGGTATTGAAGTTGATATTAAATATAAGTTTATAGGACATAAGGAGAATAATACCATGGAAAAATTATTAAAAGATCAAAAAAGTTTGATGATAAGTTCAATAGATAAAGATAACAATCCAGCAATAAGTTATGCACCTTTTGTTATGATAGGTGAAAAAATATATGTATACTTAAGCAAAGCAGCTAACCACTATTATAACTTAAGAGATAATAAAAAGTGCTCAGTTATGATAATAGAAGATGAAAGTAAAGCTCAAACAATATTTGCGAGGGCTAGACTATCATTTGACTGTGAAGCCAAAATTTTAGAAGCAGTTAATGAATCTGTATTTAACAAATTTGATGAAGTACATGATCCTAAAATGATGGCAATGTTTAAAAAAATGGATTTTGACATGTTTGAATTTGATATAATGCACGGAAGACTTGTAAAAGGATTTGGTCAAGCTTTTGACATAAAATTTGTTGATGGGGAGATACAATCAAAGCAAGTAACTGGAATAGGACATAGAAATTAAAAATGTAAAGCTCTACTTGGGAAAGCAAGTAGGGCTTTGTCTTATTTTGTAACAAAATGTCTAAAAATGAATATAATATTAAAGAAATAAAAAGAGGAGTGGTAATATGCAAGATTTAAAATTAACTCCACCGTGGAATACGCTATGGAGAAAAATATATTATACTCTTTCAAATGATCAAGAATTATTAGTTGGAGAGTTAGAAAACATAGATAATGTAAATTATAAAATAGAAATAACTGCAAAAAAAATGACAACTGCTCTAGCTCTTAGACAAGTAATTAAGCCAGTCTTTGAACTAGGTAATATAAATGTTAAAATAGTTATAAAAAATCCTATGATAGGAGTTATACCTTATCCAGATGGCAAAACTGAATATACATTAGATGATGTAGAGTTACTAATGAATGCAGCCTTTAAAGATAATATATTATTTAAAGGAGTAGTAGTAGTTCCTCAAAGTGAAATACCTAAACCTCTATCAGGTAAAGTAGTTGTCTTATTTTCTAAATCTATAACTCAATTTTTTAATGATGATTTAAGTGATATATATGGAAATTTTAATGAAATAACTGTAAGGGTTATTGAAGATCTTATAATTTCATCTTATAAATCAAGTGATGATACTTTGATAGAAGTTGTGTTTAATACTTATGATAATAAATATATTAATCTAGAATAGTTATTTTATGTACTAAAAAGCTCCCTTGTTAATAATTAATAAGAGAGTTTTTTAGTATATAAAATATAGACTAATGTTTTAATATAAACTTTAAATGGGAACTAATAAAGTAAACGTAATTTCTAAGGAGATAAATTATGAAATCAAATAATCTTATTAATGAAAAAAGTCCTTATCTACTACAACATGCATATAATCCAGTTAATTGGTATCCTTGGAGCGACAAAGCTTTTGAAAGGGTAAAAGAAGAAGATAAGCCCATATTTTTAAGTATTGGATATTCAACTTGTCACTGGTGTCATGTTATGGAAAAGGAGTCATTTGAAGATGAAGAAGTAGCCGAAGTTTTAAATGATAACTTTATATCTATAAAAGTAGATAGAGAAGAAAGGCCTGATGTAGATAGTGTATATATGAAAGTATGTCAAGCTATAACAGGAAGTGGTGGATGGCCACTAACTATTATTATGACTCCTGATAAAAAGCCATTTTTTGCGGGAACATATTTTCCAAAATATCAGAGATATAATAAAATAGGAATTATAGATTTATTAGAGAAATTATCTCATAAATACAAAACTGATAAAAATTTAATAAATGAATCAACAGAAGAAATATTAAACTTTGTACAAAAAAGCTTTGAGCCTAAAAGTATAGAAGGAAATTTAGATAAATCTTTAGTAGACAGCGCTGTTAAAATATTTAAATTAGCTTATGATAGAGAATATGGTGGATTTGGTCAAGAACCAAAATTTCCTGCACCTCAAAATATACTACTATTTTTAAAATATTATAAGTTAGAAGGAGATAATCAAAGTTTAGCTATGGCTGAAAAAACTCTTGAATATATGTATAGAGGTGGATTATTTGATCATATAGGATATGGATTTTCTAGATATTCAACAGATAAAATGTGGTTAGTTCCTCATTTTGAGAAAATGCTTTATGATAATGCAATGCTTATAATTACTTATTTAGAGGCTTACAGTATAACTAAAAAAGAACTATATAAAAATATAGCTATAAAAACTATTGATTATGTAATAAGAGAATTAAGAGATAATGATGGAGGATTTTATTCTGCACAAGATGCTGATAGCGAAGGTGAAGAAGGTAAATTTTATGTATTTAACCCATTAGAGATAATAAAAGTATTGGGAGAGGAAGATGCTAAGTATTTCAATAGTTATTATGGAGTAACTGACAGTGGTAATTTTGAAGGGAAAAATATATTAAATCTTTTAAATAATGATAAATTTGATAAAGAAGACGAAAAAATAAATGAATTTAGAAAGAAAATATTTGATTACAGATTAAATAGAACTACCTTACACAAAGACGATAAAATACTTACTTCATGGAATGGGTTAATGGTAGTAGCTCTTTCTAATGCTTACAAATTATTAGGAGACAAAATCTATTTAAGTTATGCTAATGATTGTATTAAATTTATAAAAGAAAAACTTGTTAATAAAGAAGGTAGATTATTAGCTAGATACAGAGATAATCATGCAGGTTTTCTAGCATATTTAGATGATTATTCATTTTTAGTATGGGCTTATATTTCACTATATGAATCAACATTTGATATAAAATATTTAGAAGAAGCTATTAAACTAAATAAAGAAAGTATAAAACTTTTCTGGGATAATAAAAATGGAGGATTCTTCTTATATGGAAAAGATGCAGAAGAATTAATAAGCAGACCAAAAGACTTAGATGATGGAGCTAAACCATCAGGAAACTCAGTAGCTACTTATAATCTAATTAAATTAGCAAGTATTACAGGAGATGTTAATCTAGAAGAATTAGCGCAAAAACAACTAAAAATATATCTTCATAGCTTAAAATCTGAACCAACTGGATATAGTTTTTATCTAACTGCATTAATGTATAAAATATATCCTTCAAAAGAGATAGTATGTGTGGCTAAAAATAAAGAAGATGTAAAAGCTTTAAAAGATGTATTAAATGAAATTTATAATCCAAATACTATAGTGATAGTAAAAGATGAAAATTATAAAAAAGAATTGATACCATACTTATCGGACTATGGATTAAAAGATAATAAAACAACATATTATATTTGTCAAAATAATAGTTGTTCACAACCATTCAACGATATAGAAAAATTAAAAGAAAGTATAAATTAAATAAAAAGCTCTACTTGGCTATTAAGTAGAGCTTTTTATTTAATTATGATAGCATTGATTAAAAAGTGATATTATTATATTTATAGAATATACAATTGATTATAAATATCATAACTAAATTTATAAATAGAAGAAATTTGTTACTAAAAATATTAGAATTGGGAGGATTTATGTATATAGACTCACATACACATTTAGATTTTTTTGAAGATAATATAGAAATTGCAATAAATGAAATAAATAAAAATAAAATAATTACATTAGCTAATAGTATGGATATAGAAAGCTATTTAAAAAATAAAGAATACAGTAAAAAAAGTGAATATATAAAACCTTGTTTTGGAATACATCCTTGGAGAGCTTCAAAATTTAATGGGGATTTAAAAAAACTTATTCCTTATATAGAAGAAAGTGAATTAATAGGGGAAATAGGACTAGATTATGTATGGGTAGAAGATACATCAACTTATGAAAAACAAAGAGAAGTATTTAAGTTTATATTAGCAGAAAGTGTAAAGAGAAATAAAATAGTGAATTTACACACTAAAGGTGCCGAAATTGATATATATAATGAACTAAAAAAATATAATTACAAAAAAGTTATAATAC
>NZ_HG529343.1 GCF_000499525.1 Faecalimicrobium dakarense | reverse complement strand
TATTAGATAAAATTCCATTAGATAAACTATTAGTAGAAACTGATGGCCCAACAGCTCTTGAGTGGTTAAATGGAGAATATGGATATCCAAGTATTATAAAAGAAGTAGTTATAAAAATATCAGATTATAAAAATATCGATAATAAAAAGTTAATAAATATAATTTATAAAAATTATAATAATTTATTAAATTTATAATAAAATGAAATTTGAGGTAGAATATGTATATACAAACAGAAAAGAGGTATTATATAAATGGTTTCAAATGCGGAATTAAAGAGAAGAGCGAAAGAACAACTAAGTGGAAAATGGGGATTGGCAATAATAACATTATTTTGCTATAACCTTGTAATTTCAATCTCAGGATATGAATCAGAAGGAACTATGACGTCAATTGTGGCTTTAATAGGATTTTTACTTATGGGGGCAATTGAAGTTGGAGCAAGTAGATTTACTTTAAATTTAGCAAATAATAAATCAAAGGCGAAGTTTACTGATTTGTTTTCGGGTTTTGATGTATTTTTTAAAGCATTAGGAGTAACTGTAGCTGTAACTATATTAGTAGCTATAGGTACTTTATTATTAATAATTCCTGGAATTATAGCTCTATTTATGTTTTCACAAGTATATTTTATATTAGCTGAAGACTCTAGTGTAGGTGTCATAGAATGCTTAAAAAGAAGTGCTAAAATGATGAAAGGATATAAAATGGATTATTTTATACTACAATTAAGTTTTATTGGATGGTTTATAGCATGTATATTTACATTTGGGATAGGTTTTTTATGGTATATTCCTTATAATCAAGTTACAACAACTAACTTTTACTTAGAGTTAAAAGAATGTGATAAAGAATTAGATGAATAATAAGTTTAAAGACAAAAGCCTAGTTATATACTTAATTTAGATAAGTGCATAACTAGGTTTTATTATAACTATTTTTCATACATAAATTTCCTGAAAATATATGTTGTATTTAGCAGAAAGTTACAAAATTCGACAAAGGGTGTATTATATAATATAAAAGGGGTTAGGGATTTATATATATTTAAATAGAGGGATGTAGTTAACTAAAGAGGGAGATAGTTATCTATAAAATAATCGAATTTATATTAAATTATTAATGTAGTAGGGGAATGTAATAAAAACGGAATAATTATTAAATATCAAATATAAAAAAGTACTATATATGGGAGTGTATAGTACTTTTTTATATTTGATATCTAATGTATCTGAGCTTAGAACCCTAATATTTATTAGAGTAATTATAATAATATAATCATGATATATGCTAAAAATAGTGGAGTCTATGGAATAATCCAAAGACTTCTTTTTTATTTAGGAATTTTTTATCAGAATAAATAAAAGTTTTACTAGATTAAATTAGCTTAAAGTAATATAATTAAATGGAAATGTATAGACAAATTTATAATAATATATATACAATGAAGAGGTGGTTAGAATGGGAAGATTAGGAATTTCAATTTATCCAGATAAAAGTAGTGAAAAAGAAATTTATGACTATATAGATAAAGCTTCAGAAAATGGATTTTCAAGAATATTTTCATGCTTACTTTCAGTAAACGATACTAAAGAAAATATAATCAAAGAGTTTAAAAGTATAAATGAATATGCAAAGAAAAAAGGATTTGAGGTAATATTAGATGTTGCTCCTTCAGTATTTAGTGATTTAGGTATAAGCTATGATGATTTAAGCTTTTTTAAAGAGACTAAGGCAGATGGAATTAGATTGGATGTAGGATTTACAGGGTTAGAGGAATCTTTAATGGCTTTTAATCCTCAAGATTTAAAGATAGAAATAAATATGAGTCAAAATATTCATTACTTAGATACAATAATGGATTACAGACCTAATAAAGAAAAATTAATAGGATGTCATAATTTTTATCCACATAGATTTAGTGGACTTAAATTAAACCACTTTAAAGAATCTACAAAAAGATTTAATAAGTATGGATTAAAAACAGCAGCATTTGTAACTAGTCAAAATGAAAATACTTTTGGACCTTGGCCAGTTACAGATGGACTTCCTACTCTTGAAATGCATAGAAATCTACCGATAGATGTACAAGCGAAGCATTTTATAGCTCTAGATTGTATAAATGATATAATTATATCAAATTGTTACCCAAGTGATAAAGAATTAAAGGCACTAGGCTCTATGAGAAAAGACCTAGTTGAATTTGATATTAATTTATACGATGGTGTATCTGAAGTAGAGAAAAAAATATTATTTGAAGAACTTCATTTTAATAGAGGCGATGTAAGTGAATATATGATAAGATCAACTCAACCAAGGGTAAAGTATAAAGGAGATAAGTTTGAGTTATTTAACGCACCAGATATTATAAAAAGAGGAGATATTGTAATAGAAAGTAGTGACTATGGAAGCTATGCAGGCGAATTACAAATCGCTATTTGTGACATGAAAAATAGTGGAAAATCAAATGTAGTTGGGCGTATAAGAGAAGAAGAAGTTTTTATAATAGATGACATAAAACCTTGGCAAAAGTTTAAATTTAAAGAGATTAAATAATAAAAGGCGCTATGATTATACATAGCGCCTAATTTATTTCTATTGTGCAGGTGGTATTTCAGATGTAGAACTTTCTTCTTTAGAAGACGCATTATTATCAGTAGAATTGTTGTTTTCTTCCTGAGGATTGCTTGCATTATCTTCATTAGAAGCAGGTACATTAGAATTTGAACTTTCATCACCTGGTAAATATTCACTTTTTTGTGGAGTTGTAGAACTATTTTCTGACTCATTTTTATTAGAATCGTTAAATAATCCTGTAAACCAGTTCCATATTTTAGCGAAGAATCCTTCGACTTCTTGGCTTGATGGTAAGTTTATAGCATTTTTATCAGTAGCATCTATTTGTGCATTATCTCCAAGTAAACTATCATTAGTATTTTCTAATATACCAAGGTCTTTACTTTCTCCACCAAATAAATTACTAAACCATCCCTTTATAGTATCAAATATACCAGAATTTTTAACACTTTCACCAATATCAGATAGATTTTTATCAACTATATTAGAAACATTAGATAGTGTATCTTTTACCTTACTATAATCATAATCTTGTTGAGCTATTTTTGACATTAAACCTTCTACTTGTTTTTGTTGTTCAGGACTTAATGTTATATTGTAATTATTTGTTATATTATTTATAGTTTCTGCTATTTGAACAGTATCTTTAGTACCATTTTTTATAATCTCCGTCTTAATGTCATTTATTACCCCTGTAGCTTTATCTTGTCCGATGTCATCACCAAGATCACCAGTAGTAATTAATTCTTCAGTTGCTAACTCTTTTTTATCTTCTGGTAATGGCTTGCCAGTTGCATCTTCAAAAGCTTTCATAACACCAGTTAAACCACCGGTACCAGAAACAGGGAAAGGTGCAGCAACTATTACGTTTGCGTCTACTATGCCAGCAGTTGATAGAGTAGTTGCTATCATTGAACTTGTTACCCATGTAAGGTTAGCAGTTTTTACATTTATACCACTACCTTTTGATGTTGGTTCAACATAAGAACATGATATTGTTATTTTACCAAGTTGTTGCTCACTAGCAACACCTTGTAAGTATTTTCTTTCTTCAGTATTGTTAACTTCTAAAACAACTGCTTCATCTTGATTAACACCAAAATATTTAAGCATTTGTTCTTTTTGAGCAGGCTTTAAGTTTGCGCCAAGAGTAACAACTTTACTACTATCAGCAAACGAAAGGCTAAAGCTTGATAA
Source organism: Faecalimicrobium dakarense (assembly GCF_000499525.1). GTDB lineage: Bacteria > Bacillota > Clostridia > Peptostreptococcales > Peptostreptococcaceae > Faecalimicrobium > Faecalimicrobium dakarense. Next base: position 26,844 of record NZ_HG529343.1, on the reverse strand, counting down.
ACAAAGAGCAAGTGCAAGCGTAGTTGCCATAGCTTTCTTTTTTAAATTTGTAAATCTTTTATTCATAAATTTTCATTCCTTTCAACTTAAAAGTTTCAATAATATATCCCCGCTATAGTATACTATAAACTATTTTAAAGTGGAAGGCGATTACAAGATTGTAATAAATATCATGGCTAATATAAGTTTATTTCTATATATGTAGGATATATAATAAAGTAAATATTTTTAATTAAAGGGGAGAAGAAAATAAGAAAAATGTAAGAATTTGTCATACAAAAAATACGATATAATTTGTCAAATATTGAAAGCGACAATACGATATATGATAAAATAAAGTAAGAAATTTAATTATAAAAAGGACTATTTAGGGGGCGATTACTTTGCAAATTATAGATTATATAAAAGTATTTAACACAACTCCACTCCCTGGATTATTGGGAGAATTTAAAATAAGTGAAAAAAATAATTGTGAGGTATTTGAAGTCTTAGGAATAAACCCAAAAATGAAAGAAACATTAAATGAAGTAGATATTTTAGGGAAAAATATTGCAGATATATTTGGAATAACAAACGAAGAAAAAATAAATTTAATATATAGACAAATTAAAAAAGAAAAGGAGTATTCAATAGAAGGATATATACCTAAATTAAATAAATTTTATAAGTTTGAAATAGTACATATTTGTAAAAAAATATATGCAGTATGGCTAAAGGAATTTTTTGAATTTGATAAATACATATCTAATGTATTATCTAAATTAAACTGTTTAATATGGATAAAAGACAAAAGAGGGAGATATGTATTTACAAATATTAATAATAAGGGATTTTATAATCTAAGTGAAGAAAGTATCGTAGGAAAAACAGATGAAGAAATCTTCTCAAAAGAAGTAGCAGATGTATTTAGTAAGGGGGATTTAAAGCTATTAGCTAAAGAAGTAGATCATATATCTGTTTTAAGTTTTGTAAATGATAAACATTATGATGTTTCATCATATCCAATATATGGCGATAATGATGAAGTAATAGCAACTATAGGATTTGCTAGAGATATTACAGGAGAAGATGATTGCAAATTAGAATCAGAAACACAAAAGAAAATGATAGAGTTAATAGGGGACAATATTCCGGATCATATATTCTTTAAAGATTCTGAAGGAGTATTTAGATACTGTAATGAAGCTTTTGCGAAATCAAATGGAGTAAGCAAGGAAGAAATTTTAGGAAAAAATGATTTTAATTTAGGTTCGATAAAAAAATTCTGCGCTTTAAAATATGTAAAAGAAGATGAAAAAGTTTATAAAAATAAAGAAGAGATTATAGTAGAGGATCAAGAAACCAGAGAGGATGGGCGTAAAGTATATAGAGAAACTATAAAATTACCATTTGTTGACAGTAATGGGCTAGTAGGAGGAATTTTGGGAATATCTAGAGATATTTCACATAGAAAAGAAGCAGAAATGGAATTTGAAAGACTTAGAATGGAATTCTTTGCAAATTTATCCCATGAGTTTAGAACACCTCTTAATTTAATATTTAGTTCTATACAACTTTTAAATATGAAATTAAGTAAATGTGACAGTTGTGATAATGAGAAATGTAGCAATAAAGGATATCGTAAGTATATAGATATTATAAATCAAAATGGAATTAGACTATTAAAACTAGTTAACAATTTAATTGATATAACTAAGTTAGATGTAGGAATTTTAGAGTATAATCCTGTTAATTACGATATTATTAAATTTGTCGAAAATATTGTTGATTTATCCGTAGATTTTGCAAGTCAAAATGGAATAGAAATGATATTTGATACAAGCATAGAGGAAAAGATAATAGCTTTTAACTTAGATCAAATGGAAAGAATAATATTAAATTTAATATCTAATTCAATAAAGTTTAATAAGCCGGGGGGGAAAATAGAAGTAAGTATAGACTGTGATGATGAATTTGTAGAGATACAAGTTAAAGATAATGGTATAGGAATACCAAAAGAGGAATTTTCAGAAGTATTTGAAAAATTTAAGCAAGTAAATAATAGAATGACTAAAGTTAGTGAAGGTAGTGGAATAGGATTATCTTTAGTTAAGTCTCTAGTAGAACTACATAATGGCTCTATTACCATTGAAAGTGAACTTAATAAATATACTAAATTTATTATCAAAATACCTAATGTAACCACTAGCAATGAAGATAGTGTAAAAGAAGAACATTTATTATCAAAATATATAGAAAATATTCAAATTGAATTTTCTGATATATATTCTAATATAAATGTATAGTAAAAATAAAGTATCTGGTAATTTCAGATACTTTATTTTTGCAAATTAATAAGACTTAATGGTGGTTGTAACAATAATGGTAAAAAATGTAAAAAGATGGTATTAGCTGTAAATGAATAATAAATATGATAAAATAAAAAGTTCAATGAAAGATATATGAGGGGGATTTATTTTGGAGTTTCAAAATTATATAAAAATGATAGACAAAGCACCAGTTATTTGTTTATGGGGGATTTTAAAAGAAAATATAAGCTCTTTTGAATTATTAGGTATGAATAATAAAGCAAAAGAGGCATTCAATGTAAATTATATTATAGGAAAAGATATATTAAATATTTTAGGGATAAAAGATAGACTAAATAAACATTTGATATATGAAAAAATACAAAAAATAAAAAATTTATATTAGAAGAATATATACCCATATTAAATAGATTTTATGAGATAGAGATAGTAAACATTTGTGATGACTTATTTGCAGTATGGATGACTAAATGCTATGATTATAGTCAATATACTAAGGAAATACTAGATAAATTAAATATTTTATTATGGGTTAAAGATAAAAAGGGAAGATATAGAGTTACTAATTTATGTTTTGATAATTATGGGAAAATAAATTCTGAGGATATAATAGGGAAAACAGATTTCGAAATTTTTCCTACAGATATAGCTACAAATTTTAACGTTTCAGATCAAAAAATTCTAAATAAAGAATTAGATAAAATATCAACGCTCACCTTTATAAATGATAGATGCTATAACGCATCATTATATCCTATATATGATAAAAACAAAGAAATAATAGGGACTATAGGATTATGTATAGATATGAATGAAAGTCAAAGTGCAAATGACGAAGCTCAAGTTCAAAAGAAAATGTTAGAACTTATAAGTGATAATATTCCAGATCATATATTTTTTAAAGATTCTAACGGAATATTTAAACATTGCAATGAAAACTTTGCAAAAGTATATAAATGTACTAAAGAAGAAATAATTGGAAAATCAGAAGATGAGATATCAATAAAAAATGATGAAAATTATATAAGATATAAAGAAGAAGATGCAAAAGTATGTAGTACAAAGAGAAAAATTATAAGTGAAGGGGTAGAATTATTACGAGATGGAAGTAAAGTTTACACAGAGACAATAAAAGTTCCTTTTATAGATGAAAATGGAATGGTAGGTGGAGTATTAGGTATATGTAGGGATATTTCACATAGAAAAGAAGCAGAAGTGGAATTTGAAAGACTTAGGATGGAATTCTTTGCTAACCTCTCCCATGAATTTAGAACACCCCTTAACCTAATATTTAGCTCAATACAATTATTAGACATAAAATTAGAACAATGTAAAGATTGTGAAGAAAATTATCATAGTATTAAAGGATATGAAAAATATATAAATATTATAAGACAAAATGGATATAGGTTACTAAAGCTTGTAAATAATTTAATAGATTCAACTAGATTAGATGTAGGAAGTGTAGAATATAGCCCTAAAAACTATGATATTGTAAATTATGTAGAAAATATTTTTGATTCAGTAGTAAAATTTGCAAATCAAAATAGCATAAATATGATATTTGATACAATGGTAGAAGAGCACATAGTTGCTTTTGACTTAGATAAAATGGAGAGAATAATATTAAACTTAATTTCAAATGCAATTAAGTTTAATAAGAGAAATGGGATAATAGAAGTTAACATAAATTGCGATGATAAATTTGTAGAAATAGAAGTTAAGGACACTGGAATAGGTATACCTAATGATAAATTAGGAGAAGTTTTCGAAAAGTTTAAACAGGCAAATAATAGAATGACTAAAGTAAATGAGGGCAGTGGAATAGGATTATCACTAGTAAAATCATTAGTTGATTTACATAATGGTAAAATCGAAGTTGAAAGTGAAATTGGAGAATATACTAAATTTACTGTAAAAATACCAAATGTTTTAGTAAAAGAAGATATATATATAAATGATGAAAATCACTCATCTAAATATATAGAAAATATTCAAGTAGAATTTTCAGATATATACTTAAACTTAAATAACTAAAAAATCCCTTAGGCTATATATCCTAGGGGATTTTTTAGTTTTATAAAGATTTTCATATTATCCTATAAACATTTGAGTCCAGTATAGTGTACCATTACTTTTTTGAGCAACACCAACACCTATTTTTGTAAAGCTAGAGTTTAATATGTTTTTTCTATGACCTTCAGAGTTCATCCAAGCAGTTACAACTTCTTGAGGATTTCTTTGTCCCATAGCTATATTTTCTCCAGCTGCTCTATAGCTTATTCCAAATTGTTTCATCATATCAAATGGAGAACCATAAGTTGGAGAGTTGTGATCAAAGTAGTTTTTATTTATCATATCTTGAGATTTCTTTGTAGCTACATCTGAAACTTTAGCATCAAGAGTAAGTGGGCTTAAACCTCTTTTAGTTCTTTCAACATTTACTAAATCAACAACTTCTTTTTGGTAAGCTGCGAATTGTCCAGTTGTAGCTCCTGAGTTATTATTATCTTCTGGTTTAGTTTCAGGTTTATTAGTAGATCCTGAGTTATTATTGTTATTATCTTCTGGCTTAGTTTCAGGTTTATTAGTAGATCCTGAGTTATTATTGTTATTATCTTCTGGTTTAGTTTCAGGCTTGTTAGTAGTACCTGAATTGTTATTAGTATTGTTTTCAGGTTTATTAGTAGCCCCTGAGTTATTATTGTTATTATCTTCTGGTTTAAGTTCTGGCTTTATAGGACAGCTTGGGTTTGTTGGTAATTTGTATTTAACACCGTTTATATATAAATATACTACGCTTTTATTATTTAGTTTTGTGTATCCCTTATGAGATAAAGCACTTACAGGAACAATGCTAGAAGCTGTTGCTACAGTTACTACTCCTAAAGTTAATAAAGTTTTTAGTTTTGTTGATATATTTTTTGTCATTGTAAAACACCTCTTTGTTTGAATTTTGTAAAATTGTTACTGTTTTGTAACCTTTAGTGTAGGGGTTGCCCCCTGTGAAACTATGATAACATAGAAAATGTCGAATTTTGACTGTAAAGATATGCCAAAAGGTTAGAAATCATACTGAAAGTTAGTTATAGACTGGGATAAAAAAATTAAAAATTTATTAAAAAAAGAATATTTGTATGGAAATTAACATTAAATGAGGATAAAAAGGGTATAAATAAATTATATTTGTAAATATTTTTAGGAAGAGATTGAAAATTTAATAAATGTATTATACTATAATAAGGAAAAGTTTGGGTGTTATGGCCATAAACTGAAAGGAGAACAAAAATTATGTCAAAAGAATTAGTGAAAGAAAGAGTTATAAAATATTTAATGGAGGACTTATTAGTTCCACATGATATGATAGATACAGATGTAGCCTTATCAGAATTTGAAGAAGGTGCAGAAGGTGTGTTAGATGTAGTAGTTAATGTTAAAGATAAAGAAGACTACTATGCACCAGTTATGATAATACAATGTTTAGATGAAGATATAAGATTAGAAGGAGAAGTTGTACAAAAACAAGTAGACTTTTTAGAAGATGTAGATAATATAACTATGGCAGGAAGATTAGTTTTAACTAATGGAGATGCTATGATGTATGCTGATTGGACAGGAGAAGAATATGATACAGAAGCTTCACTTCCAACATATGATACTATGGTAGAAGAATTCTTTAAGATGGAAGAATTATCACAAGAAGGTGAACATAACCATGACCACGGACATGATCATGAATGTTGCGGAGGGCATGGACATGACCACGGACATGATCATGAATGTTGTGGAGGACATGGACATGATCACGGAGATGACCATGAATGTTGTGGAGGGCATGGACACGGTTCTGACTGTGGTTGCCATCACGAATAATATATACATATAATATACGAACTTGACTATACTTTTTAATGATGTTATTATTAAATGGTTAAAAATTCTATATAAAACCGTAAGTGTTGGGGCAAACGCTAAAAGGATTTATTAATAAGGGATTTATAACGTCGTTCGAGAAAAAAAGACTGCATATTGTGTGGTCTTTTTTTTCTGTAAAAAAATAATACAAAAAAGAAGGAAATTTGAAGTCTAAAGTAGAATATTAGATAAATAAATTTATTGACATTTTAGTTAAATTGAATGGAATTTTTTTATGATACAAATCATATTATAAAAATAACTGAAGCTAAAGACACTTTACCATTTCAATTAACAAACTATATGGATAGAAGGGGTTAGATTATGGGGGCTAAAAGAGAACATACTTATGAAAACTATATTTATGGGGATTCATCAAATACATCAAATGCGATGAAAATGTACTTAAAAGAAATTGAAGAGTACAAAATGTTGTCTGCAGTAGAGGAAGTTGAATTAGCAAAAGCAATAATTAACTCTTCACCTGAAGCTAAGGAGCAGTTTATAAATGCAAACTATAGATTAGTTGTAAGTATTGCTAAGAAATACAGAAAAGAAAGTGTAGATATGCTTGATTTAATTCAAGCGGGTAACATTGGACTTATAAAAGCTGTTGATAAATACGATTATAAAAAGGGATATAAATTTAGTACTTATGCTACATGGTGGATAAAACAAAGTATAACAAGATATATAGATGACTGTGAAAATACTATAAGAATACCTGTTCACCTTCATCAAAGAATAAACTTTGTAAAAAGAAAAAAACAAGAACTTTCAAATGTACTTCAAAGAGAACCGAGCTTAGATGAGATAGCAGAAGTATGTGACCTTGATGTTCAAAAGGTTATAGATATATTAAAGAGAGATAAAAATATAGTATCATTAGATACACCGATAAAAGAAGATGAAGATAGTAGTTTAGTTGAATTTATACCATCAGATGCTAATTTTGCAGATGTAGTAATTCATGAAGTAGAACAAAAGAACTTAAGGGAAAAAATAGAGGAATTATTAACAGGTCTTGGTGACCAAGAACAAAAGGTACTTAGAATGAGATTTGGATTAGATGATGATACTCCAAAAACATTAGAGGAAATAGGAAAAGTATTTGGAGTAACAAGAGAACGTATAAGACAAATTGAAGCAAAAGCAATCAGAAAACTAAGACATCCAAGTAGATTAAAACAATTAAAACATTTTTATTAATTTATAAAATAAAGTAGGTGAATTTTGCCTGCTTTATTTTTGATTTATATTTTAATTTTTGGGTAAATATGGAAAGGGTCTTCTTAAAATAAATGATAGCATAAAATACATTAGAAATCATTTAAATAATAAAAATAAATAATTATATTAATATATATTATTACTAAAAAACTTATTACTTGTATTAAGCTAATAGGTCTTATAAAATAATTATATAAAGTATTAGGTGTGTTACTTAAAAGAGAATTGGATGAAATTTCCAAGCTACCCCAGTAACCGTGATATGGACGAAATCTTAAATGCCACTGAATTATTCGGGAAGGCTAGAGAGTAGGATGAAGTTAAGTCGGGAGAACTGCCTAATACATAAACTAATATCTGCTGAGGGTGAGGTGTTAGATGCAAATATAATAACAAAAACTTAATATATTTAGCATCTTACTTAATTTAAATTGAGAAAGGAGGAAGAAAATGAGCAAATATTTAGCATACCCTTTCTTATATGACAAGTCTTTAGACTTAAGGTGTGATTTTGAGATTTTAACAGATGAAATCTCAAGTATGATAGGGCTTTTAAGATCATTTATAATAGATGAAGATATAAAAGATGAACTTAGTAAAGTAAATGAGCTAATGTATCATATAAATCCATCAGTAAGGACAAAGACTACAGTTACAGAAGAAGAATTAATATGGCTAGAAAAACGATTTTTAGAAATACAAGAAGAAGTAAAAGACAGATTTAATAAATTTGTACTTCCACAAGGATCTACCCAAGCAGGATATTGCCATGTTATAAGAAGCAAGTGTAAATCATTAGTTAGGCTATTAAGTAGATATCAAGAACAAGGAAATAAAGTAGATGATTTGTTATTTGATTTTACAAATCTTTTTTCAGGATAATTCTTTGCATTAGCGCTTAAGTTTAATAAAGATAATGGTTTAGAAGAAACAGAATTTATAAGTAGAAACTACAAGTAAGATAGTTAAAAGTTAAGGAGAGAACGTATGAGAAAAAGGTTTTTATCAATTTTAATGGTATTTATGATGTTTATTATGGTTGGATGTAGCACTAATAATAAAAAAGAAATTACAGATAGAGAAGGAACAAAGGTAAATATACCGAAAAAAATAGACAAAATAATTTCAACAGCACCATCAAATACAGAAGTAATCGTAGATCTTGGATTAAGTGATAAGTTAGTTGCAATAGATAAATATTCAAGTGATATTGAAGGAATTAATAAGGATTTAACTAAAATAGATTTCTCAAATCCAGATGCAGAAACAATAATAGGGTTAGAACCAGACATAATAATAGCTTCTGGGCATAATAAGACAGGTTCAAGTGAAGATCCGTTTAAAGTTATAAGTGAATCAGGAATTCCAGTTGTATACATACCAAGTAGTGGCAGTATAGAAGGAATATATAAAGATATAGAATTTATAGCTGATATATTAGGAGTACAAGGTAAAGGACAGGCTTTAATATCAGATATGAAATCTCAAATAGATGAGGTATCAAAGATAGGAAAAACTATAAATGATAAGAAAAAGGTTTACTTTGAAATAGCTCCAGCACCAAACTTATTTACATTTGGAAATTCTACATTCTTAAATGAAATGATAGAAATAATAGGTGCTGAAAATGTATTTAAAGATGAAAATGGATGGGTAACACCAAGTGCAGAAGCTGTAATAGATAAAAATCCAGACGTTATATTAACAAATGTAAATTACATAGAAAATCCTATTGATGAAATAAAAAACCGTGATGGTTTTGAAAATATAAATGCAGTAAAAGAAAATAAAGTATACCAAATAGACACAAATTCATCTTCTCGTCCATCTCATAAAATAATATTAGCTTTAAACCAAATGTCTAAAGCTATTTATCCAGAGAAATATGGGAAATAAGAAGAAAGTATTACTAAGCATAGCAATAGTATTTATAATTATTAGTATTGGAACTTCTATAGGAAGTTCTAATATTAATATTTTAGATACAATATCAGTAATTAGTAATAAATTATTTAATATACCATTAAGAGAAGGAATAGACCCTAAAAATGTATCAATAGTTTGGAAGCTTAGATTACCAAGAGTACTACTAGCATTTATAGTAGGGGGATGTTTGGCATCTAGTGGTGCGGTAGTCCAATCTATACTAAAAAACCAATTGGCATCCCCTTATACATTAGGAGTATCTTCAGGTGCATCATTAGGAGCTGGACTTATAATAGTTAGTGGTATATCTGCTCCGTTATTAGGAGCTTACACACTTCCTATAATAGGATTTTTATTTGGACTTGGAACTGTTTATTCGGTAATTAAATTTTCAGCAAAAATAGATAAAACTATGTCAAACAATACTATAATACTTTGTGGTATGGTATTATCTTTATTTGTAAATGCATTACTTACTACTTTAACTGCATTATTTTCGAATGATTTAAAAAGTATATCTCTTTGGCAAATGGGAAGCTTTGCCATGAAAGGATGGTCTTATGTAGGGCTTATAATGCCATTTTTTATAATAGGTATGTTTGGAGTTCTTAAATATACGAGAGAAATGGATATACTTACTTTTGGAGAAGAACAAGCAAAGTCAGTAGGAGTTGATACTGAGAAAGTAAAAAAGAAATTATTCATTTATTCAACAGTACTTACAGGAGGGGCTGTTTCTTTAAGTGGAACGATAGGATTTGTAGATTTAATAGCACCTCATGTAGTAAGGAAAATATTTGGATCGAATCATAAATATGTTGTACCTATGTCATTTGTATTTGGTGGTTGTTTAATGGTAATAACAGACCTTATAGCAAGGACTCTAGTATCTCCATCTGAGTTACCAGTAGGAGCGATAACTGCTATATTTGGAGCACCATTCTTTGCATGGGTATACTTTAAAAAAGCTAGGTGAGTTTTATGTTAGAAATAAAAGATATTTATAGTGGATATGAAGATAGAGATATTATAAAAGGTATAAGCTTTACTGTAAATAGAGGTGAAAATCTATGTATAGTAGGACCTAATGGCTGTGGAAAAAGTACCCTTTTAAAATCTATAGCCAATATAATTAATTATAGAGGCAGTATAAAAATAGATTCTGAGGAAGTATCTTCATTAAATAGAAAAGAATTAGCTATGAAAGTTGGGTTAATGAGCCAAATTTCACAAATACATTTTCCGTATACAGTATATGAAACAGTATCACTTGGAAGATATGCATATTCTAAGGGTACATTTTCTCATTTAGGTAAAAAAGATAAAGAGATAATACTAGATAGTATAGAAAAAGTAGGTCTTTTAGACTCTAAGGATAAAATGATAAGTGAATTATCAGGTGGACAACTTCAAAGAGTATTTCTAGCAAGAACATTTGCACAAAATCCAGATGTAATATTATTAGACGAGCCTACTAATCATCTTGATTTAAAGTACCAAATTGAACTTTTAGAGCATTTAAAAGATTGGACAAAAGCAAATAATAAAATTGCAGTAGGTGTATTGCACGATTTGAATTTAGTTCAATATATAGCAGATAATGTTTTATTATTAAATAATGGAGAGTCTGTATCTCATGGGAAGCCATCAAAAGTGCTTAGTGGAGATAAGTTAAAGGATATATACGATTTAGATATAAAAAGATTTATGGTTAATATATTAAAGAAGTGGGAGTAAATTTTATAATTTACTCTCACTTTTTTATTAAAGGAAAATCTTGAATTTACACCCAGCTATAGAATTTTAAGTTTAGTGTTTTACTGTTTTCCCAGATTTCATAGCAATTCTTTCTTCTAGTAAATTAGAAATTAAAGTATCTAAGCTCCAATCAATATTTCCTTCTGTAGTAACAGCTATAAGAGGTCTATTAATTCTAAATTTCTTAAGGCTATCTATAAAGGCACTAACTTTCATATGATCTACATTATTAAAAATCATAGCTTTTTGATTGATACCGCTTTCACATGTGCTGTCTATATTACTATCAATTATATTTCTTATTGTAGAATTGGCATTTTTATGTGAAAGTATAACTTGATCTCTAATTCCAAGCATATTACATATATTTTTTATCATACTAGCTTCTTTAACATTAAAGTTATATAAAATAATAAAGTTTCTTGTTTCATTATCTATTCCAACATTACTCATTTTTTCAAAACTCATAAATATTCTCCTTTTGTATTTATATAATAATAATTATTACCCAGAAATATAGGTCTTTAAATATTTATTTATAAAAATCAAAAAATATTTTGATATACAATAAAATAATATATATCATTGTATTATAATTAGTTACTTAAGTAATTAACTGATGGATTTAAAAATTAATAAGGAGGTTCATATGAAGCTTATACTAAATGATGATGAACCTATATTTATGAAAATATATAAGGCTATAGAAGATGCTATATTAACTGATGATATTAAAGAAAATGAACAAATTTCATCAACTATAGAGCTATCAAAGTTATATAAGATAAACCCAGCTACTGTACTAAAGGGTATAAATATATTAGTTGATAAAAAAATTTATATAAAAGGCGAGGTATAGGTATGTTTGTATGTGAAGGTGCAAAACAGATTATAAAAATATCTAGAAAAGAGCAATCAACAATATTAAATTTTATTATATGAATTTTACTTCTTAAAAATGCACATATAAAAGAATATGCACATGACTTAATATAAAAATAATAAAGAGTGTAGATAAATTCTACACTCTTTTAAATATTGATAATTAATACTTATATTTAGTCCTATATTTTTTTATATATATTATAGATAAAAATATGGTTATTAGTTCGGCAAAAGGAACTGTAAGCCACATTCCGTCTAATTTTAATATTGGTGGTAGTATAAGTATACCAATGATTATAAATACAAATGCTCTACTAAAAGAGATAATAGCTGAAACTTTTCCATTATGAAATGCCGTAAAAAATCCTGAAGCAAATATATTTACACCAACAAATAAAAATGCAAATGCAAAAATTTTTAATCCCTTAAGAGCTAAGTCAAATACTTCATCTAAAGGATTTACAAATACTCCAACTATAATTGGTGCAAAAACTAACGTTGCTACAAATACCAATATAGAAGATACAAATATAAATTTTAGAGAGTATTTAAATATCTCTTTTAATTTATCGCTATTATTTGCACCAAAATTATAGCTAATTAAAGGGGAAACTCCTGCAGAAAAACCTAAGTAAATTGAAGTCATTAAAAAATGAGCATATAAAACTATAGTAAGAGCAGCAAGCCCATTTTCTCCAGCAAGTTTTAAAGCAACTATATTAAATAAAAAGGTTGTAATACCTGTAGATAATTCTGTAACCATTTCAGAAGAGCCATTAATCATAGTATTTAATATAAGTCTAAAATCAAATTTAGGAATTTTTAGTTTCAAAGTTGATTTACCTGATAAAAAGTATATAAATCCAATTAAGCAAGAGACTAAAATACCTAATAAAGTGGCAAGTGCTGCTCCTAAAATACCCATATTAAAGATTTTTATAAAAACATAATCTAAAATTATATTAGTAATACCTCCTACTATAGATAAAAATAAGCTAAAGTTAGAATTTCCATCAGTTCTAGTAAAATATTCAAATAAAAATTTAGCAATAAAAAATGGAGCAGAGATAATCATTACCTTACCATAAGTTATAGCATATGGTAAAAGTTTATCTGTAGCACCAAGTGCAATTGATATATTTTTTACAAAGAAAATCGAAATAATTGTAAATAAAACTCCAATAGTTATAGAGAAAAGTAATATAAATGAAAAAGAATTGTTAGCTTCTTCATAATTTTCCTCGCCCATTTTTATAGATACTATAGCTCCCCCTCCTGTTGCCATCATAATACCAAACCCACAAATAAGGTTTATTATAGGTAAAATAATATTTATACTAGCAAGAGCATCTGATCCTACTAATTTAGAAACAAATATTCCATCTATTATAGTATATAAAGATATAAATACCATGGATATAATAGCAGGAGAAACAAACTTTAGAAACTCCATAGATGTAAATTTTTTAGTAAATGATTTTTCCATAGTTACCTCCGTTGATATATTTAATTAGATGATAAAGTATACAGTAACTATATAGTCAAGCAAAAAAAAATTAAAAGACAGATTTTATATAATATAACACCCGTCTTTTAATCATATACACGAAAATAAAATTTTATAAAAATATTACCCTAAGGCAACATCTAAAATCATCATTGTTACAAATCCTAAGATAACACCAATAGTAGTAAGATTCTTATTTTCTATACATGCCTCAGGAATAAGTTCGGATGAAACTACTCCAACCATAGCACCAGCTGAAAATGCTAGTAAAGCAGGAAGTATACTTCTCATAGTTAAAGCCATAATAACACCTAATACTCCGGCAATTGGTTCAACTAATCCTGATGCTTGACCATATAAGAAGCTCTTTTTAAGAGAAAATCCTTCTCTTCTAAGGGGTAGGGATACAGCAGCCCCTTCAGGAAAGTTTTGAAGACCTATACCAACAGCAAGAAGTATAGCGCTTATTACTGTACATCCAGGAATTCCAAGAGCAGCACTACCAAATGCAACACCAACGGCTAATCCTTCTGGTATATTATGAAGAGTAACAGCTAAAACGAGTAATATACTTTTTTTATAGCTTTTGGCTTGCCTAGTACTTATAGTAGTTAAATCTTTAAAACTAAATCTATCTAAAAATTTATCAGATAGTACTATAAACAACCCTCCCAAAACGAATCCTATTGCTGGTATAAACCAAGAATTAAATCCAAGTTCTTCACAAAGTTCTATAGCAGGATTCAGTAGTGACCAAAAACTTGCAGCAATCATAACTCCTGCCCCAAATCCTAACATTAAATTTAAAATACTTTTTTTAACATCTTTAAATAAAAATACTAAAGAAGCCCCTAATGCAGTTATTAACCATGTAAATATTGTGGCAATAAACCCTTGCAAGACGGGATTAAGTGATAAAAAAAAGTTCAAGACATTCACCTCACAAAGATATTAGTATAATAATTATTCTATTTTATATTATGAAATTGACATAATTTTGTGAAAAAAATTTAAATCAATAAAAGTTAGTATTCAAGTATAAAAAATGAATATATTATATTGAAGGAATTATATAAATGTCCTAGAAAAGGATGGATAAGAATGTATCTAAGTAGAGAAGAAGAACTTTCAAAATTGCTAAATTTAGTTGATAGCATAGAATATAATATTATAAAAATTAAAGAATTTATAAATTATGAAAATATTTATAATACAAAATCTTTAAACAACAAAACTATAAAGTTGATAGAAGATATAAATATACAAATCAAAGAAAATAAAGAGAGTGTAAATGAACTTAGATTTCCGTTTTTATTATTTATAGTTGGTTCAGGGAATTATGGTAAATCAACATTGATAAATGCTTTACTAAATCAAGAAAAAGTAAAGACTGGAGATTTACCAAATACTTGGAAGCTAGATTTATTTATAAAATCAGAAATAGAAAAATTACAGATAACTTATGAAGATGAAAGTAAAGTAACTAAAAGTTTAAAAGAAGGTAATAGACTTTTAGAAGAAGAAGAAGACAAATTTAAAGAATCAAAAAGAAAAGTAGCCAAAATGGTTAATGAATATAAATCATTAAATAATAGAGACATAAATATATTAAAAAAATATAAAAAAGAACAAGAAGAAAAATATCTATATAAATCAAAAATAATACAAATAAAATATTTTATAAAAAAGTGGAATACTAGATGAATTTATTATAGTGGATACTCCAGGTCTTAATCAAAACTTAATAAAAGACACATTAAATAGAATGAAAAGTTATTATGTTAAAGCAGATGGTGTTATATGGTTAGTAGATGCACAAAACTTAGTATCAAGAGAGAGTAATAAACTTATAGATGAAATAAATGAAATGGATGAACTAGGAACAGAAGAGAAGAATAAAATAATAGTTATAAATAAAATGGATGTAATAAGAAATATAGACCCAAATAATGTATATAAGGTTAAAAAAAGAGCTTATGAATTGTATAAAAATAACTTTAAGGATATAGTATTTATATCTGCAAAAGAAGGATTAGAAGGCATAATTAAGAATGACAATAAGTTAATTAAATCAAGTAATATAGATACATTATTTAAAAGTATTGATGAGAATTTTTCTAAAGTAGCAAAAGAAAAACAAATATCTTCAAAGTACAAAAATTTATATATAATGAAAACAAATATTGTTAGGGAAATAAACTCTTACAAAAGGTGTTTATACAAAGACATATCTACTTATAATGAAGTTGAGTTTGAATTAGAAGAAAAAACTAAAAATTTGAGAACTTATGTAGTAACATACTTAGATGATTTGGAAAATAGGCAATATTCAAGTAAAGAAGATTTAGATAACTTAAATAAAAGCATAGTTGAACTAGAGAAAATATGTAGTTTAAAATTAGAGAAAATATATGATTTTTTATATATAAAGTGCAATATAAATAAAGAATATAATATAAAAAAACTAAATACAGAAATTTATTTTTCAAAGAGCAAATATATAATTTTTGATTATAATAAGCTTTATAAATCAAATAATAAAAATACAAATGAAATAGAAAATATATTAAATAAACTTATCTCAAAAAATTCAAATAACCAATCTTATGATGAATCATTAATCAGAAACATTGTATCTAAAAATCTAAATAACTTATCTAAAGAAATAATTATAATCCTAGATGAAAAGATAGAAATTATTAAAAAAAGTATAAATGAAATTAAAGAAAAAAGCTTTGAAAATACTTATTTAGAGTATTCTAATGTAAAATTACATATTGATTTTCTAAACAATATAGAAAGTATATTTATAAAAATGAGGTGATAGTTTTGGAACTTACAAAACAATATATATATGAAATAAAAGAGTTATTGTTACAATCTCCAATTAGAGAAACATTAAAAGAAGGATTAAATATGCCTTT
This sequence comes from Faecalimicrobium dakarense, assembly GCF_000499525.1. Taxonomy (GTDB): domain Bacteria; phylum Bacillota; class Clostridia; order Peptostreptococcales; family Peptostreptococcaceae; genus Faecalimicrobium; species Faecalimicrobium dakarense. Next base: position 10,390 of record NZ_HG529343.1, on the reverse strand, counting down.
TAAAGATTTAATTTCAAGACAGTTAAATGAATCAATTGATAATATTAAAAGCTTAGAAAGTAACAAAAATAGTCCTTTAAAAGTTGTTATAGTAGGAGAAGTTAAATCTGGAAAATCAAGTTTACTTAATGCTTTAATGGGATGTAAAGTTAGTGAGGTTGATGTATTAGAAGCTACCTCAAATATAATTGAGGTAGGCTATTATAAAGATGAATATGAAAAAAATACAGACCATATATCTAAAGTTAGATTAAATAAAGAATTTCTTAAAAAAATAAATATAGTAGATACTCCAGGACTTAAAAGTATAACTGATAAAAATGAACAACTTACATTAAACTATATTAAAAATGGAGACTTAATATTATTTGTATTAGATTCAACTCATTTAGGTCAAGAAGATGTATTTAAATCTCTAGATTTAATAAGCGAGTATAAAAAGCCAATAATAGGAATAGTAAATAAAGCTGATTTATTAGAAGATAATAAAGATGAAATACTAGAATATATAAAAGATGAATATGGAATTTATATTGATAATTTTTTTATGATATCTTCATATTTAGAATATCAAGATGCAGTAGGCAAAAATGCAGTAGTCAAAAATACTGATATAGTTATATCTAACCACACTGAGCTGAGAAAGAACTTTAGGAGTCTTAAAGAGTATATAAATAATGTGTATGAGAATTGTGAAATCCTAAAAATAGATAGTATAAAATATTCCTTAGAATCAATAATTCACAAAGAAATAATAAATCATAATGATTATTTAAAAAGTATATTAATATTAACAGAAGAGTTAAAAAAAGATGAAGTTACCCTTAAAAATAAATATGATTATATAAATTCAAAAATGGATTTTGAAATAAATGACTGGATAAATAGAATTTTTTTAAGTGAAGAATTATTAAAGATAAAAACAGATTTAAATTCTTCTAGTAAATATATAAATGAAAATTATATAAATGACATAATAAATATGAAAAAAATAGAATTAGATAATTTATTTTTTTCAGAATGGGATGAATGCCTAAAAGAAGTTAGTGATGAAATGAATGAAGATATAAAAAAATATATAGATAGCATAAGTTATGAAAATGAATTATTATGCACTCCTAGTTTTAAATTAGATTGCAGTAAAACAGAGATAAATGAAATACTAGCAACTGTAGGAACTGGAGCAATATTAGGAGCCACATCAGGAGGAATAATATCTATTTATAGTGCAGCTATAGGCCAATCGGCGGCATCAATAACTATAAGTAGTGCTATGATGACTTATTGCCCACCACTTCTTATAGCAGGAACTGTTACAGGAGCAGTAGCTAAAGTTATTTATGATAAAGTGAAACTAGAGCAAAAAAACAAAGAAATACTAAAAGATATAGATGACTTTATAGAAGAATTGAAATCTGAAATAGTAGAAAAATTAAAAGGTGGATACAATAGCTCAAGTGAAGAAATAGTTTTTACAACTCTACAAATACTAAAAAATATAAAGGGAATATGTATAAGTAAATATGAAATTGAAAGTATTGAAGTAGAAATAGAAAACTATATAAATAATTTAAAAAAATTTATAAAAAATTAAAATATTCAATATATTTGCAAAACATGTCGAATTAATGTATACTATTTTAAAATAAAAAATTATCTTCAAAATATAAACAACAAAAGAAGATATAAAGACGTCAAAAGAGAGGAGAATAACTAATGATAAAACTAATTGGAGTTTTAATAGTTGTAATAGGGTTTATATTTAAAGTAGAAACACTATTTACAGTATTAGTAGCAGGGATAGCAACAGGACTTGTAGCAGGATTAGACTTTAATGAAATCCTTACTATACTTGGGCAATCGTTTGTTGCGAATAGGGCTGTATCGTTATTTATATTAACATTACCAGTAATAGGAATATTAGAGAGGTATGGTTTAAGACAAAGGGCAGTTTACTTAATTGAGAAACTAGGAAAACTTACAACTGGAGGAGTATTAAGTATATACATGTTCGCTAGACAAATAGCTGGAGCTCTATCTATAAGAATGAGTGGACATCCTCAATTTGTTAGGCCTTTAGTTAATCCAATGGCACAAGCTGCTGGAACTAGTCAAAATGGGGAATTAAATGAAGAAGAAGAAGAAGAGATAAAAGCATTATCAGCTGCATCGGAAAACTATGGTAACTTCTATGGACAAAATTTATTTGCAGGAAGTAGTGGAGTTTTACTTATAGCTTCAACACTTACTCAATTTGGATATGATGTAACTGGGCTTGCAATAGCTAAAGCAAGTATAATAATGGCTGTTATTGCATTTATAGTGGCTGCGGTTCAGTTTAGATTATATGATAAAAAGTTAAGTAGACGTATTAAAAAATAGTTTTACGAGGAGGATCAAAATGCAAAATTTTATAGATATATCATTAGAAATTTTTTATGCATTAATGGGATTTTTAATGCTTGTAATAGCATTTAAATCTTTTACAACTATACATAGCAGTAAAAAATATGGAACAGCATTATTTTGGATATTAATATCAGTACCATTTATATTTGGATCTATGATACCAGCAAATATAATAGGAGCTATATTAATATTATGTAGTTTATTAACACTAAGTAAGCAGGTTGTATTTGCAAGATATGAAGAAGCAAGTGAAGAATTTGGACAAAAGCAAGCAGATAAATTGAAAAATAAAATATTTATACCATCACTAGTATTAGCATTTGCTGCAGTAGTTGTAGCTATGGCTTTAGCTAATTTTTCAAATTCATCACAGTTTGCAATCGGAGTAGGATCTGCAATCGCATTAATATCTGCATTTATGATAAGTAAATCTAAGACATCTACAACTATAGAAGATGGAGCTAGATTACTTCAACAAATGGGACCTGCAAGTATGTTACCACAACTTTTAGTCGCACTTGGTGCTTTATTTACTCAAGCAGGAGTTGGAGAAGTTATATCAAATATGATTTCAGGTGTAGTTCCAGCAGATAATAGATTATTTGGAGTTATAGCTTATGTACTAGGTATGGTTATATTTACTATGATAATGGGAAATTCATTTGCGGCATTTTCAGTTATAACAGCAGGAATAGGTATACCATTTGTATTAGCACAAGGTGGTGATCCGGCAATAGTGGGGGCTTTAGCCTTAACAGCAGGATATTGTGGAACATTACTTACACCTATGGCTGCAAACTTTAATATAGTCCCAGCAGCACTACTAGAAACTAAAAATGATTATGTGGTTATAAAATATCAAGCGCCAGTAGCTTTAATATTAATATTAGTACATATAGTGGCAATGTATTTCTTAGCATTTTAATGAAATTTAGGAGGTAATACTATGAAAGTTTTATTAACAGGATTTGACCCATTTGGAGGAGAGCCAGTAAATCCAGCAGAGGAAGCTGTGAAAATGGTGAGCAACAATATAAATGGAGCTGAGGTTATAAAAATAACTATACCAACAGTTATGACAAAATCAGTTGAAGCAATAGAAAAAGCAATAGAAGAATATAATCCAGATATAGTTATATCTGTAGGACAAGCAGGAGGAAGATATGATATAACTCCTGAAAGAGTTGCTATAAATATGGATGATTTTAGAATAAAAGATAACGAAGGAAATCAAGTAATTGATACAATTATAAAAGAGGATGGACAAGCAGCTTATTTTTCAAATTTACCAATAAAAGCTATGGTAAAGCATATGAATGAAAATCAAATTCCGGCTTCTGTATCAAATACTGCAGGTACATTTGTATGTAACCATGTAATGTATGGAATCCTTTATATGATAGATAAAAAATATCCAAACATAAAGGGTGGATTTATACATATACCATATATGACTTCACAAATTATAGATAAGAAAAATACTCCGTTTATGTCTTTACAAGAAATAGTAAGAGGTTTAGAATTAGCTATTGAAGCTTGTACTTTATACCAAGATGATATAAAAGTAATAGGTGGAGAAATATGTTAGTTAATAAAATATTTGTATATGGAAGTTTAAGAAGTGACATGTTTAACTATAAAAAGCTTCTAGAGGGAAAGGTATCTAATGTAGTAAAAGGATGTATAAATGGAGAATTATTTCATTTAGATAATAAGGGATATCCAGCGGTTATACCAGGAAACAAAAAAATACAAGGCGAACTAATGGAACTTATTGATTTTGATAAAAGCCTAGAGGGATTAGACGAATTAGAGCGCTATAGTGAAGATAATAATATAAACTGTGAATACCTAAGAAAAGAAGTGGATGTTTTTTTAGAAGATGGTAGCACAGAAAAAGCATATTATTATGAATATAATCCAAAGGCGAATATAAATTTAAATGATAAAACAATTCCAGTTTTAAGTGGAGATTGGAAAGAATATATGAGTAAATAAGAAAGAGCTAGAACATATTATTGTTCTAGCTTTTTTATTTATATAAGTTATGGTATCTAAATAGTTAAATAATTTAACAAAAATGTCGCTTTATCATATATTAAAGTACAGGACAAAATAAGGAGCAATCAGTATGATTACTATAAGTTTATGTATGATATTAAAAGATGAAGAAAAAGTAATAAATAGGTGTTTAGATAGTGTAGCAGATATTGTAGATGAAATAGTCATAGTAGACACAGGATCAACTGATAAAACTAAAGAAATAGTAAAAAGTTATACAGAAAAAATATATGAATTTAAATGGATAGATGATTTTTCTATGGCTCGAAACTTTTCCTTTAGTAAAGCCACAAAAGATTATATATTATGGTTAGACGCAGATGAATTAATAGATGAAGAAAATAAAAATAAGCTTTTAAAACTGAAAAAAGATATAAGTAAGGATATTGACGTAGTTACAATGAACACATATATGGATATGGATGAAAATAATAATCCACAAATAATAGCAAGAAGAAATAGAATTGTAAAAAATAATAAAAATTTTAAATGGATTGGATTTGTACATGAGTACATTAATATAGATGAAAGCTCAAATGTGTACAATAGTGATATAGCAATTATTCATGATAAAGTAAAATGTGTAGATGATAGGAACCTTAAAATATACAAAAAAAATATAAGTCTAGGTAAAGAGTTAAGTAATAGAGATTTATACTATTATGGAAAAGAGTTATATTGCAATGATGAGTTTGATGAATCAATAAAGGTACTTGAAAAATTTATAGATAATGCTGAAGATGAAGAAGAGATAATGGATGCGTTATGTAGGATTGGAGAGAGTTATTTATACAAAAAAAAATGGAGTGAAGGTAGATATTATCTTTATAAAACATTTGAATACACATCTCCTAGAGGCGAAGTATTATATAATATAGCATTATCCTTTCAGCAAGAAAAAAAAATATATACAAGCTATAAATTGGTATAAGATTATTTTAAATATAGAAACTCCTTTAGATTGTAGCCAATGTTTAAATTTATGCTGCTGGAGATTTAAGCCACATTTAAATTTGTGTGCATGTTATTTTAAAATTGGAGATATATCAAAAGCATATTATCATCATAAAAAATGCTTAGAAATAAACCCGTTAAATCCATGTGTAGCTTCAAACGACGAATATTTTAAGTCTATATCAAAATTTATAAAATTATAAAACCTAGGACAATTATATCCTAGGTTTACATATTTACCTAATATTATTAGATACCTTATACAAGCACATAGCACAACTTTTTACGATACTATTAAAACTAGCAAATAAGGCGTCACTATCATTATCATCACAATATAATTTAGTAACATCCATACCCAATCGTAAGTTAATATTATTTATATAACTAAATTGAATACAAACCATAGATAAAAAGTAAATTAGTCCCATAAAAAGTAGTAAAATAAAAATAAGAAACACTAAAATCCCCCCTAAAGCAAAAGGTACAACTTGTCCTTTAAGTAAATTCTACTATAATAGTTATCTTATATCATCTTAAAAATAAATATAAAAAAATATAAAAAATAACAAAATAAAACAAAAAAAGTCATAAAAAAACCTTAAGACTTATCGAATTTCGAAGTATTACACACTAATATATACGACATTGTATAAAAAAAATTATACAAATAGTAAATAAACATTAAGATTTATTTAAGATTTAAATAATATAGATTTTATATATTATGATTATTTTTAGCTTGAGAAAATATCAAAAATATGCAAAAGAAAGAGATGAATAATATTATCCATCTCTTTCTTTTATATAAAAATATTATATATACTAGTTGTTAAAAAGCATACAACAAATCCTATCACAGTTGGAATTAAAAATCCTAAAATAGTCCACTTTATGCTTCCAGTTTCTTTTTTTATAGTTATTAAAGTAGTAGCACAAGGCCAGTGAAGTAAACTAAATAGCATAACATTTAACGCTGTTAAGTATGTCCAACCGTTATTACGTAAAACATCACCTAATGCACTTAAACTATCAAGTTCTAGCATAGAACCAGTAGCAAGATATGACATAAGTAAAATAGGTATAACTATCTCATTAGCAGGGAGACCTAATATAAAAGCAAGTAGAATAAACCCATCAAGTCCTATAAACTTAGCTATAGGGTCTAAAATATTTGCAACATAAGCTAATAAGCTTACATCACCAACATATATATTAGCACATATCCAAATAACTATTCCAGCTGGAGCAGCAACAATAACTGCGCGCCATAAAACGAACAATGTTCTATCTATTATAGATGTATATATGACTCTACCAAATTGCGGAGTTCTATATGGTGGTAATTCTAATGTAAAAGTAGAAGGAATACCTTTAAGAAGTGTTTTAGACAAAACATAAGAAACTAATAATGTTATGCATATTCCAAAAATGACTACTAAAGATATACATGCCGCAGTTAGCAAGCTAGATGCGAAAGAGTTACTTATTACAGAACTAAAGAATATAGTAGATATAGCTATTAAAGTAGGAAACCTACCATTACAAGGAACAAAATTATTAGTAAGTATAGCTATTAATCTTTCGCGAGGGGAATCAATTATTCTACAGCCAATAACCCCACATGCGTTACATCCAAATCCCATACACATAGTAAGGCATTGTTTTCCATGAGCACAAGCCTTTTTAAATAAATGGTCCATATTAAAAGCTACTCTAGGTAAATACCCAAAATCTTCAAGCAAAGTAAACAAAGGAAAAAATATGGCCATAGGTGGTAACATAACAGAAACTACCCAAGCAAGAGTTCTATAAAGACCAAGAACTAACATATTATTTAGCCACTCAGGAGCATGAAGCATATTTAAAAAGTTTGTAAAACTTGGTTCAAGGCCAAGTAGTAAATTTGATAGTAGGCTAGATGGATAATTAGCCCCTTCTATAGTAATCCATAATATAGAACCTAATAAAAGTAACATAATAGGCATTCCAAAATATTTTGAAGTAAGTATTTTATCTAATTTGTCATCTTTATCTAATTTAGAATTATTATTTATTATACAAACTTTTTCTTTTAAATTTTTAGCATAGTCATAATTTGTTTTAGTAAAACTATCTCTGATTTTATCTTTATCTAAAGTTTTAGGAAATCTTTCCTTGATTTTATATAAATCAATTATATAGCTTTCATCTATATAATTATGCATAGAATCAAATATACTTTTATCTTCATCTATAAGTCTAAGAGCTAGCCAGCGAGGATTTATAAAATCGATAGTATTTTCTAATTCTGACTTGAATGAATCAGCTACAACTTCAATATTATTATCATAAAGAACAGGTTTATTACTGAACTTATAGTTATTTGAAGAAACTAAGTCTAAAGTATTTAATAATTCATCCATTCCCTTGCCACTTCTAGCAGCTGTTAATACTACTGGTATACCTAGAGCTTCTTCAAGTTTTTTACTATCTATAGTTATGCCCTTTTTCTCGGCTTCATCAATTAAATTTACACATAAAATTACATTTCTTGTTAATTCCATAACTTGAAATGCTAAATTGAGATTTCTTTCAAGTGAAGTTGCATCGCATACTACAATTACTACATCAGGCTTACCAAAGCATATAAAGTCACGAGCAACTATTTCTTCTTGAGATAATGCAAATAAAGAATAGGTCCCAGGTAAATCAATTAAAGCATAATTAGAATTATTGTATTTAAAATCCCCACGAGCTGTGGCAACGGTTTTTCCAGGCCAATTCCCAGTATGTTGTTTTAATCCTGTTAGATAATTAAATACAGTACTTTTACCTGTATTTGGATTTCCTGCTAAAGCGACTACTAATTGATCGTCAGCTTTATCTATATTAAACATATCTTTCAGTGATTTCATTTTTGTAGATTCATGTGTTAACCCCACAGTTGTCTCCCCCTTAAAATATAGTCTAATTATCAGAAACTATTATTAAATTACTTTCCTCAGATCTTAATGCAATTTTAGTGCCCCTAATATTATAAATAGTCAAATTACCTTTTGGGCCTTTTCTAACTACTTTAATAGAAGCTCCACGTGTTACACCAAGTGCTAACATTCTTTCTCTTAAATTACCATTAAATAAGAGGTCTTCTACTGTAGCAGTATTTTTAACTGGAATGTCTGTAAGAGTTTTCAATATTAACATCTCCTTATAGATAATTTTTATTGTTAACCTAAGCTAACTTTCTTAATTTTAAATTATGCAAAATAATAAAAGAGTGTTACTAAAAATAGTAATATAAAATATTTTATGAAATATAATTAATATAATATGAAAAGGGGGAGATAATTTGGAAAATAAAAAAGAGTATTATACTTTCAATGAATATATAAAGAAGAACAAACTAACACCTAGTGAGGAAGACTATATAGAAATGATTTATAGATTATTTTTACAAGAAGACCATGTAAAAGTTAGTGATATATCTAAACATTTAAATATTACTCCGCCTTCAGTAACAAAAATGGTAAAAAAATTAAGTGAAAAAGAGCTGATATTATATAAAAAATATGATTATGTTGTGCTAAGTGATATGGGAAAAATAGTAGGTCAGCAACTTTTGAATAGGCATGATATAGTGAATAAATTTTTAAATATATTAGGGGTAAAAGACAAAATACATGAAGAGACAGAAAAGATTGAACATACTATAAGTATAGAAACTCTTATGAAAATAGAAGAACATATTGAGTTTTTTAATTCTAATAAAGATATATTAGATAAATTAATAGAATATCAAAAAAAAGATTAAAAAAAAGATGGGTATATTACCCATCTCAAATATGTATAATTCTTACTTTTGGGGAAAGTAGAATAAAAGTTAACATTTTTTTATTTATAATGAAAATAAAAAAGCCAGAAGACGCAAAAGTCTCCTGACTCTAGTAAGATATTTTCAAATATCTTTATTTTCATTAAATATGTAACTCTTAATTACATTGTAGATAATTAATATCAATAAGTCAATAAAAAAATAGAAAAATAAGGATAATACTATAATAAATTTTTTATCATATTTTATATATATCATAAATTAAAAAAACAGTAAATATAATTTAGTAATAGTATGAAAGGAGTTTTTCTCATGGAATTATACAAGCTCATAAAAAATATAGATGTTTTAGAATTAAAGGGCAATACTGAGATAGATATAAAAAACATATATTATGACTCAAGAAAAGTAACAGAAAATAGTTTGTTTGTATGTATAAAAGGATTTGATAATGATGGTCATAAATATATAAATAAAGCAATAGAAAATGGAGCAAAAGCATTTTTAATACAAGATGACGTAAATGTTGAAAAAAATAATAATCATACATTTATAAAGGTTAAAGATACAAGAAAATCAATGGCAAAAATAGCAGCTAATTTTTATAATAATCCAACACAAAAAATAGAAATAATAGGTGTAACAGGAACTAATGGAAAGACTAGTATAACAACAGTATTACAACAAATTTTAAATTATAAATCTAAGGCTGGGTTAATAGGTACTATTAAAATAGAAGATGGTGAAAATGATATAATATCTAATAATACAACTCCTGAAAGTATAGACTTACAAAAGTACTTTAACAATATGGTAAAAAATGATTGCAAGTTTTGTGCTATGGAAGTATCATCACACTCATTAGCGTTACATAGAGTAGAAGACGTAAATTTTAATATTGGAATATTTACAAATCTTACACCAGAGCACTTAGATTTTCATAAAAATTTAGAAGAATATAGATCTACAAAGGAAAAATTATTTTATAAAACTAGTTTAGCAAATATTATAAATATAGATGACAGCTCAGGTGTTATTATAAAAAACAATATAAAAAACAATATAAGAAACTTAAAAGTTCCGGTATATACATATGGAATAAATAATGAAGCAGACTTTATGGCAAGCAATATAAAATTATATCCACATGGT
>NZ_HG529342.1 GCF_000499525.1 Faecalimicrobium dakarense | reverse complement strand
GGTGTTTCCTATACACTAAAAACGCCTATGTATATTGATGAAATTTATGTTAATATACCAGGAAAATTTACAGTTTATAATACTCTAGGAATTATAGCGGCTTGTTATATACTTAAGATTCCAATTGAAATAATAAAAGATAAATTAAAAAGCACTAAAGGTGTTGAAGGAAGGTTTGAAAGTGTAAAAAATACAAAAGGATTTAATGTAATAGTAGACTATGCTCATACACCCGATGCATTAGAAAATATACTTATAGCAGCAAAAGAATTTGCAAAAGGAAAAGTTATAACAGTATTTGGATGTGGTGGGGATAGAGATAAAACTAAAAGGCCTCTAATGGGAAAAATTGCGCAGGATAATTCAGACATAGCAATAATAACATCTGACAATCCAAGAACAGAAGATCCAAATTTTATAATAAATGATATACTAAATGGAATAGATAAAATTAATCAAAATTATATAGCTATAGAAAATAGAAAAGAAGCAATATATAAAGCAATAGAGTTAGCTGATAATAATGATGTAGTAATTATAGCAGGAAAAGGCCATGAGAATTATCAAATAATAGGAAAGATAAAGCATCATTTTGATGATAAAGAAGTTGCTAGAGAGGCTATAGAAAATAAAAATTTATTTTCATACAATAAATAATAAAAATAGTTATACCTAAACTAGGGTATAACTATTTTTATTTTAAATATAGCTTATACCCTTTATAGTTTTTTTACTAAATAGTATGATATATTATAATAATACTCAAAAAATATAAATAGGAGGAATTGAAAGTGAACAGTACTAAAAAACTTACAGAAGCAGCTCTACTTTCATCATTATTTATTGTAAGTACTATAATTGCTGTAGGTAGTGGTTTTGGGTATGCACTTTATTTAGATTTTATAGTACCAATTTTCTTTTGCATAATATGCTTAAAATGTGAGCTTAAATATACTATATTATCTGGTGTAAGTTCGCTTATAGTAGTTGCTTTAGTTCTTGGAAACATAGGAACTGCGATTTGGGCGACTCAGAGTGTAATACTAGGAATTATGTGTGGAGTTTTAATGTCAAAAGCAACCACTATTATTGATGATATTATTTATGGATCAATAATTGGAATAGCACTTATGGTATTTATAGATTTATATGCATCAAAACTTATTGGATACAGTTTTATGAAAGAATTTAGTCAGTACACTAAAATATTCCCTTTAAAAGGATATAGTGAAATCATTTACTATATGTTAATAGCGCTACTTCCTATGGGAACTGTATTTAGCATATATATTTTATCGTTATTATTATCAAAAAAACTGAATATATTAAAAGGTAATGCAAAAAGAAAATTACATATGATAAAGAACTTTAGAAACTGTTCTAGATTTATTTGTTGCTCTAAGAAAGTATTTTACTTATGCTCAATTTATTTGATTTTAGTTGAGATAATGAGTTTATTAAAAATTGATATATCTATTATATATTTGAAAACGATTATTATATCAATACAATATTTGTGTTTTTATTTTGTTATAAGAGATGGATATACAATATTGCAAAATTATGTCATATCTAAGTATCAAAATATATCTTATGCAAGAATTTTATCCTTAATAACTGTAGTACTACTTGTATTAATGTTTAAGGTAACAACTTTGGCAATTGTAATTTTAAATTTAATATTAGACAAGAAAATAGATATAAGAATTAAGCAAATTTTGATAGTAGACAACTATGTAAATAACCTAGTAATCAAATAAATATAAAAGGTGGTTTATATGGAAAAATATATGGACTGGATAAAGGAAATACCAATAGCCCATAGGGGATTATATAATGAAAAATATCCGGAAAATTCTATTGGGGCATTTAAAAATGCAGCTAATCATAAATACTCAATAGAATTAGATATTCAGTTCACTAAAGATAAAAAAATAGTAGTATTTCATGATAGTAACTTATATAGAATGACTAAAGATGAAAGAAATATTTATGATGTAAACTACGAGGATATTAAAGAATTAAGATTATTAAATTCAGATGAGAAAATACCAACAATAGAAGAAGTATTAGAAGTAGTAAATGGCAAAGTAGGGATACTTATAGAAATAAAAAATAGTAAGAATATATTTGATTTATGTGAAGAACTTTATAATATAGTTAAAAGTTATGATGGCAAATACTCAATACAGTCATTTAATCCATTTGTATTGGTATGGTATAAAAATAATGCGAACCATATTTTGAGAGGACAAATAGCAGGTTTATCTAGATATTCTTATAGAAATTTAAGTTGGTGTAAAAAATTTGCTCTTAAAAACATGATACTAAATTTTAAAACTAAACCGGACTATATAGCCTATTCAATTAAAGGGATAGATAAACCGAGAATAACTTACTTAAGGAATAAGGGAATTTTAATAATATCATGGACTATAAAAAATGAAAAAGATATGATATATGCATATAAATACTCAGACAATATAATATTTGAAGGATTTTATCCACCTAATAAGAAAAATAATTAATAATATAAAATATTTTGTAAATAATAATAAAAATAGTTGACAAAATATTAAATAGCGAATATATTAGAATTAATAATTAATATAAAAAAGCTATGAAAAGAACAAGTAAAACTAATGTAGTCTAACAGAGAGTTTCCGGATGGTGAGAGGAGCAAGTTAAGTTAGTTTGAATACATCTTAGAGCAGTAATCCCAAAAGATAACAACTAGTAGGGATTAACGTAGTAGCACACGTTATAGTGCTAAGGTATAGATATTGTACCTATTAAGGTTAATGCTGTAAAGTATTAATAAACTAAGGTGGTAACACGTGAGTAATGCTCTCGTCCTTTTATAAGGATGAGGGCTTTTTTTATTGTAATAAACAAATATAGGAGGGTAAATATGATAAATTTAGATGAACAAATAAAAATTATATTAAAAGGTGTAGATGATATAATAGATGAAAAAGATCTTAGAGAAAAATTAATAAAAGCTGATAAAGAAGGTCGTCAATTAGTTGTAAAACTAGGACTTGACCCATCTGCTCCAGATATACATTTAGGTCATACTGTAGTTCTTAGAAAGATGAAGCAATTACAAGATTTAGGACATAAAGTAATAATAATAATAGGAGACTTTACAGGTAAAATAGGAGATCCAACTGGTAAATCTCAAGCTAGAAAAGCATTAACGACAGAACAAGTTTTAAAAAATGCAAAAACTTATGAAGAACAAATATTTAAAGTATTAGATAAAGAAAAAACAGAAGTTAGATTTAATAGCGAATGGTTAGCTAAATTAAACTTTGAAGATGTAGTAAAATTAGCTGCAACTATAACTGTAGCGAGAATGTTAGAAAGAGAAGATTTTAAGAAAAGATATGAAAGCCATACTCCAATATCAGTACATGAATTTTTCTATCCATTAATGCAAGGATATGATTCAGTTGCAATAAATGCTGATATAGAACTTGGAGGAACAGACCAAAGATTTAACCTACTTATGGGACGTGCACTTCAAAAAGATTTTGGTCAAGAATCTCAAGTTGTTATAATGATGCCTTTACTAGAAGGATTAGACGGTGTTAATAAAATGAGTAAGAGTTTAGGTAACTATATAGGTGTAGATGAAGAAGCTGGGGTAATGTATCAAAAAGCTATGGAAATACCAGATGAATTAATCGTTAAATACTACAACTTAGTAACTGATGTTCATCCTGATGTGGTTAATAAAATAGAAGAAGATTTAAAAGAAGATAGAGTTAATCCAAGAAATGTTAAGATGGAGTTAGCTAAAGAAATAGTAAGACTATACCATGGAGAAGAAAGAGCTAATTTTGCAGAAGAAAGATTTAAATCAGTATTCCAAAAAGGGCAAATACCTGTGGATATATTAACTGTAGAAGTAAGTAGTGATAACTTTGATTTAGCGCAAATAATAGTAGAAAATAAACTTGTACAAAGTAAAAGTGAAGTGAGAAGATTAGCTACTCAAGGTGGAGTTAAGATAAATGGAGAAAAAGCTACGGATTTACAAAGTATAGAAGCACAAGGTGAATTAGTAGTTCAAATAGGAAAGAAAAAGTTTATAAAAATAATAGTAAAATAATACAGTAGTCCCTTAAGCGTATGCTTAAGGGACTTTTTCATTAAAAAAAATTATAAAATAATATATTTTAATGAAAATCTTTGTAGAAAAATGTAAGTGGATTTTTTAGAAATACTTAAAAAATAAATGTTATAATGAGATTATTAGTAAAAAATGTAAATTGATTATTTATTTTAAGTTTTATTTATTTTTGGGGGCATATTTTGTGATTGAGCTATTAAATGCAGTAAATGATTATATTTTAGTTATGAATAGAGAGGGGGAAATAGAATTTTGTAATGAAAAATTATTATCAAGAATTGGACATGATAATACAGATTTAAAAGATATTAATATAAAAAATATATTATATGGTGATAATAAAAAGTTATATGAAATAATAAATTCTATAAAAAAAGGTGAGAAAGCTAATATAAATTTAGATATTTTAAATTCAAAAAAAGAAAAAATTTTATTAAAAGGAAAAATAATATTAAGTAAATTTAATGATAAAGAATATATATATATGATATGTAAAGAAGATGATAATAAGCTATACAATATAGATGCTTTAGAAAATGCTTTGGATATTATACCTTCTGCTATATATATAAAAGATGAAAATGATAAATTTATATATACAAATAAATATTTTACTGATCATATTTCAATAGATAAAATGAATATTTTGGGTCAAAAGTTCAAAGATATAAGTGAAGTAAATGAATATGAATATATATCATATATAGAGAAAAAAGTAATAAAAAGTAAAAAGCCTAGATTAATAGAGACTATTGTTAAAAAAGGGGATAATCCATCACATTTAGATATGTTTATGGCACCAATTTTTAAAGAAAATGATGAACTAAAATATATAGTTACAATGGCTAAAGATGTAACTATAAAAAATAAAATTGAAAAAAATATAGATAAAAAAAATATAGAAATATTAAAACCAAATAACCACACATATGATGAGATAGAGATAAAAACATTGCTAGATAATCTAGTAGAGAATATATCTAATTATTTAAAATCGGATTCAATAACATTATACCTATATGATAAAGAATCAGAAACTTTAAACCTAGGAAGCTTATATGGTGAAGTAAAAAATTTATCTAGTGTACCAGAAAGTATAAAATTAAACAAAAATGATTTAGAGGAAATGTTAAATAATAAAGTAATAGGAGGAATATTAGATGTTTCTGGTATAAATGATATTAGAATCCCAGCATTTAAGGATATAAATAAAAGTGTCAATTTTGCTGGGTCATATAATTTAATGAACAGTGATGAATTTATAGGAATGCTAAATTTGTCATACTTAGATGGAAATGAGCCAGAATACTATCAAAATGATTTTATGAACAATTTATGTTCTCGTATTGCATTAATTATAAAAAACTATAAACTTTCTAAGCAGGCTAAACTAGAACTTGCAAAAAGAATAGAAGTAGAAAATGAATTAGAAAGATTATTAGATATATCAGTTGATATGTTTGCAACAATAAATGAAGATGGATATTTTAAGAATTTAAGCCCGCAGTGGAGTGAAACCCTTGGATGGAGTGAGAAAGAGCTTAAATCTAAAGAAGTCATTGAATTTATTCATCCAGATTATAAAAAAGAAATAATAGATATGAGTAAAATAAAAGACAATAATATAAATAGAACAATAAATAGAGTATTATCTAAAAATGGAGAATATCTATGGTTTAAATCGAATTATAAATATATAAAAGAGAAAAAATATTTTATAATTACAACGAGGAATATAACTAAAGAAAAAGAAGAAGAGAAAAAAAGAAAATTATTAGAAAAAGCTATAGAGATAGAAAGTATAAAAAATGAATTTTTTGCAAATATATCTCATGAATTTAAAACACCTATAAATATAATACTTGGAACAATGCAATTGCTAGAAAAACGGGTAAATAAAGAGGAGATTTTATATAATAATGAATATAATTTAAATAATCATATAAAGTCTATAAAACAAAATTCATATAGATTATTAAGATTAGTTAACAATCTAATAGACATGACTAGAATAGACACTGGATTTTATGAGTTAAACTTAGGAAATCATAATATTATTAATATAATAGAAGAAATAACATTATCTGTAGCAGAGTATATTGAAGGCAAAGGAATAAATCTTATATTTGATACTAACTCAGAAGAAAGCATTATAGCTTGTGATCCAGATAAAATAGAAAGAATTATATTAAATATTTTATCAAATGCAATAAAATACACAAATAAGAATGGTGAAATAAAGGTTGATATAAAAATTATAAAAGATAAAGTAGCAGTATCTATAAAAGATAATGGAGTTGGTATTTCAAAAGAAAAGCTTCCATTTATATTTGATAGATTTAGGCAAGGAGATAATGTATTAACAAGAAGGTGTGAAGGTAGTGGAATTGGATTATCGTTAGTTAAATCTCTTATAGAGATGCATGAAGGCAATATTTATGTAGAAAGTAAAGTAGGACATGGAACGGAATTTATATTTGAATTACCAATAAGAATAGTAGAAGAAAATGATTATAAAATATCGGAAAGTAATTTTAACCAATCTAAAATTGAAAAATGTAATATAGAGTTTTCTGATATATACTCTATATAAATATTTTATTAAAATAGAACTATATGTTAAAATGAAGAATATTATAATTATAGATACAAATAATTAGCATAGTGTTTATAATTAAGAAAGGAGATAAAATGGATAATTATTCAAGGTCAATACCTAAAGAAAATTTAATAATGTTAATGATGGCAGCAGCAATAATACTATTTAATATAGTAGGATTTATAATAGTATATTTTGTATGGAAGGAATATAGTAAAGAATCTGATTTTATATACACTAATGGGAAAATGCTTATGAATTTCCATATAACTTTTGTAATATATGAAATAATTGCAGGGATCTCAATTATAGCTTTTATAGGTGTTATATTAGTACCTTTAGTTAGTTTAGTATACTTTATACTAACAGTAATAGGATTAATAAACTATGGATCACACAAAGACTACTTATATCCATT
>NZ_HG529341.1 GCF_000499525.1 Faecalimicrobium dakarense | reverse complement strand
CTAATATTTTAAATTGATATCCATTTTCTTTAAAATAAGGTATTATCATATCTAGTGCTTTTACAGTTTCTTCTTTTCCATAAGTATCATGCATTAAAAGAACGACCATTTCTTGACCTTGAGAAGACTTTACAGCATAATCATATAATTCTTGAGCATTTTTCTTTTTACCTTCAGCATCAGCGTTTAAAGCGTTCCAATCAATAGATGACATACCCTTACCTTTTAGATGATCCTTAAGTGGTTGCATATTTTTCCAAGACATATATCCACCAGGACATCTTAAAACATTTGAAGTGAATTTTTCTCCTAAAACTTTTTGCATAGCTTCAGTAGTTTTATCAATTTCATCAGTAAAAGTATTTAAATTTAAACTTCTATTAGGATATAGTTTTTTATAATCGTGCGTATATGAATGGTGAGCTATTGCATTACCTTCATCAAAAGTTCTTTTTAATATTTCATTAGCACCTTTTACTTCTAGTGAATCACCTTTAATAAAGAACGTACCTTTAACTCCATATTTATTTAAAGTGTCTAATACTTTAGGAGTATTAGTAGTAGATGGTCCATCATCAAATGTAAGAAATACAACTTTTTCACCATTATTAGAATAGTCATAGCTATCCAATTTTTCCCATACTACACTTGCATCATATCCATATTTTTTAACAGAGTCTTTTTTTGCTCCGACTATAGGTTCATTTTTTTCTCTTTCAATTTGTTCTAATCTTTGAATTTCTTTACGTTTAGCTATTTCTCTTTCTTCTTTTTTCTTAGCCATATCAGCCCAGACAATAGACCCGACCCCTATTACTAATACTGCAACACCAGTGATTATTGCTATTTTTTTCTTGTTTTTTGCTTTTTTAGATAACATAACTTACAATCTCCCTTTTTTCATCAAATCCAATCTAATTTCTATAGACAATTATAGCTAAAAATATACATTAAGTAAAATAACAATGTTGTAATAAAAATAATTAATTTATCAAAACTTTAAGTTATGTAAACTGCTATAATATATTTAGAGTGCATTTTAAAGGCACATAATTAAGTGTGGTAAAATTTGTAAAATTACATATAAGACTTACTGTGCTGATGCATTTATATATAAATAATTGTAAGGAGGGATTATATTGAAAAAATATATTGGTGAAATAGGATTAGTGTTAATTGCTATTATATGGGGAAGTGGGTTTGTAGGAACTAGATTTGCGTTAGATGGAGGATTTACACCAATACAACTAATAACGTTAAGATTTTTTATAGCATCTATTTTATTAAATATAATATTTTTTAAACGAATTAAGGAAAATATAGATAAGGATATAATAAAAAAGGGGAGTTTGTTAGGAATTTTTTTATTTATAGCATTTGCAGTGCAAACTTTTGGGCTATTATATACAACGCCATCTAAAAATGCATTTATAACTGCAGCTAATGTAGTTATAGTACCTTTTATAGGATATATAATTTATAAAAGAAAACTTGATAAAATTGGTATAATAAGTAGCATAATTACTCTTATAGGCATAGGAATTTTATCTTTAGAAGCAGATTTTTCTATTAATTTTGGAGATTTTCTAACGCTGATTTGTGCATTTGGATTTGCAGGTCATATATTTTTTACAAGTGAATTTGCAATAAATAAAGATCCTATAATTCTAACGGCAATACAATTTAGTGTAGCTTTTGTATTATCATTAATAGTCCAAGTTTTTATAGGAGAGATAAAAATATATGCGCAGCCTAGTGGGTATTTAGGGGTATTATATTTAGCATTATTTAGTACGACTATAGCATTTTTAATGCAAACTATATGTCAAAAGAAAGTTTCAGGAACTAAAACAGCTATAATACTTTCAACAGAAGCAGTGTTTGGTACATTATTTTCAATAATACTATTAAATGATCAAGTTACATTTAAAATAGTAGCAGGGAGTTTATTAATTTTTACATCAATTATAATGGCAGAGACTAAATTATCATTTTTAAAAAGGAGAGATAATTATATAAAAGAGTTAGAGTGTATTGAAAATATGGAAGAAATAGATACAAATATTGACTAGATATATAATTACATTTTATATTAAGACAATATATTTAAAAATGATCTTCATATGTATTGATAAATATATAATAAATGGTAAAATATAGGAGATGGGAAAATGTTACCATTTTTATAGTTAAAAATAATTTTAAATTTATTGTTTAAGGTATATAACCTAGGGTATATATAAGTTATAACAATTTAGACAATGAAAATAAAATTAAAATTTATATAAATATTAGGAGGGAATAATTATGAAAAAATTTGTTTGTACAGTATGTGGATATATACATGAGGGGGAAACAGCACCAGAGCTATGTCCAGTATGTAAGGTAGGACCTGAAAAGTTTGAAGAAATGAAAGGTGAAATGGTTTGGGCTGATGAGCACAGAATAGGGGCAGCTCAAGGAGTAGACGAAGAAGTATTAGAAGGATTAAGAGCAAACTTTGTTGGAGAATGTACAGAAGTAGGAATGTACTTAGCAATGAGCCGTCAAGCAGATAGAGAAGGATACCCAGAAGTAGCAGAAGCTTACAAAAGAATAGCATTTGAAGAAGCAGAACATGCAGCTAAATTTGCTGAATTATTAGGGGAAGTAGTAGTAGCTGATACTCAAGCTAACTTAAAAGCAAGAGTAGAAGCAGAATACGGAGCAACAGAAGGAAAATTAAAAATAGCTAAGAGAGCTAAAG
>NZ_HG529340.1 GCF_000499525.1 Faecalimicrobium dakarense | reverse complement strand
AATTAGGACTTGATGCTATACATGATACAGTACATGAAATGTGTAAAGATGAAGCAAGACATGGTAAAGCATTCTTAGGTTTATTAGAAAGACATTTCCAAAAATAAGAATTAAAATAATTTATATAAAAAAGGAGAAAGAATTATCTTTCTCCTTTTTTATTTTCACCTGTAAAAAATTTTATATTTTTATTTATAGAACGATTCATCTCTATTGCAAAATCAGAACTGATTTTTCTCATAAATAATAATTGACCAAAATTATCAGCATTAAAAATATTAGTTTTTGGCATATTATTTTCTTTATTTTTAAACATATCTACAATGTCATTATTACTTAAGTCTTTATATTTTTCATCAAAAACTACATATTTTTCATCAAATCTGTCTCTAAAAGTTTTTTTATAATTTTCAGGGTAATATCCTAGAGTAAGCATAGCAGCAGGAAATGTATAATCAGGCAAATTTAATAAACTTTTATGTATTTCATAATTTTCCATTATATCTCCTATATAACAGCTTCCTATCCCTAAACTTTCAGCAGCAATAACAACATTTTGGGCAGCTATCAATGCATCATTTACAGCTAACATAAAGTCATTAATTCCAGGAGATGTAAATTCTTTATTATTGTCTTTAGCTATTTTTTTTACATCAGAAATTTCAAAGTACTTATACCATTTATGCATATCAGCAACAAATAATAGAATTAATGGAGCGTTTTTTATAAAAGGCTGATTATCACAAGTCATACTTAATTTTTCTTTTGTGTCTTCATTTGTTATCTTAATTATAGAATACATCATCATATTACCGGCAGTAGGAGCTTTTATTGCACTTTCAATTAATAAGTTTAAGTGGTCTTTAGATATAGGTTTTTCTTCATATCTTCTTAGAGATACTCTATTATTTATTATTTCTATTGTAGTATTCATATAAAATCCTCCAAAATAAAATATATATATAATTCTATGCAAAAGCAAAGATATCCTTTATAAGTTATTATTTTGGATAAATAAATAAAAGCCTAGAACTTAATCTAGGCTTTTATCTATCCTAACTCAACCGGTGGTGTTGTTGGTTTAGCAGGAGATTTAAAAGGTATAGTATCAACTTGTGTACCTAAAGGTTTTAATTGTAATGGTTCATTCCAAGTAAGCCATACTCTAGTAATTTCATTTTTATTTCCTAAAAATGCTAAATCTTTTAGTTCTAAAGATACGGTGCTTTTGCCAGGAACTAAAATATCTCCTTGGTATTTATCACCATAAGCTCCCCATTCAACAGTTATGTCTCTAGTAGTATGGTTTGTTATATCCACAACCGGATAATGTTTCTCTTGAGTCATTTTGACGTTATTATCAGCAGTTATAGAACTACTATCAGCATAAGAAATAATACCTAGTGATAATACCAAAAGCATTGTAAGTAAAGATAATTTTAATTTATTCATATAAATCACTCCTATATTTTGTTAGAAATAAAACTTTTTATATAGTATTTCATGTACAAAATAAAATATGTAAAAAGTAAGATAGTAAATTATGTATGAAAAATTATCTAAGAAATATAGAGATGATATATAATTAATAAAAGGGAATAAAATACTAATATGTAAATTTAATTTAATAAAGGGGAAAAAATGAAAAAAGTATCTGTTATAAAATGTGATAATTATAATTATGAAAATGTATCAAAGTCTATGGAAAGAAATTTAGAAAATATAGGTGGCTTAGAATCGTATATAAAGCCAAAAAGTAAAGTACTTATAAAGCCTAACTTATTAATGAAAAAGATTCCTGAAGAAGCTACAACAACTCATCCTATGGTAGTTAAAGTTTTATGTGAAAAACTTCTAAATTTAAATTGTGAAGTAATAATAGCTGATAGTCCAGGAGGGCCATATACACAAGGTGTACTAAAGGGAATATATAAGTCTTCTGGAATGGAAGAAGTAGCAAATGATTTAGGTATAAATTTAAATTATGATGTTTCTGATATTAAAGTAGAAAATCAGAATGCGCATGCACTGAAATATATGGATATTATAACACCCATAACAAAAGTAGACCATGTAATAAATGTATGTAAATTAAAAACTCATGGCATGGCAACTTTTACTGGAGGGGTAAAAAACTTATATGGTTGTATAGCTGGCTTAAAAAAAGCAGAAATACATTATAGATTTCCGACAGAAGAATTATTTTGTGAAGATGTACTTTTAGATATATGTTCTTATGTAAATCCAACTCTTACTATAATGGATGGAATAGTGGGAATGGAAGGCGATGGGCCTTCAGCAGGATCCCCAAGAAAGATAGGTGTATTATTAGCATCTTCTAGCCCTTATGCAATAGACACTGTAGCTTGTAAGATTATAAATCTAGATTATAGTAAAGTGCCAACGGTAAGAGGATCCATAAAAAGAAATTATATAAAAAATGATTTATCAGATGTAGAAATTTTAGGTGATGATATAAATCTATTAATAATAAAAGATTTTAAAATTCCAAGTACTAGCAAAGATTTCAGACTACTATCATCGACTTTGCCTAAGTTTTTACATGAACCTATAACAAAACTGATTACTCCAAAACCAATAATAAGAGATAATGATTGTATAAAATGTGGTAAATGTATTGAGGCTTGTCCAGCAAAAGTTATGAAATTAAAAGATAAGAAAGTAATTATAAATTTAGATAAATGCATAAGATGCTATTGTTGTCATGAATTATGTCCTAAAAAAGCAATAGATATTAAACGTAATTTTATATTTAAATTATTAAAATAAAATCGAATCTTATTAGATAAAAATTAAATTTAATTCGTGATAATTATTTAAAATGATGTATATTTAGGGTATAATATAGAAAAAAGGTCGTATATAAATAAATATTCAAATATAATGGGGGATATATTATGACTTCAAAAAGAGAAGATATACAATATTTAGAGTATGTATTTGGCAAGTTTTATGATATTGGAGCTAATTCATACGGTGGAGTAACAAGGCTAGGATATTCTAAAGTAGAAGACGAAATGCACGATATGTTTAAATACTTAGGAGAAGAAGAAAATTTTTATACTTATATAGATGAAGTGGGAAATACTTATGTAGCTAATGATATTAGTGATAAAGAGTACTATTTACTAGGCTCTCATTTAGACTCTGTTGTAAATGGTGGAAGATACGATGGTGTAGCAGGAGTTATAGCAGGACTTTTAATATTAAGTTGGGCTAAAAATGATAAATTAGATATACCAATTAGAGTGGCAGCATTTAGATGTGAAGAATCAAGTAATTTTGGTAAATGTACCATAGGTAGTGGTCTTATAACAAAAGAATTAACTAAAGATGATGTACGTGGATTAGTCTCTAAAACAGGTAAGTCGATTATTGAGATATTTAATAATAAAGAATATAACTTAAATCCTAAAAAGATAGAAAATATAAAGCAATACTTAGAACTACATATTGAACAAGGAAAAGTATTAGAAGAATATGATATAAAGGTTGGAATAGTTAGTGATATAGCAGGACCAAGAAGATTTAGTTTATGTATTCATGGTGAAGCAGAGCATTCAGGAGCAACTCCTATGGATATGAGACAAGATGCACTTTGTGCAGCATCAGAATTTATATTAGAACTTGAAAGAATAGGTAGAGAAGAAATTTATAGAAAATCTGTAACAACTGTAGGAGTAATAAGTAATGGGCCAAATGTGTTAAATGTTATACCAGGAGAAGTTAATCTTGGAATTGATATAAGAGGAATTGATATAGAAAGTTTAGACAGTATTGTAGAAAATATGAATATAGCTATAAAAGATATTTCACAAAAAAGAGATGTTAAATTCTTTTTACAAGAGGAAGGATCTTTTGATCCTGTGAAAATGAGTTCTTATATGCAAAAAAAATTAATTGAATGTAGTGATAAATTAAAAATATCTCATAAGATAATGCCAAGTGGAGCAGGACATGATGCTATGGCATTTACGAAATTATGTGATAGCGCAATGGTATTTATCCCATGTTATAGAGGGATTAGTCATAATAAAAGTGAATTCTCTTCATTATTAAGTATATATGATGGAGCAAGGGTTATATATGAATATTTAAAGGGAGAAATATAGACATGATACTTATAAAAAATGGGAGAGTCATCGACCCTAAGACAAAAAGAGATGAAGTTTTAGATATAGTTATAAAAGAAGATAAAGTATATAAAATAGGAAAGTTTCCAGTAACAAGCGAATATTCAAATGTAGTAGACGCAAGTGGATACATAGTTGCACCAGGGTTAATAGATGTACATGTTCATTTTAGAGATCCAGGATTTACACATAAAGAAGATATAGAAAGTGGATCATTATCAGCAGCAAGAGGTGGATTTACTACAGTTATCTGTATGGCAAATACTAACCCCATAGTAGATAATGAAAAAACTCTAAAGTATATATTAGATAAAGCTAAAAAATCACCTATAAATGTATTACAAGTAGCATCTATTAGTAAAGGATTTAAAGGTGAAGAATTAGTGGATATGGAAAAATTAAAATCACTAGGTGCAGTTGGATTTAGTGATGATGGATTACCTATAATGAATAGTGACACTATTTTAAAAGCAATGAATAAAGCTAAAAAATTAAATGTACCATTAAGTTTTCATGAAGAAGACCCATCTCTTATAACAAATCCAGGGATAAATGAAGGTGAAATTTCTAGAAAGCTTAAAATAGGTGGGGCATCAAATGTAGCTGAAGATGTTATGGTAGCAAGAGATTGTATGCTAGCTATAAAAACAGGTGCAAAAGTAAATATACAACATATAAGTTCTGGAGTTTCTGTTGAAGTTGTAAGAATGGCTAAAAAATTAGGTGCAAATGTCTTTGCAGAAGCGACACCACATCACTTTACATTAACAGAAGATGATGTACTTAAATATGGTACTAATGCTAAAATGAATCCTCCACTTAGAACTCAAGATGATAAGTATAAAATAATAGAAGGGTTACAAGATGATACTATTGAAATAATAGCAACAGACCATGCGCCACATACTAATGAAGAAAAAAATGTAGAGTTTAAAAAAGCACCTAGTGGTATAATAGGTCTTGAAACCGCTTTAGCTCTAGGAGTGACTAATTTAGTTAGAAAAGGTCATTTAAGTATAATGAAGTTAATAGAAAAAATGACTATAAATCCTGCTAATTTATATAACTTAGAAAGTGGATGTATAAAAGAAGGCGGATTAGCTGATTTAGTTATATTTGCTCCAAATGAAAAATATGTGGTAAAAGACTATTCGTCTAAGGCAAGTAATTCACCGTTTACAGGAAGTAGTCTATATGGAAAAGTTAAGTACACTATATGCAGGGGAAAAGTAGTATTTGAAAATATAGAAGAGTAATATAAATAAAAAAAGATGATTTTATATAAAATCACTTTTTTTATATGTACTGTAAAATTTATTTATTTTTATTATAAATTTTCATTGTTTCTTCTAGATTATTTATATATTCATCTGCAAGAGTGGCATTATAGTTATTTTTAAGTTTAATTATAGCTGGATAACATATTTTAAAAGCTTCCTCATGATATAGCATAGTTTGTTCATAATCACCTTTCATTGCAAATTCAGTTGATTTTATTTGAAATTCTAAACCTTGGCTTACTTGTACTATAGTAGATTTTAAATTATCATCTTTTATATTTTTAAGCGATTTTTCAGAATAACTTTTCATTTCATTTTCATATATAGACATTTCTTGATTATAAAATTCTTTATCGTTTATTTTTCCTTTATTATAATCGTTATCTAATTCATTAATAAGATGATACCTATTATTTAAATTATTAGAAACCATATTCAAGGCCTCTTCATCATTTAACTTTTTATGTGAATTAAAGCCAAATAAAGATATAGTAGTAAGTATAAATACAATCATTACAAATGCTTTTTTCATTTATTCGCAACCCTCCATATAATATTATATTTAGAGTATATGTTATTTATAATCTACTATTCCATATGAAGTAAAACTATAAAAAAAGAGAGTAATTAAACTCTCT
>NZ_HG529339.1 GCF_000499525.1 Faecalimicrobium dakarense | reverse complement strand
AGTAATTAAACTCTCTTTTTTTATATAATATTTATTTATAAATAGCTTTTATAGGGTCTAGTCTAGATGCTTTAAATGCAGGTATAATACCAAATATTACACCTGTAACAACTGTAGCTATGCTAGCGAATAAGAAGCTATTTACATTAGGTATAGCTTTAAATGGAAGATAATTTGATGCATAGTTAACTACTATAAATCCTACTATTATTCCAAGTATTCCTCCACATACTGTTATAAATACAGCTTCTACTAAAAATTGAAGCATTATAGTACGAGGTTTAGCACCTATTGCACGTCTTATACCTATTTCTCTTTGTCTTTCCATTACAGAAACATACATTATATTCATTACACCAATACCGCCAACAAACATTGATATAGCAGTTATTAAAGTAACAAATTTATTTATAGTAGATATCATATTTTGAAGCTCTTGAGTAGATTCAGATGGATCATCAGTCTTATATGAACCATTTATATCAGGATGAAGTTCATAAAGTTTATTAATAATATTATTTGCAACTTCAAAAACATCATATCCTTTAGAAACAACTAAGTCTAGAGCATATATTTCTTGAGAATAATTATACTGATTAACTAACCCATCTAAAGCTTTTTTAGGCATGTATGAAGTAACATATCCTTCCATAGGATTCATATTGTACATAGATTTATTCTCGTCAGTTTTATTAGAAACAGAACTTTCATCTACTATACCAATTATTTCATATATTGTACCATTTATTGAAATTCCTTTACCAAGAGCTTTTTCAGGATTATCAAATAAGTCAGTAGCATTTTGCATAGTAATTATAATAACTTTTCTATTAGCATCATCTAAAGAAAAATTTCTTCCGTATATAGGGTTTAGTTTAGTATCCTTTTTTAACTCAGTAATTTCAACATAAGTAGTTTTTTTATCATAAGTAGCCTCATTAGAATGGATTGAAGCAAAATCAAAATCATCTTTACTAGGTCCTATTTTTTCAACACCTTCAGTAAAAGATAGTTGTTCCATATCTTCGCTAGTAAAAGGTTTTAAAAATATACTCATATTCGTCATACTATAGTCAGCAGGTTCAAAATGAATTCTTGTTTTATTAGGATTTACTTTATTAACTGAAGTTTCTACTTCTTTCTTTAGCCCATTACCAATAGAACTAACTAATATAACGGAAGTGATACCCATAATAATCCACAAAAGAGTTACAAAAACTCTAAGTTTATGCCCTTTTAAATTTGATAAGGTACTTTTAACTAAATTCATGATTTACACCTCCAAAGATAACACGCCATCTTTAAGTCTTACAACTTTAGTAGCATATTTTACTAAGTCAGCGTCGTGTGTAACCATTATTATAGTTTTACCTTGATTATTTAAATCTTTAAGTAGATTCATAATTTCTTCACTTGTTTCACTATCTAATGCACCAGTTGGTTCATCAGCAAATATTAATTGAGGGTTATTAACTAACGAACGCGCAATAGCTATACGTTGTTGCTGTCCACCAGATAGTTGAAGGGGAGGTTGTTTTATTTTATCAAGTAACCCCACAGCTTCCAATTTTTCCTTTACAATTTTTTCTCTCTCAGATTTCTTTAAAGATGCATCATAAATAAGAGGTAATTCAACATTTTGATAAACATCCAAAGTTTCTATTAAATTAAATTGTTGAAATACAAATCCTATATTTTTATTTCTAAATGTAGAACGTTGATTTTCATTTAAATTAGTTACATTCTCACCATTAAATATATAATCACCATCATCAAATTTATCTAAAAAACCTAAAACATTAAGTAGAGTAGTTTTACCACTACCTGACTTACCCATTATCATTACAAATTCACCGGACTCTATTTCTAAGCTAAGAGATTTTAGTACATGAAACTTTTCTTTTCCGACTTTATAATACTTTTGAATATTTTCTAGTTTAATTATATTACTCAACTTTTTCAGCCATCCCTTCATCATTAGAAGAAGTATCACCTGTATTTATAGGATCTCCTTCTTTCATATCTTTTGATGGGTATCTAACTAAAACATCATTTTTATCAAGTCCAGATTTTACAACGGTAAGTTCTTCATCAGTGCTTGCTATTTCAACTATTTGTTTTTTAAGGATTCCGTCCATACTTTCAAATACATAAGGTTTATCATTTTCATCTCTTAATATACATGAAGTTGGTATCTTAGATAAAGAATCTCTAATTTCAATAGAAGCTTGAACATGGAATCCATTTACAAGGCCTTCCTGATTATCAAATGAAATACTTATATCGTAATAAGATAGAGATCCTTGGCCACCCATATTCATATCACTAGCTTGAGATGAAGGTCTATCAGATATAAAGCTTATTCTTCCAGCTAATTTTTGGTCTGTTGAAAATACTAAAACATTAACTGGATCATCTATTTGAAGCTTAGATAAATCTTGTTCGCTAGCTTGACCTTTCATATAAAATTGATTACTTTGAAGTGTCATAAATGAAGTAGCCTCAGTAGCATTTTCAGATTTCTCGTTTAAATATACCTTTCCATCAAATGGAGCATAAGTATTTATATAAGCTTTTTTATCTAAAGCTGATATTTGAGCATTTAATTTACTTATTTCTGTGTTTATAAGAGGGTCATTAGAACTATTAGATTTTTTTAGTTCACTCACCTGAGATTTTAGACCATCAATTTCGTTTAAAATAGCATCATTTTTAACAGTAAATAAAAGATCTCCTTTTTTTACAATTTTACCATTTGTAACATTTAATTTACTTATTTCACCTTCTGAAGATGGATTGAAATCCTTTGATTCAGTAGGTAAGATTTTACCATTTATAAATACTTTTTCATTATCTGCGATAGTATAAGTTTCAATATAATTTTCAGTTTCCCCTAATTTTTCATTATTAATTTTGTTTTTGTTGTAAATAAATATACCTGTAGTTAAGACAATTATAGTTACAACTCCAACTCCTATTAATACTTTTTTGTTTTTTAATTTTTCTAAAAAAGACATATATTCCTCCTAATGTAAATAATACTCCAACTAAATTATATGACTAAATGTGACTACAAGTCAAAGAAAAATAAGAAATAAAACAATATTGTAATTAAGTTGACAATTAAAAAAACTATATTATAAAATTTAATACAAAAATATAGCTAAAAATATCAAATTTTTAGATTTAATAAAATAAAAAGAATTAGCTATATAGCTAATTCTCTAATTGATTATATTTAATTTTAAAATGAATTCAGTGTACTCACCGTAAGAAGAATTGACTTTAATATTATGACTTAGTTTAGAACATAGTTCCTTTACCAAGTATAAACCAAGTCCTGTAGATTTAGCATTATGCCTTCCATTATTTCCAGTAAATCCTTTGTCAAATATTCTAACTAAATCTTCTTCTTTAATACCACACCCAGTATCTTTTATTTTTATTAAAATATAATTTGATTCTATTTCTCCAGTTATAGAAATAGAATCACCTTTGTCTGTATACTTTAGAGAATTCCCAATTAACTGATCAAATATAAATAAAAGCCATTTCTTATCAGATAAAATAGTATAATCTAAATTATCTAATGTTAAACTTATTTTATTTGATATAAAGTATTTTGAATATTTTTTTATTACTTCTCTAATTGTTGGATGAAGATTTACTTCTTGAACTAAAAAATCTTTATGAAAATCATCAAGTCTAGAAAGGTAAAGAACTCTTTCTACTGAATTTTCAATCCTCATTATCTCATCATCTATTTCATTTAAAGTTTTTTCAAAATATGGATTTTCATTTTGTTCTATTATAAGTTTTATTATAGCAATA
>NZ_HG529338.1 GCF_000499525.1 Faecalimicrobium dakarense | reverse complement strand
TTATTATAGCAATAGGCATTTTAATATCATGCACCCACATATCCATTAGTTCTTTGTTTTCTTTTATTTTATTAAAATTATTATCAATAAGGCCTTCACATTTTATTTTATAATCATTAATAAAATCTAGATAAATTTTTTCTTCCATAGATGTTTTAAATATACTTACAGAGTTAAGATTATTAGAAGATAAACCTTCATCTAATAATTTTAGAAATTTATTTTTTCTAAAATAACTAGCAAATAAATATAAGCATAGAAGTACTAGGTTAAGGATTATTATATAAGATACTGTGTCAATTAAAATTTCTTTAATAGGAGAAAGTAAAATAACTAATACAGTAAAAAATAAAAATATAAAATTAAATAATAATAAACCCTGTTGATCTTTTAAAAAATCTTTAAATTTCATTTATCCACCTAACTTTAAACTACACAATTATATAGCCTAAACCTCTCTTAGTTTCTATAAAGTTTTCAAGATCAATATCTTTTAATTTAGTTCTTATTCTATTAACATTTACAGTTAAAGTATTATCATCAACAAACCAATCACTATCCCATAATTTTTTCATAAGCTTATCTCTACTTACTATTTGAGATTTATGCTTCATAAGTTCATGAAGTATTTTTATTTCATTTTTAGTTAATTCTATTGATTTATCATTATAGGTGATAAGTGCAGTTGATAAGTCAAGAGTAACTCCATTATGGACTATTTTATCAGATGAATTATCGGAAAAATTATAAGTTCTTCGAAGGAGAGCATTAACTTTAGCAACCAATACATCTATTGAAAAAGGCTTTTGAATATAATCATCAGCTCCTAAATTTACACCCATAATAACATCCATATTAGAGTTTCTAGATGATATAAATATTATTGGAACTTGAGATATTTTTCTTATCTCATTGCACCAGTGAAAACCATCATAAAAAGGAAGATTTA
>NZ_HG529337.1 GCF_000499525.1 Faecalimicrobium dakarense | reverse complement strand
GTAATTGTAGGATTAAATTCTTTAAATTCTTCAACTACGTTTTCTAAGTTTTCTATTTTATATATATTATGTCCCCATCTAGATAAACCTTCGCTGATTTGATTTTTTAGGGCTGCATCATCTTCTACAATCATTATTTTAAACATTGTTACCTCCATATTAAGCATTGATTTATTTTAAATATACGTATATTTTAAACATAAATTAAAGAAAAATGAAGAATTTTTAAAAATACTTACGAAATTGTAAGATATACTTAATGTAATCAAATGGTTAAAAATATTTCACAGATATATAATAAGTTCATAAGAATTTTATAAGGAGGAGAAAATGAAAGATATATTAAAGGTAGAAAATGTAAGAAAGGAATATGGAAAAAGGAATGCTAAATATGAAGCGCTAAAAGGTGTAAGCTTTAAAGTGAGAGAAGGAGAATTTGTTGGTATAATGGGAGCATCGGGAGCTGGTAAATCAACTTTACTAAATATTATATCTACAATAGATACTCAAAGTAGTGGTAAAGTTTATATAAACGATAAAGATATAAAACATATGAATCAAAATCAAATAGCGGACTTTAGACGAGATAATTTAGGATTTGTTTTTCAAGACTCAAACTTATTAGATACACTTACAATTAAAGAAAATATAATGCTACCATTATCTCTTAAAAATGAAAAAGTAACAATTATAGAAGATAGAGTAAATGAAGTGGCAACATCACTTGATATATTAGAGACATTAAATAAATATCCATATGAAGTTTCGGGAGGGCAAAAGCAAAGAGCGGCAGTATGTAGATCAATAGTAGGGAAGCCATCATTATTACTTGCAGATGAACCAACTGGAGCTCTTGATTCAAAATCAGCGAGGGAGCTTTTACATACTTTTAGTGATTTAAATAAAAATGAAAAAGCAACAATACTTATGGTAACTCATGATCCAATGAGTGCTAGTTACTGTAATAGAATTTTATTTATAAAAGATGGAATTATTTTTACAGAACTTATAAAAGGGAATAGCACAAAAGAATTTTATCAAAAGATATTAGATACGGTAGCTATGCTTGGAGGCGTTGATAAAAATGAATTTATTTAATATTTCCTTTAAGAATGTAAAAAATAGTGCATCAAATTACATAATGTACTTTATATCCATAGTATTTAGTGTATTTATATATTTCACATTTAACTCTATACAGTATAATGAAGCTTTATCTATATTAGGGAAGACAAAAAGAGCCGGAATTAATTCGGCGGCAATAGTCATAGCATTTTTCTCATTTATGTTTATATATTATTCAAATGCTTTCTTTTTAAATAGAAGAAAGAAAGAAATAGGAACCTATAGCTTATTAGGAATGAGAAAAAATCAAATTTCAAAAATGTTTTTGTATGAAACTTTAATAATAAGTAGTGTTGCAATAATATTAGGGATATCTTTAGGATTTTTATTTTCGAAGCTTATGACTATGTTACTTGTAAAATTAATGGGAGAAATTGTAGTAGTCAAGATGTCACTGGATATAAAAGCAGTAATTAAAACTATTATATCATTTTCTTTAATATTTATATTAATAGGAATAAGAAATACGTTTGTAATAAGAAAAAAGAAGCTTATTAAACTATTTAAGCAAGAATCTGAGATAAAATTACATAAAAAATCTTCTTTATTTTTAGGGGTTTTAGGTATAGTTTTAATAATATTAGGATATATAATGGCAATAAGTAAGATATTAGAAATGGAAATTATATTATCTCCGCTTGTATTGATTTTTATAATACCAGGGACATTTTTATTTTTCTCAAGTGCACTTTCGATAATATTAAATACAGTAAAGAAAAATAAGATATTTTATTATAAAGGTATAAATTTAGTTGCATTTTCTGGTCTTAGTTATAATATAAGAAGTAATTCGAAAATATTAGCTATAATAGCAATTTTAATAGCAACAAGTGTTACCATTTTAGGATTTAATATATCGTATTATTATACTATAGATCAAAGTATTAGAGAAAACTATAAATACAACTATAACATAAATGCTGATAATGATTATGTAAATAAAGAAGTAGATAAAATATTAGATAAGTATAAAAATAACATAACTCTTGATAAAACAATAGATTTAATAGATACGGAAACTAACTACATAGCTATAACGAAGGATAGTATTAAACAAGATACGAGGGACAATTTATCTATAATGAAAGAAAGTGACTTTATAAACATACAAAATAAAGAATTAAAATATGAAAAATTAAAATCAGATAAACATATATATTATTCGAGTGACGTATACAAAAAAAATATGTATAAGTCTCTTGAAGGAGAAACTCTAAATATAGATAAAAATAAGCTTAAAGTGCAAAAAGAATTTTATGAACCTATGGTAAACGAAGAATCATCGTATAATATAGTTGTAGTTAGAGACAATGTATATAATAAATTAGAAAAAGACAATAAGACTAGAAAATTAAGAGTTATAAATATAAAAGATAAAGATTCATTAGAATTAGCAGATAAATTAGTGAAAGCTGTTGAAAACAATATGGGAAAAAATTATCCATTTAATATTACATCTAATATAAAATCATATACAGACCTTATGCAAAATGGAGGATTATTGTTATTTATAGGTATGTTTTTATCAACTGTATTTTTACTTTGTACGGGAAGTATAATATTATTTAAACAACTATCTAGTATATACGATGACAAGGATAGATATATAACTCTTAAAAAGATTGGAGCAAGTAATAAAGATATAGAAAAAATATTATCAAAGCAATTAAAATTAATATTTTTATTACCATTATTAGTAGGTACAATCCATAACTTATTTGCAATGACAATAGTACAAAAACTTGTACAAAGAAATATTTTAGTACCGATTTTAATAACACTAGTTATATATTATATAGGATATTTTATGTATTATTTAGTAACCTTAAAATATGCTAAAGATATGTTAATAA
The DNA here is from genome assembly GCF_000499525.1 of Faecalimicrobium dakarense. Taxonomy (GTDB): domain Bacteria; phylum Bacillota; class Clostridia; order Peptostreptococcales; family Peptostreptococcaceae; genus Faecalimicrobium; species Faecalimicrobium dakarense. The sequence goes on along the minus strand of NZ_HG529337.1, from coordinate 5,340 downwards.
ATGAAATATAAAATTATATTAGCCAAATTAAAATAAAGAGGATATAAGTATTATCCTCTTTATTTTAATTTGTTTTTTAAGCTGTAAATTCTATTTCTGGACTGACTGTATTATCTAATTTTTTCATAAGGATATTACGTTTTGTACCACACGGATTTTCTCTTTGAAGTTGAACTTCAAATCCTAAGCTTAATATTGTTTTTTGGCTATAGATATTTTCAATAGCTACGGCCGTTACTATATGGCTTTTTCCTCTGTCTGTAGATTCTTGTATTCTAGTCTCAAGTAGTAATTTATGTAATGCATTTCCACGATAAAGAGGGTCTACCATTACATAACCAGAGATATACGTTGAATCTATTTCGGTTTGACTTAAATTCATATCATAGAGATTATTTAAGTAATCACCACTTGGAATTTCACACATGGCTGATGCTACTAAAGTCTCTTCAACGTAACATCCTATTATAAAGCCACCATTAGCTAAAACATCTTTCAATTGGAGAGGATCACGAAACTTAAGCCAATTTTTATTATCTAGGGTAACGCTTACCCTATTATATAAATTAGTAACGTCATTAAAGTTAGCCTCTGTAATAAAGCAAACATCAGCGTATAAGTTTTCGCAAAGTTCTCCATTGAACTTAGATAATTTTACCTTTTTTATCAAAATAGACACCAGCTGTTCACACAAGTTCGCTACGCTTATGCAGTTCTCCTATGAACTTCTCATATTTTCACATGAGAGCAGACTATTTCTTCACCCTCGACATTACTCGTTAGGGGCAACCTACTTCCACTATCAATAGCTTATAGTGTACGACCTCTCGGTCTAGTCGTTGAAGGTTTCCCTGTTCGGGACTTCCCTGCATGAACATCCATTGTACTAGCACTTAGGGTTTAACCTTATGCCATCCTAAGACTTTTTTCTACTTTCGTTCCATCACGCTTAAAGCTATTCGCTTTTACGTTGTGGCACTTAGGCTTTAGGAATTATCTGCAATTCAAGTTGTGTCCTATGCAGATTTCTCTACATACGAGGCTTAAATCGTTACCTCTTTTCGTAATTAAGGAGAATAATCTCCAATTTATATAAATTTATAAAAACACTGGTTATACTTTTATAAATCTATATAATGTAAATTTTATAATAAGTATTATAACATAATACCTAGAAAAATAAATTATATTTTGCATACTTTTAACAAAAAATAGTATTTTTACACAAGTATAAAAAATTCACTTATAAATTTAAAAAAGATAAATAATATATGAAAATAATACATATTTTTAATAAAAATATAAAATAGAATATAAAAAAATATATAGGAAATTATAAATGTATATAATTATATTAAGGAGTATTTTTATGATAAAGCAGAAAATAATTACTAAAAAGTTAATTTTTTTATTTTGTTTACTTACTATGTCAATTCTAAGTTTAGGGATGAATAAGTTAGAAAATAATTTAGATGGTAAAATATTTAAAAATATTTATATAGAAAATATAGATGTAGGAAAAATGAATATTGATGAAGCTAGTAAACAAATTAGTAATACATATAAATTAAAACCTATAAATATAAAATATATCTCTAAAAATTGGACTATAAATCCACAAGATATAAAGTTAGATTATAATATAGATAACTCATTAAAAAAGGCCTATTCATATACAAGAAGTGATAATAGTAAAGAAAATTTAAAAAGAGTTTTTAATCTAACCTTCAAAGAAAAGTACAATATAGAACTTACAGCAACTTATGATGAAATAGCTTTAAGTAAATTTATAGAAGATATATCAAAGGAAATAAATAGAGAAGTTAAGCAAGCATCAATACAAGTAACAGAAAGTTCTCAAATATTAAAAACTCCGTCTAAAGAAGGTATAGAGGTAGATATAGTAAAATTAAAAGAAGAAATATATAATATGATAGATAAAAAAGATATAAAAGAAATTAATTTGCCTACTCGCATAATAAAGCCTACTATAAAAACAGAAGATGTAGAGTCTGTAAATTCAATATTAGGGCAATATAGCACTAGCTTTAACAATAATACTCCGAGAGGGAGTAATATTCATGTGGCAGGACAAAGTACTAGTGATATACTTATAATGCCTGGAGAGACATTCTCATACAATAAATCTACAGGAGCTAGAACGTGGAGCAATGGATACAAGACTGCAAAAGTAATAGTAGGCGGAAGATATGTAAATGGAGAAGGTGGAGGAGTATGCCAAGTTTCAACAACAATATATAATGCAGCACTATTAGCTGGTATGGAAATAGAGGAAGTACACAATCATACCTTTGCGTCAAGATACGCACCGAGAGGAAAAGATGCAGCAGTATCATATGGGTATACAGATTTAAAATTTAAAAATCTTTTTTCTCATCCTATTTATATAAAAAATATAGTTAGTAATGGAGCAATAACATCAAAAATATATGGATGTAAACAAGATAAAGAGAAGCTATATATAAGAACTGAAGAAAAATACAATAAAGACAAAATAAATGTAAAGACATATAGGATATACTTAGATGAAGAAAATAATAAAATAAGAGAAGAATTAATTGCTGAAAGTAAATATAAGATAAAATAAAGCTAGTCAAAATGACTAGCTTTATTTTTATATAAATTTTAATTATTAATATACTTTTCGAAAATATATCCAAAATCTCTAATGCTATATTTATTCTTAGAAGATACTAACCATTCAAATACATATTCATTAATATTTTTAAAGCTTTCTTCTAAATTAATATTTTCTATACGATTAGATGACATAAGTGTAGTTGCTGTATGTATTGATTCATTAGTATAGTTTAATAAAATTTGATTATCTCTAGTAATTTCAGATATTTTTATTAAAGCTTTATATAAATCTTTTAACTGTTCTAACTGTTTTTTATCTACATCTATAGAAAAACTCTTTTGACCTATTGTAAATTTAATCTCAACATCTAAATCTATAGTTCCAGCAGTCTCTAAAGAAACATCAGATATATTATTAAGGTAATAATCATAACGATATAAATTACGTTTTTTACTAACTGCATTTTCTCCATCAATATGAATTAAAGCCTTATTAGTAAAACAGTATTCGTCGGATTTAGATTTTATAATGAAATATATAGTCTCTCCATCTTCATGCATTATATAATCATCTGAATCCACTTTTTTATAATCTTCAGGTCTTATTATCGTACCTATATCACTTATACCAAGTGCATCTGAAGCAAACTTTTTTAACATGTGTAAACTCCTTTTGAAAATGTAATTTTAATTAATAAACTACTTAATTGAGTATTATTATAACATATATCTATAAATAAATATAAAAAGTTTATAATTGTTGTTTAGAGCAATTATCACCGGGTATATATAAGTTATAACAATGAATAATTAAGTTTAAATAAACTGAAATAAATTATATAGAAATTAAAATAAAAATTAGGAGGATATAAATATGAAAAAATTTGTTTGTACAGTATGTGGATATATATATGAGGGAGAGACAGCGCCACAAGTTTGCCCAGTCTGTAAAGTAGGACCTGAAAAGTTTGAAGAAATGAAAGGTGATATGGTTTGGGCTGACGAGCATAGAATAGGGGCAGCTCAAGGAGTAGATGAAGAAGTATTAGAAGGATTAAGAGCAAACTTCGTTGGAGAATGTACAGAAGTAGGAATGTACTTAGCGATGAGTCGTCAAGCAGATAGAGAAGGATACCCAGAAGTAGCAGAAGCTTACAAAAGAATAGCATTTGAAGAAGCAGAACATGCAGCTAAATTTGCAGAATTATTAGGGGAAGTAGTTGTTGCTGATACAGAAGCTAACTTAAAAGCAAGAGTAGAAGCAGAATATGGAGCAACAGAAGGAAAATTAAAAATAGCTAAAAAAGCTAAAGAATTAGGACTTGATGCTATACATGATACAGTACATGAAATGTGTAAAGATGAAGCAAGACATGGTAAAGCATTCCTAGGTTTATTAGAAAGACATTTTGGAAAAAAAGCATAGATTAAATAAAAACTGCCTTTAAAAGGTAGTTTTTATTTGTTTAGAAACCTTAAAAATATAAAATTATAAAATTATTTAAAATTTATAAGAAATAAATGTTTTAAGTAATATATAGCGGGTATTAATATATCATAACAGTAATCATTACTATTATTAAAATAATAAATGATAATTTTAGGAGGATATAAATATGAAAAAATTTGTTTGTACAGTATGTGGATATATACACGAAGGAGAAACAGCGCCTCAAGCTTGTCCAGTATGTAAAGTAGGATCTGAGAAGTTTGAAGAAATGAAAGGTGAAATGGTTTGGGCTGATGAACATAGAATAGGATCAGCTCAAGGAGTAGATGAAGAAGTATTAGAAGGATTAAGAGCAAACTTTGTTGGAGAATGTACAGAAGTAGGGATGTATCTTGCAATGAGTCGTCAAGCAGATAGAGAAGGATATCCAGAAGTAGCAGAAGCTTATCAAAGAATAGCATTTGAAGAAGCAGAACATGCAGCTAAATTTGCTGAATTATTAGGAGAAGTAGTAGTAGCTGATACTCAAGCTAACTTAAAAGCAAGAGTAGAAGCAGAATACGGAGCAACAGAAGGAAAATTAAAGATAGCTAAGAGAGCTAAAGAATTAGGGCTAGATGCTATACATGATACAGTACATGAAATGTGTAAAGATGAAGCAAGACATGGTAAAGCATTCTTAGGTTTATTAGAAAGACACTTTGGTAAATAAAAATAATTTTTTAAAATAATAAAAAATAAATATGTTTTAAGTATTATTTGCTGGGTATATATATACTATAGCAGTAATCATTACTATTATTAATAAAGTAAAACTTTAAAATAAATAAAATTTAGGGAGGATATAAATATGAAAAAATTTGTTTGTACAGTATGTGGATATATACATGAAGGAGAAACAGCACCAGAGCTATGTCCAGTATGTAAAGTAGGACCTGAGAAGTTTGAAGAAATGAAAGGTGAAATGGTTTGGGCTGATGAGCACAGAATAGGTGCAGCAGCAGGTGTTGATGAAGAAATATTAGAAGGATTAAGAGCTAACTTCACTGGAGAATGTACAGAAGTAGGAATGTACTTAGCAATGAGCCGTCAAGCAGATAGAGAAGGATACCCAGAAGTAGCAGAAGCTTACAAGAGAATAGCATTTGAAGAAGCAGAACATGCAGCTAAATTTGCTGAATTATTAGGGGAAGTAGTAGTAGCTGACACTCAAGCTAACTTAAAAGCAAGAGTAGAAGCAGAATACGGAGCAACAGAAGGAAAATTAAAAATAGCTAAGAGAGCTAAGG
>NZ_HG529336.1 GCF_000499525.1 Faecalimicrobium dakarense | reverse complement strand
CTTATGTGTGTAGTTTTTTATTTATGATTACTTTCAAAGTTTGTATCATCATCTTTATTGTTTTTTAAAGGATATGAATTATTTTTATTAATAACTCTAAAATCTACAATATCTGTAGTTTCACTATCTGTACTTTCTATAATATCTAAACTATCTTTTATTTGCTGATGCTGATCATCATATTTATCAGTAAAATAAGTATTATCTTTCATATATTTAACTCCTTTAAAATAAATATTTATATTATATAGTATTTCAAAAACAAACCCATATATACTTTTAAAAATTTTAGATATCATATAAAAGTATATTAAAAATTAATTTATCAATATAAAGTTACAAATATTATAGTAATTATAAAATGATTAAGATGCATATTATATTAATAGCGAAACAAATTAATTAAACATAAAAAAGAGTTTCATATATGTAAATAATTTAACTTTAAGGAAATAGTTGTTAATGCAACTAAAAAGTATTAATAAAAAAGGAGGAATAATATGGATAGTCAACAAGTGTTAGGTACAGAGCCTATAAGAAAATTATTACTAAAATATTCTATACCAGCAATAATAGGTATGCTAGTAAATGCACTATATAATGTAGTAGATAGAATATTTATAGGAAATATACCAGGAGTTGGGCCATTAGCTATAACAGGACTTGGAATAACTATGCCAATAATGACCATAATATTAGCATTTGGGATGTTAATAGGTATAGGAACAGCTACAAATATATCTATTAAATTAGGTCAAGGTAAAAAAGAAGAGGCTCAAAAATTAATAGGAAATGCAATGACCCTTGCAGTAATTATAGGATTTATACTTACTTTCATAGGTATAGCATTTGCAGATAAAATACTTATATCATTTGGAGCGAGTGAAAGTACTTTAATTTATGCAAAAGACTATATAAATGTAATACTTATGGGAACTATATTTAACCTTTTAGCATTTTCTCTTAATCATTCAATTAGGGCAGATGGAAGTCCTAAGATTTCAGCTGGAATAATGGTGGTTGGTTGTGTTACTAATATAGTGCTAGATGCGGTATTTATATTTATATTTAATATGGGAATAAAAGGAGCGGCATATGCTACAATAACATCACAAGCTATAACCGCAATATTAACATTGAATTACTATTTATCAGGAAAATCAAATTTAAAATTTACAAAATCTAGCTTAAAACTTGAAAAAAAATTAATTATATCAGTATTTGCAATAGGATTATCTCCATTTGCTATGCAGCTTGCAGCTAGTATAGTTCAAGTTATATCAAATAATGCATTAAAAGTATATGGTGGAGATTTGGCAATAGGAGCAATGACAACTATATCTTCAATAAGTATGATTTTCTTAATGCCAATATTTGGGTTAAACCAAGGATCGCAACCTATTATAGGATTTAACTATGGTGCGAAAAAATATCTTAGAGCGAAAAAAACCTACTTAGCGTCGCTTATTGCGGCTACAATAATACTATTATTTGGTACTATTATTGTTCAATTATTCCCACAAGTTATTATAGGTTTATTTAATAGAGATGAAGAGCTTATGAGTATAACCGTTAGTGGAATTAGGATGTATTTATTAATGATGCCTATAGTAGGTATATCTATAACAGGAAGCAATTATATTCAATCTATAGGAAAAGCTAAGATCGCAATGTTTTTAAGCTTACTAAGACAAGTGATACTATTAATACCAATCATAATTATATTACCTAAATTTATAGGATTAAATGGTGTCTGGTTAGCACAACCAATATCAGATTTTATATCAACTTTTATAACAGGTATAATTTTATTTATAGAACTAAAAAGTTATAATAAAATATCAAAAGTAGGATATGAATCTGATAAGAAAGATTATAATAAAAATATAAATACAGAATTTGCAATTGAAAGCGATACAAAGGATTTAAGATAAGTTTTAAGCGACATACTCTTGGAATAATAAATTTTATTTAAGAAATAATAATAAAATAAAGATTATTTATGGAGGTATACGATGAAAAAATTACTATATATAAGTGTAAATTCAAAACCAGAAAACCTATCATCTAGTAAAAATGTAGCTAGAAAGTTTATAAATCGATTTTTAGAATTAAATAAAGATTTTGCTGTAGAAGAAATAGATCTTTATAAGCAACATATACCGAGACTAGAATATCAATATTTTGAAAAGAGAAACTGCATAAAAAAGGAAGAAGATGCAAATAAATTAGATGATAAAGATAAAAAAGAAGTGGAAAAAATAAGAAAATTATGTGAACAATTTAAAGAAGCTAATGTATATGTAATTGCAGCACCAATGTGGAGTTTATCATTTCCTGCACCTCTTAAAGAGTATATAGATTGCGTAATTCAAGATGGTGAAACTATAACATTTAATGAAGATAAACCGGAAGGGCTTTTAAATGATATAGATAGAAGTATGGTATATATACAATCATCAGGAGGACATATACCTTGGTTACTAAAGCCAGTTATGAATAAAGGATTAAATTACGTAGAAAGTATAATGAAATTTATAGGAATTAAAAAATTCGAAGAATTATTAGTAGATGGTACTGGAACTAGTGAAGAAGAAAGAGCGGAGGCTATTGAAAAAGCTAGTTATGAAATAGATGATATAATTAAATCAATGAAATATTAAAACTTAATATATGAATTATAAAATAGATAGGGTGAATTTATTTACTCTATCTATTTTATTTTGTTAACGAAAGGAAATAAAAGGTCGTAAAATGTTGAAAAATATAAATTTTATATTATAATAGAAAAATATAATAAAAATGACAATTTAATAAGGAGAAGGAAATGGAAAATAGGCAATCTATTGAAAATGAAAAACTTAAAAAAGAATTAGGGCTATCTGCTGCTTTATCTACAGTTGTAGGTATGGTAATTGGAGCAGGAGTATTCTTTAAACCTCAGTCAGTTTATATGTCGACAGGAGGAGAACCAGGACTTGGAATTATAGCATGGATAGTGGCTGGAATTATAACAATAACAGCAGGTCTTACAGCAGCCGAAGTTTCTGCAGCGATACCTAAAACTGGTGGAATGATGATATATATAAAAGAAATTTATGGAGATAAATTAGGATTTTTAACTGGATGGATGCAGACGGTTTTATTTTTCCCAGGGACAATAGCTGCTCTTGGAGTTATATTTGCAGAACAAGCTACATCTTTAATAGGCAACTCTTCATTATTATTACCTATAGCAGTAGGGATAATAATGATAGTTGCTGGATTAAATACTTTAGGTTCTAAAATTGGCGGTTCTATACAAACAGTATCTACAGTTTGTAAATTAATACCGCTTGTTCTTATAATGGTATTTGGGTTTATAAAAGGAAGTGGAGAAAATGGAATAGTACAACCACTTGTTGGAGAAAGTGTCAGTGTAGGTAGTGTGTTAGGACAAGTCTTAATAGCCATATTATTTGCTTATGATGGGTGGATAAATGTTGGAGCATTGGCTGGTGAAATGAAAAACCCAGAAAAAGATTTACCAAAAGCTATAATCGGTGGGTTATCAGTAGTTATGGCAGTGTATCTAATAATAAATTTAGCTTATCTTTGGGTGTTACCAGCTAGTGAATTAGCTAAATACTCAGCACCTGCAGCAGCAGTAGCAGAAGCGATATTTGGATCTGTTGGTGGTAAAATTATAACTATAGGTATATTAATATCAGTATTTGGAACGTTAAATGGATTTATTTTAACAGGATCAAGAGTAACATATACATTAGCTAATGAAAAAACTTTACCAGGATATAAAAGTCTTTCAAAATTAAATAATTCGCAAGTACCAGCAAACTCATTAATATTAATAGCAACACTTTCGTCATTATATGCATTATCGGGTCAATTTAATTTATTAACTGACTTAGCAGTTTTTGCAGTATGGATATTTTATGTCTTAACATTTATAGGAGTTATGAAGTTAAGAAAAGAACAACCGAATCTATATAGACCTTATAAAGTGCCACTATATCCAGTGATACCTTTAATAGCAATATTCAGTGGATCGTTTGTAGTAATTAACCAATTACTATTCTCAGGTATGAAGACTACAATGATATCAGTTGGAGGACTTATAATAACAGCTATAGGTATACCAGTATATAGTTATATGACAAAAAATAAAAAAATAAATTTAGAACAAATTATAGAAAACTCAAAGATATTTAGCTTTGAGTTTTTTTATACTATAATTTATTTTTTTAATTTTATATTTTACTGATAAAAGAAAAAAATTGACTAATAATATATAAAGGAAGTAAATACAAAGTATATTTAAATTTAATAAAAATTTAAAATTGTAATATATAAATTAAGACATAAAATGGAGGCATAACCATGGAGGCAAAAAATAAAGGAAAAATAATTATATTTTTAAGTACAGGAGTACTAACACTAGGAATAATTTCATCTAACATAAAAATAGGATATGGTTATACCAAAAATCATAAAGATTTTAGAAATGAAAATTTATCAGATACAACAATAACTGAAATTATCTATAATACAACGCAAGAAGTAAATAAAGGACCAATGAAAAGTTCTGGAAAGGTTGCCTATATAACAATCGATGATGGACCATCTAAATATACAGATAGGATTATAGAAATCTTGGATAAATATAATGCAAAGGGAACATTCTTTATGATAGATAGAAACATGAAGAGTTATCCAGAACAAGTTAAAAATATTGTTGAAAGCGGAAATACTGCAGGATTTCATAGTGTATCTCATGATATACATAAATTGTATAAAAAAAATATTTCTGCTAAGGAAGAATTTGATATAAATAGAAAAACATTTTATGATATTACAGGTCAAGAATCTAGTCTAGTAAGGTTACCTTATGGAAGTAAGCCATATACACCATCTGAATCATATAAAGCATTAGTAGATGCAAATTATAAAGTCTGGGATTGGAATGTTGACACAGAAGATTGGAAGTCTGACTCAAATAAAATCTTAGAAAATGTAAAAATGTATTCTAAAAATGAGGATGACATAGTAGTTTTAATTCATGAAAAAAAACAAACAGTAGAATCCTTAGATAAAGTACTTAAGTATTTATCAGAACAAGGGTATGAACTCTTACCTATAAGCCAAAGTCAAGATCCTAAAAATTTTTGGATAGGAAATTTATATAAATAAGTTAGCATAAAAAGATACAACAGATGAGGTGCATTATAGTGAAAAAGACATTTTATATTGGGATGATTAGTTTATTATCTTTCTCAATAATAGGTTGTAGTAATAAAAATATTGCAACAGTAAATGGAATTAATATAACAAAAGAACAGTATGAAAAAACAATGGATATAATAAATCATACAAATAAATATAAGGATATAAATTATGTTGATAAAATAGAAAATAAAAATAATAAAGATATAAAAAATAATGTATTATCTTTTATGATTGACAACGAAGTTTTATATCAAAAGGCAAAAGAAGAAGGGTTTACGCCAAAATCAGAAGATGTTGAACTAAAATATAAAGAAATAGAAAATGCTTTAAATAAAAATATTAAATATAAAAAATTAATAAATGAACTTAATTTAGATAAAGAATACTTAATGGAAGAAGTAAAAAAAGATATGACCATAAATAATTATAAATTAGATTTTGAAAATAAGATAAAAATAGGTAATGATGATATACAAAAGTATTATTTTCAAAATAAAAATGACTTTAAAATTAAAGAAATAAATGCATCGCATATTTTAATATCTAATTTAGATAAAGACAATAAATTAGTAAATAAAGAAGAAAATGAAGCATTAAGAAAAAAGGCTAATAATATATTAATCAGAATACATAATGGAGAAAGTTTTGAAGAATTAGCAAAAGAGTATTCAGATGACAAATCAAGTGGAAAAAATGGTGGACAATTAGGTTACTTTAATAAAGGAGATAAAAATATAGAGTTTACAAATGAAGTTTTTAAATTAAATAAAGGTGAGATTTCTAACATTATTGAAACTAGTCAAGGGTATCATATAGTAAAAGTTAATGATAAGATTGATAAATTAAAATCTATAAAAGAAAGTGAAGGTGATATAAATAAAGAAATACTAAAAAAACTTTATATAGAACATATTGAAAATTTAAACAAAGAGTCAGATATAAAAATAAATTAGATTTTAATCAACCACCTTATACAAGGTGGTTTTGTATTCAAAATACAAAATTAGTCAAAATATATAAAAATATGTTATTATAGACAAGTATAAAAAATAGCTTATTAATTTATAATAAAGGAAATTATACTTATAAATTAATAAGCTATTTTTAGGATACTAGTAAAGAAAGGAGAATATTTATGAAATCTAAAAAAATTATAGAAGACCCAAGATTTAAACAATGCAATAAAGAAGCGATTATGGGATTAGGTCTTGGTGTAGTTAACCTTATATGGTGGTTTGGATGGGGATATGGATTAGGTAAGAAGCCTATTTCGGAGTATACATATATATTAGGATTTCCAACTTGGTTTTTTATGAGTTGCATAGTAGGAGGGATACTTTTTTCTATACTAACTGTAATTATGATAAATAAATATTTTAAAGATATGTCTCTAGAAGGTTTAACGAAAGAAGAAATTGAAAAATATACTAAGGAGTTCGATTAATGGATAGTGTGAATTTTGGAGTATTAATTCCTATAATAGTTTATTTTATAGCAATTTTCGCTGTAGGATTTTACTCGATGAAATTTGTAAATAAAGCAAGATATTCTAACAATAAAAATAATGAATTTATGGATGAATATATGACAGGTGGTAGAGGGTTAGGTGGATTTGTTCTTGCAATGACATTAGTCACTACATATTTAAGTGCAGGAAGTTTTATAGGTGGACCGGGTACTGCTTATACAGAAGGGCTAGCATGGGTATTTTTAGCTATGGCTCAAATGCCAACAGGATATTTTACATTAGCGGTGCTAGGAAAAAAATTCGCAATCATATCAAGAAAAATAAATGCAGTTACAATAACAGACTTTTTAAGAGAAAGATATAAATCAGATATAGTTGTTATAATAACATCTATATCAATAGTAGTATTTTTTATAGCAGCAATGGCTGCACAATGGGTAGGGGCAGCTAGACTGTTACAAGGTTCAGTAGGATTAGATTATAATACTGCGCTAACCGCATTTGGTATAACTGTAATTGTTCATACTGTAATTGGAGGATTTAGAGCAGTAACACTATCAGATACAATACAAGGTGTAATAATGACAATTGCAACTATTTTGATATTTATAACAACCGTTATAGCAGGTGGAGGAGTAGAAAATATTGTTCAAAATATGGCTATGATTAACCCTGGTATGATAACTCCATTTGGAGTTACTGAAGGAAAAATGACTATACTTTGGGTAACATCATTTTGGATATTAGTAGGGTTCGCAGTAGTTGGAATACCTTCAGTATCTCAAAGGGCGATGAGTTATAAGGATACTAAAAGTTTACATCAGGGTATAAAGTATGGGACAGTTGTATCAATGATTTTATTACTTGGCATGCATTTAGTAGGAGCATTTGGATCTACTTTAGTAATAGGAATAGAGTCAGGAGATTTAGTTATTCCAACACTGACAACTAAGCTTTTTCCATCAGTGCTAGCAGGTATACTTTTAGCAGGTCCACTTGCATCTATAATGTCTACAGTTGATTCTCAACTTTTAGTAGCATCAGGATCGATAGTAAATGATATAATAGTAAATTATATAAAGCCTAGCTTAAAAGATAATTCAAGAAAAATCGGTAAAATAAGCATAATAGCTACGGCTCTTATTGGGATAGCAATATATATAGTTGCCATTAACCCACCAGATTTAATAGTATGGCTAAATCTTTACGCAAATGCGGGGATAATAGCTACATTTTTATGGCCTATAATTTTAGGATTATATTGGAAAAGAGCTAATGACAAAGGAGCTATAGTATCTATAATATCGGGTATAGGAAGCTACATATTATTTAGCTATGTATGGCCTAGACCCTTTGGAACACATACAATAGTATTACCACTTTTAATATCGTTAGTATTATTTATAATAGTATCTAAATTTACAAAAGCCCCAGAAGATGAAGTTATAGAACTATTTTGGGGGATATATCATAAGTAACGTAAGAATGCCTTGTCCTAACAAGGTATTTTTTATTATAAAAGCATTTTATAGTAGTAAAGTAAGTATTATTGAATATAATTTAATATCGATAATACTAACCGTGAAGGAGCGAAGCAAATTTATGGATAATAAAAATAAATCACAAACTGGAAATAAAAATAATAATTCTTGTAATGACAATCCAGGGAAGGATAGAGGTTTAGGTTTAGCGTCTTTTTCATACGCAGACTTTATACTATTATCATCTACAATATCATACGCATTAGGAGAAGAACTAAATGATGTAGATTTAGCACTTTTAATAGTTTTTCTAGGAATGGTTTCATCAGATCTTGCACTTATTTCAACTCAAGGGAGAATACAAAGGACTTTAGGTACAGAACAAGCTGAAGAAGACGTTGTAGCAGAAGAAGAAAGTATAATAGGGGGTACAGTTGTCATACCTACTGGTGGAAGAAATAGTAAAACAAAAAAAGAAAACGTATAAAGCGTATAAAAAAATAAAAAAAGTAACTTTTTAGTAATATTAACTTACGGAGAGTTACTTTTTTTATAATTAAAATTAGTTTGAAATAGTTAGGAAATTAAATATTTTATAATTAAAACTATTTTGATATAATAAAATTTATAAATAATGGATTCATATAAATGGGTAAATATAATTACATAGCAATAATATAAAAATATAAATTTTACTATTGTAGTAAGATAGGAGAATGGTTTATGAAAGTAACGAATTTTACATTTAAAGGAAAAGAAAATCTAGATATAAATGTATATAAGTGGGAGGATGAAGAAATAAGGCCTAAGGCAATAGTTCAAATTGCTCATGGTATGTCAGAAACTGCTGATAGGTATGAGTATTTCGCAGATAAGTTAACTAAGAATGGATATAAAGTATACATAAATGACCATAGAGGTCATGGTAAAACGGCTAAACACATAGATAATGTAGGATACTTAGCTGATAAAGATGGATTTCAATGTTTAGTTGAGGATATGAATACACTAACTAATATAATAAAAAATGAAGACAAAGATTTACCTATATATTTATTTGGACATAGTATGGGTTCATTTGCATCTCAAAGATACATAATGGAATACGGAAATAATTTAGATGGACTTATATTATCAGGTTCAAATGGAAAGCATGGCTTTATATTAAATTTAGCAGATATAGTTATATCAAATGAAATAAAAAAGTATGGGAGAAAATATAGAAGCAAGAAATTAGATAATTTAATATTTGGTGGAAACAATAGAAAATTTAAACCATCAAGAACAGAATTTGATTGGTTAAGCAGAGACAATGGTGAGGTTGACAAGTATATAAATAACCCTTTTTGTGGAGTGTTGTTTACGGCAGGGTTCTTTTATGATTTTGTTCAAGGCTTGAAAGAAATTGAAAGTAAAGAAAATCTTAAAAGAATTCCAATAGGTTTACCTATTTATATTATGTCAGGGGATAAAGATCCTATAGGTAAAAATGGTAAAGGTGTTTTAAGGCTTAAAGATAGATATATAGATTTAGGAGTAAAGGATGTCTCATGTAAATTGTATGAAGGGGGAAGACATGAGATGTTAAATGAAATAAATAAAGATGAAGTTATAGAGAATATATTAAGTTGGATAGATAGCAAGGTTAAGTTAAAAGAGGTTAAAAATGTATAAGAAAATATGAAATTACATAGATAATTAGAAATATTACTAAAAAGTTTAGATAAAATAAGTAAAATAAAGGATTAATACTAAAATACAAGTCAAAAATTAAGAAAAAAGGAAGCAAACTTTAGAAAAATATAGAAAAATAGAAAAAAACTTAAAATATTGTCAAAATATTATTGACACAAAACTGTTAATAATATATCATGATTTGTGTAAGAGTAATAAAATTAACAAAAAAGTTAAATATTTATTTAACAGCAATTATACTTTTGTATTGTGTAGGGAAAACGTATTTATAGGATATTTATTAAATATTTAAATTATACTTAAGTATTATAGTGTAGAATTTAGTTAAAAAATATTTAAGCTTAAAACAATCCCAAATAGGGTATGGGGTTTATTTAAAAAACATTAAAAATTTAATTTCACATCGTGGAGGAGAAAAATGGGAGAAAGTTCATTCTTATCACAGTTCCTTATGGTTACAGACATTAAGACAGTTATTTTTATAGCTGTACTTTTAGGAACATTTGTTATTGTTAAGCAATTTGAAAAGAAAAAAGTTAAATTCTCAACAAGAACAATTTATGCAACAATAATAGGTCTTATATTAGGTGTCATAATACAATTAGTAGCAGGTCTTCCAGAAGACCCATCAAAAGTGACTTGGTTACAAGAAGTAAGCAAATGGTATGGATTATTTGGATCAGGGTTTATGGATTTATTAAAAATGTTAGTTGTTCCAATGGTATTTGTATCAATATTAAGAGTTATCATCAATATGGGTGATGGAGATAACTTAGGAACATTAACATTTAGATCATTAGGAATGTTACTTGCAACAACTGCACTTGCGGCTATAGTAGGTATAGTAGTTGGTAATGTTATGAAATTAGGTGTTGGTGCAGAAGTAGCTGGAATAGAAACTCCAGAACTTAGAGAAATAACTCCTTTAGTAGATACTATAAGAGGATTGTTACCATCAAATCCAGTAGCATCAATGGCTGAAGGTAATATAGTAGCAATAATAATATTTGCAACATTCTTAGGTCTTGCAGTTAAGAGATTAAATAAAAAATATGCTGAACTAATAAAACCATTTGTTGATTTAGTAGAAGCATTTTATAAAATAATAGTAAGTGTTGCTATGACTGTTATTAAGTTTATGCCATATGCAGTTGTTGCATTACTTGCAAATACTTTAACAGCTCGTGGATTATCATCTATGGTATCAGTTGTTCAGTTTATAGTAGCTTTATATGTATCAGTAGCAATACTATTTATAATACATTTAGTAATAATAACTTTAAATGGGTTAAATCCTGTAACTTATATAAAAAATGCAGCAGAACCTTTACTTTTAGCATTTACTTCTCGTTCAAGCTTAGGTACATTACCTGTAACTATAGAAGCATTAACAGAAAAGCAAGGTGTTGAAGAAGGTGTAGCAAGTTTCACTGCAAGTTTAGGCGCTAATATGGGTATGAATGGATGTGCTGGTATATATCCTGCATTAATGGCTATAACTATAGCGAATATGGCCGGAGTAGATAAAGATATAAGCTTCTATGTTATGTTATTAGTAGTTATAACTATAAGTTCATTAGGTATAGCAGGTCTTCCAGGAACTGCAACAATGGCAGTATCAGTAGTTTTATCAGGTGTTGGATTAGGTTCATACTTCCCATTAGCTGGTGGTATAATAGCTATAGACCCAATATTAGATATGGGTAGAACTATGATAAATGTAAACGGAGCTACTACTACAGCTATAACAGTTGGTAACTCACTTGGAAAAATGGATAAAGAAACGTTTAATAAAAATAACGCTTAATATATAAAACCTTCAACTAAATAATAGTTGGAGGTTTTTTTATACAAAATATAATGAAATAAAATTGAACTATATTTTGACAAAATTAGAAATTGACAATGCCAAAGTCAAAAGTTACAATTTAGTTACATAAATTCACCGGTGCATTAATATAATATAAAAACGTATTAAAGTCTGAAAATATTTAGGCTCATAAAGTTTATAATTTTATGTTTATTATAAAAATGAGGAGGAGAATATTATGGACAAGAAGTATAAAAAAATATAGTGATAGGTTTAACAAGTATATGTTTATTAGGATTATCATTAGGTGGATATTGTGTTTTTAATAAAGAACAAATCAGCTTAACTGTTAAGGGGAAAGAAGTGAAAGTATCAACATTTAAAAATACTGTTAAAGATTTATTGGATGAAAATAGCGTAAAATACGATAGTAATGATAAGATAACTCCAAGTCTAGATTCAAAATTAACTGACAATATGAAAATAAAAGTTATTGATATAAGTAAAAAGCAAGAACGTGAATATGAAGATATAGCCTTTGAAGTTAAATTAGTAGATGACAAAAATTTATTAAAAGGAAAAACTGAGGTAGAAGCAGAAGGAGAACTAGGAAAAAAAGAATTAGTATATGACTTAACTTATCATGATGGAAAATTGGTAGAAAAAAAATTAATAAATGAAAATATATCAAAAGACCCAGTTGATAAAATAGTAAAAAAAGGAGCAAAAGAAGAGTTTATTGTTGCATCTAGAGGAAGTAATTCTAGACGTATAAGTGTAGAAGCTACAGCTTATTCAGGAGATGGAATAACATCTACAGGAACAATACCTAAGTGGGGAACAATAGCAGTAGACCCAAGAATTATACCATATGGATCAAAGGTATATATACCTCAATTTAATAAAACTTTTACGGCTGAAGATTGTGGAGGGGCTATAAAAGGTAATATAATAGATATATTCATGGGAAGCAATAGTGAAGCTTATAAATGGGGAAGACGTAGAATTGATATATATGTCACTAACTAAAGTATAAGCTATAATATATTTACTTAATATTAGAAATATTATAAAATTAGATTGACAAAGTAATGATATTTAATAAAAATTAATATAAAAGCTTATGAAGAAGGGGAGATTGAAATTATGGAGTGTACAAAGCAAAGAGAGATTGAAATTAATGATTATGTGAGGCAATATGAAGAGTGGTTAAATAATTCATACTTTGATGAAAATACTAAAAATGAATTAAGAAAAATCGAGGGGGATAAAAAAGAAATCGAAGATAGATTCTATAAGGATTTAGAATTTGGTACAGCTGGACTTAGGGGAGTAATAGCAGCTGGTAGAAATAGAATAAATATATACACAGTAAGAAGAGCTACATTTGGTCTTGCAAACTATATAATAAAAAATACTACAGAAGAGGAAAAAAATAGAGGAGTAGTGATAGCACATGATAATAGACATATGTCTAGGGAATTTTGTATAGAAACTGCTAATACTTTAGCAGCATGTGGAATAAAAGCATACATATTCGACAGCTTAAGAACTACACCAGAATTATCTTTTGCAGTTAGAAACCTAAATGCTATATCAGGAGTAGTAATAACAGCAAGCCATAATCCAACTGAATACAATGGGTATAAAGTATATTGGGAAGATGGAGCTCAAGTTATGCCTCATATTGCAAGTGCTATAACTGAAGAGATAAATAGTATACATGATTATAGCATTATACCTACGTTAACTGAAGAGAATAAAAACTTAGTTATAATGTTAGATGAAAAAGAAGATACAAATTTTATAGAAGCTGTAAAAAGTCAAATAATAAGACCTGAATTAGTAAAAAAATGTTGGAAGAGATTTTAAAATAGTTTATACACCACTTTGTGGAACAGGAAATGTACCAATAAGAAGAGCTTTAAACGAGGTAGGGTTTGAAGATGTATTAGTTGTTAAAGAAGAAGAAACACCAGATCCTAATTTTTCTGGTATAGATTATCCGAATCCAGAAGATAAAAAAGCTTTACAAAGAGGTATTGAACTTGCTAAATGTGAAGGTGCAGACCTTGTAATAGCAACAGATCCAGACTGTGATAGAGTAGGAGTTGCTGTTAAAACTACAAGTGGAGATTATGTATTACTTACAGGAAACCAAATAGGTGGAATGCTAACTAATTATATAATAGAAGGGTTAAAAGAAAAAAATGAATTAAAAGAAAACCCTGCTCTTATAAAAACTATAGTTACATCAGAATTTGGAGCTGATATTGCTAAGGCAAACAATGTAGATGTATTAAATGTATTAACAGGATTTAAATTTATAGGAGAGAAAATAAAATTATTTGAACAAACTAAAGAAAATACTTATGTATTTGGATATGAAGAAAGTTATGGATATTTAGTAGGAACTCACGCTAGAGATAAAGATGGAGTTGTAGCATCTTTACTAATATCTGAAATGGCAGCATTTTATCATTCTAAAGGAATGAGCTTATATGAAGGTTTAATTGAACTTTACAATAAATATGGATTCTTCAAAGAAGAGACAATATCTTTAACATTAAAAGGAATAGAAGGTTTAGCTAAAATAAAAGATATAATATTATTCTTTAGAGAAAATGATATAAAAGATATAAATAATATAAAGGTAGTTGATAGTAAAGATTATTCTAAAGGAATAGACGATTTACCTAAAGCTGATGTATTAAAGTATTTCTTAGAAGATGGATCTTGGGTTGCTATAAGACCTTCAGGTACAGAGCCTAAGCTTAAATTTTATATAGCAGTGAAAGGTGAAGATGAAAATATAGCAAATGAGAAAATAAAAGGAATAAAAGCTTATATAGAGAACACTATAGAAAAGTTAATGTAAAACATAAAAGGATATAACTTAAGTTATATCCTTTTTATGTTAAAATTATATACTGATATAATAAGGATATATCTTTAATATAAATAATTATCATATATAAAAGATGTTAATCATAATTATTTACGAATACTTATAAAAAATATAAGGCAAACATCTAAGAAAGGAGGAATTTTATGGTAAAGGTAGATAAAAAAAGTATTAGAAATATAATACAAGAATCAAATTATAGTGAAATAAATTCAAAGGCAGCGGAGATGTCTTTTTATTTAATGCTATCTCTCTTTCCATTTTTGATGTTTACCATAAGTAGTATAGTATATATACCAATACTTCATTTAAATAAATATATAGGTTTAGTCGAAAATATAATGCCTGAAAGTGCATTTGTAATAGTATTAACAATAATAAATTCAGCTAGAGATAATAAGAGCATAAGCTTTATTATAATGAGTTTTTTTCTTACAGTTTGGACATCATCAAGAGCCGTAAGAGCTATAATAAGAGGCGCTAATAAGTCATATGGAGTAAAAGAAACTAGATCATATATAAAGGTGTTTATAATAGGGTTATTATTTACGGTTGGGCTTTTACTTTTGATTTTTTCATCAATGATATTTTTAGTTTATGGAGAAAAAATAGGGTACTTTTTATTTGATCTTATAGGATTAGACAATATATTTATTAATATATGGGATATATGCAGGTATACAATAGGAATAATAACTATAATTTTAATACTTATGAATTTATATAAATATACACCAAATAAAAAAGTAAGCACAAAAGAATCTATTCCGGGAGCTATAGTAGCAACATTTGGATGGATTTTAGTGTCATTTTTTTACTCTTATTATTCAAATTATTTTGCAAACTATGAGGTTATATATGGAAGTATAGGTGGAATAATTGTACTTATAACGTGGATTTATTTAAGTAGTTGGGCAATATTAATTGGATCTGAAGTAAATGCAAGATTATATTCTAGAAAAAATAATAGATAATTAAAGCAAAATGTAGAAAAAAAGAAAAAAATGTAACTTGTAATGATTATTTTCATAGTATATTATATGAGAAATATTTCTCATAAAATAATATTAAATGGAGATGTATTATTATGAGTAGAGATTTTGGTTGTGAATCTAGAAGAAGAAGAATATCAAGCAACAATAATAATAATTTTATAGATCAAAGAGAAATGGAAGCTACAAGAGAAGCTTGGAGACAATTTAATGAATTTAATGAATTTAACGAGTTTAATGAATTTGATAGATTTAATGAATTTGGCGAAGATTGTATACTAAGTTTCGATGATCCTCGATTCGATGAAAGACATAACTGCGATAGAGATAGAGATAGAGACCATGACTGCTGTTGCAATAGAGATAGAGATCATGACTGCTGTTGCAAGAGAGATAGAGATCATGATTGCTGTTGCAAGAGAGATAGAGATCATGATTGCTGTTGCAAGAGAGATAGAAATCATGATTGCTGTAAATGTCACAAATGCTGTTGTAGATAGTAATTGATATAAAAAAGACTATGAATTTTTATAGTCTTTTTTATATACTAAAAATATAAAATTTTATATTTATCGAGTAAATGTAAACACTTCATCACTAGATAAATCAGGATTAAATTTATATCCTTCCTTATTAAAGAACTTAAGAGTTTCTATATTATTAACTTTGTTCTTTACAATATACTCAACCATATATCCGCGAGCCTTTTTAGCATAAAGCCCCTTTACTTTGTATGTATCATCAATAGAATTGTATTCTTTAAATACAATGTCTACAAACTTATAAGATTGCTTTAGAAGCTTTAAGTCGATGCATTTAATATACTCGGAAGAAGCTAAGTTAACTAAGACTGGATTATCATGATTTTTTAATTCGTTCATAATATAATTAGTTATTTTGGATTTCCAAAACTTATATAAATCTTTTCCGCAATTATTGTCAAGTTTTGCCTTCATTTCAAGCCTATAAGGCTGTATCATATCTAGTGGACTTAAAATTCCATAAAGTCCAGACAGAATTCTTAATGATTTATTTGCAAAATCAATATCAAGATTATTAAAACTTGAAACATTCATAGAGCTAAATACTTCACCATCAAAAGCAAGTATACTTTGCAGTCTTTTGTTATCAGATTTATTAAAGTTTGAATATCTATTAAAGTTTAAATTTGATAATTCATCACTTAGGTTCATTAAACTTTTTATATCAGAGATTGGTAGCATTTTTAATAAATTTATAAGATAATCAACTTCATCGGAGAAAATAGGTGTTGAAGATTTATTCAATTTTATATTTTTATCAAAATTCATAGTTGTAGTTGGAGAAATTATAGTTATCAATGTTGTTCACCTCTTATTTTATAATAATAAATATTATATACCAAATATATATATGTTTAAATCATAACTATATAAAAAGGGTTAGTACAAAGGATAGTATTTCTAAACAAATAAAAAAATTATATAAACATGGATTTATTTATACTAAATATAAAAAGTATTAATATAAACTTTTTGAAAAAGTGATATATGTGAAATAGTTGAAAATACTTAAGTGTAGATATGGAAATATAAAAAATAAAAAAATGATTAAAAAATCATTGAAAAAAAATAAAAAAAATAGTATAATTTTAAGTTTCAAAAAGTCGTGTATACAAAGCTATATTTATCTAATATAATAAAGTAAATTAAGAAAAAGGAAGGGATATTATGGCCGATCGGCGACTTTTAAAAACCATAGGGCTTATACTTTTAGGATCATTTATATTAGCATTTGGTTTTTACAATTTTTATTATTTAAACAATATAACAGAAGGTGGAGTGTTAGGACTTTTACTACTGTTAAAGAATCTATTCAATATACAACCAGCACTAGCAAATATAGTAATTGATGGAGCACTTCTTTTAATAGGATATAAATTCTTTGGTAAAAAATTCTTTATATATTCTATAATTGCATCATTAAGTTTTTCATTTATGTATGATTGGTTTGAAGCTATAGGGCCACTTGTACCCAAAATTGATAGTATGTTTTTATCTACTATACTTGCAGGAATAAGCGTTGGTGTTGGGGTAGGACTTATCGTTAAAGCGGGTGCTGCTGCTGGAGGCGATGATGCTTTAGCATTAGTTATTGCTAAGACTACATCTTTAAATGTTGGTCAGGTGTATTTATTAGGAGATGTTTGTATATTAATTTTATCACTTTTATATTTATCAGTATTTGATGTATTTTACTCTTTAATAGCTGTAACTATAAGTGGTAAAGTTATAGATTATATCTATTATTATAACAATTCAAATAATGATTCAAAAAATCTTATTGAAAATATATAAAAAAAAGATAGGGCGTAAGTTATTTACGC
>NZ_HG529335.1 GCF_000499525.1 Faecalimicrobium dakarense | reverse complement strand
AATAATAAAAAGTATACACTATTTATCAAAAATGATAAAAAAACAAAAAATAATTAAAAAATAATAAAATATGTTGCACAATTTAAATAAAAAGTATACAATAATCAATGAAAGTATATATCTTAGCAATATAGGGGGATTTAAATATGAAAATAAAAGTAGGTATGAATGGATTTGGTAGAATCGGTAGAGCGGTTTTAAGAATTGCACAAGAAAGATTAAACGACGATATAGAAATAGTGGCTATAAATGCGAGAGCAAATGCAGAAACTTTAGCACATTTATTTACATATGACTCATGCTATGGAACATTTAAAGGAAATGTAGAAGTTAAAGATGATGATACTTTAGTAATAAACTCAAAAGAAATAAAAATCGTGAGACATAATGACCCAGCTAATATACCATGGGGAGAATTAGGTGTAGATTTAGTAATAGAATCTACAGGATTATTTACTCAGAAAGAAAAAGCGCAAAAGCATATAGATGCAGGAGCTAAAAAAGTAATATTAACTGCTCCTGGAACTAATGAAGATATAACTATAGTTATGGGTGTTAATGAAGAAAAATATGATAATGAATTACACAATATAATATCTAATGCATCTTGTACTACTAACTGTTTAGCACCGTTTGTTAAAGTGTTAGATGAAAGCTTTGGTGTAGAAAAAGGATTAATGACTACTATACATTCATATACAAATGATCAGCAAATATTAGATAAAAATCATAAAGATTTAAGAAGAGCAAGAGCAGCTGCTGAATCAATGATACCAACTACAACAGGTGCTGCAAAAGCTGTTGCAAAAGTATTACCTCAATTACAAGGTAAATTAAATGGATTCTCAGTAAGGGTTCCGACTCCAACAGTTTCTTTAGTAGATTTAGTATGTGAACTGAAAAAAGAAGTAACTGTAGAAGAAGTAAATGCTGCTTTAAAAGAAGCATCTGAAAGTAAATTAAATGGAATATTAGGATATAGTGAAAAACCACTTGTATCAGTTGATTACAAAGGAGATTCAAGATCATCTATAATAGATGGATTATCAACTATGGTGTTAGAAAACAACATGGTTAAAGTAGTTTCTTGGTATGATAATGAGTGGGGATACTCAACAAGAACTGTTGACTTAGTAAACTATGTAGTAAAAAATATGAATTTAGCTCATAACGAGTAGATTGTAAAATAGGAGAGAATTTAAAAATTCTCTCCTATTTTTATTTTATTGATACATTGATATAAGTAAGTTTATATAGATTAATAACTTTATTTATTGTATAATATTGTAAACATAGATTAAAAGTTATTTTAGAAAGATGCTCTTAGTCACAAAATTTAATAAGGGAGACGAAATTTATATGGAAAAAGGCATATCAAAGAGAAGTACAAAAGCCATAGGCATAGAAGCTTTTGTATTTACTGGACTTTTATTAGCTGGATTTTTATATGTAGCTAATATCATGGGTGCTGGAATAATGTTTAAAGTTATTATGAACACAGCACACGACTTACTTTTAAACACAGTATTTTTAATAATGGCAATGGCAGTATTAGCAGGTGCATTAAGTGCGCTATTATCAGAGTTTGGTGTAATAGAACTACTTAATAAAATATTTGCCATTTTTATGAAACCCTTATATGGACTACCCGGAGCGAGCATAGCTGGAGCAATAACTACTTACTTATCAGATAACCCTGCAATAATATCATTTAGCAAAGATAAATCATTTACTAAATATTTTAAAAATTATCAAATCCCAGCTTTATGTAATTTAGGTACATCTTTTGGAATGGGACTTATAGTAACTACATTTATGATATCTCAAGGTGAACAGTACGTATTGCCTGCAATAATAGGTAATATTGGTGCAATAATAGGAAGTATTATAAGTGTAAGAATAATGTTATATTTTACAAAAAAGTTTTATAATTATAGTTCTGAATCAGATTTAAGTAATTTAAAATTATCTAGAAGTGAAGATTTAAGAGAGATTAGGGAAGGAAATGTATTCCAAAGATTTTTAGATGCAATGTTAGAAGGGGGAAAAAGTGGAGTAGAATTAGGACTAGCGATAATACCTGGGGTATTAGTAGTATGTACAGTAGTAATGCTATTAACATTTGGTCCATCTACTGATCCTAATACTGGAGCAGCAGTATATACAGGTGCTGCATATGAAGGTATAGGGCTTCTTCCAATTTTAGGAGAAAAACTTAGATTTATATTAGAGCCATTATTTGGTTTTACATCACCAGAAGCCATATCATTCCCAATTACCTCACTAGGGGCTGTTGGGGCAGCAATGTCACTTGTACCTAAGTTTATAACAGATGGAATTGTAACTCCAAATGATATAGCAGTATTTACTGCTATGGGAATGTGTTGGAGCGGTTATCTAAGTACACATGTAGGTATGATGGATGCTTTAGATGCTAGACAAATAACAAGCAAAGCAATACTATCACATACAATAGGTGGCATATGTGCTGGTGCATCTGCTCACTTTATATTCATGCTTGTAGGATAAAAATAAAAGAGTATAGACAAAATGTCTATACTCTTTTATTTTTATATAATAAGTATTTATCTCTTAACTTCTTGTAAGCATCTATCAGTATTTTCAATATAAGTCAAATCAACTTCTTCTAGAGGAATAACTTTAGTTTTGAATTTAGCTTTATATCCAATATATAATCCTAAGAATAAAGGAATACCTATGTAAGAAGCTATTAGCCCATTAAAGTCAATTCCATTTGGTGTTATATAAGAAAATCCTTGACCTATTATAATAATTATGCACATTAGTAGTGATAATATAGGTGCAAATGGATACCACTTAGCTTTAAATTTTAAATCTTTTAAATTATTACCTTGATGAACATAAGCTTTTCTGAATCTATAGTGACAAATTGCTATACCAAACCATGATATAAAGCCAGCAAGTCCAGATGCAGCAACTAACCAAACATAGACAGTGCTTTCTGCAAATATACCTGTTAAGAAACAAAAAGAAGCAACTATAGTCGTTAATATTAAAGCATTTACAGGGACACCTCTTTTATTAGTTTTCGCGAAAATTTTAGGAGCCAATCCTTCTTTAGCCATAGAATGAAGCATTCTAGTTGATGCATACATACCAGAGTTACCAGCAGATAATACAGAAGTTAATATTACTGCATTCATAAGGGAAGCCGCTCCAGCTATACCTGCTTTCTCAAACACCATTGTAAATGGACTTTCAGAAACGCCTGCCTGTGTAAAGGGTACTATAGCGCCTAAAACAATTATAGTTCCTAAATAAAATATCAGTATTCTCCAAAATATTGATTTTATAGCTTTTGGGATAGTTTTTTCAGGATTTTCACTTTCACCAGCGGCAACTCCTATAAGTTCTGTACCTTGAAATGAAAAACCTGCAATTAAAAAAATAGCAAATATTGACTTTAATCCACCATGAAATGGACCATCAGATATAAAATAATTATGAAAGCCTATATCACTAGAGCCCATTATTCCAAGTATCATCAACACACCTATTATTAAAAAAATAATTATAGTGACTAATTTTATTCCAGCAAACCAATATTCAGATTCGCCGTATGCTTTTGATGATAAAAAGTTTAAAGAAACGATGATAACTAAAAATAATAAGCTCCAATAAATTCCAGAAATATTAGGAAACCAATATTTCATAATTAAAGAACCAGCAACCATTTCAGCAGCTATTGTTATAGCCCAGTTGTACCAGTAATTCCATCCAAGTGCAAATCCAAGCGCTGGGTCAATAAACTTAGTAGCATAAGAACTAAAAGAACCTGATATAGGCATATAAGTTGCCATTTCTCCTAAACTTGTTATTAAAAAATAAACCATAATACCTACTAAACTATAGGCCACTAATGCGCCACCAGGACCAGCTTGGTTAATAGTATTTCCCATTGCAAGAAATATACCTGTTCCAATAGAACCACCTAAAGCTATCATATTTAGGTGTCTTGCTTTTAAACCTCTTTTTAACTCTTGACTTTGTTCATTCATTTTAATTATCCTCCTTATGGTATCAATTTTCCATAAGCAGGTAACTAAGATAATATAAAATTTTTTGACAATAAAAAAGCCATGAAACTATGTTCATGACAAAAATACGAAAACTCCATACAATAATATGAATGTATCGTACGTTTTCATTGAAAATAGCTCTTCACAAATTGTGACAGTCTCATAT
Source organism: Faecalimicrobium dakarense (assembly GCF_000499525.1). GTDB lineage: Bacteria > Bacillota > Clostridia > Peptostreptococcales > Peptostreptococcaceae > Faecalimicrobium > Faecalimicrobium dakarense. The sequence continues at coordinate 2,225 of NZ_HG529335.1, read as the reverse complement.
ATATTCTATATAAGACCAGCAAATAGTATTAAAGCTATTAACTATTCACTTCGGCGAAATTTCCTTTTATATTACTTCACTGAGCTTACCTCCATAATATTACTTTTAAATTTCGCGCCTCTATCTCAGTTATCTACTTGTTGTTTAAAATTATAACTTAAATAAATAATAAGTCAATAGAAAAAAGAAAATGTTTTCTATATTTAGCTAGTACAAACTTTAATTTATAATATGTAAAAAGCACTACTTTTTCAAATTAAGTAGTGCTTTTTTAATAAACATTTCACTATCTATTTATGAGAGCTTACGGGTCTTGCAGTATTTTGGCTTACAGATCCAGTCTTAGAAGGTCTTAGTCTTGGTTCAATATTAAGTTCTTCTGCTATTTCTAATTTTGTATTTTTAGCTTTTTTATTGTTTTTATTTTTAGCCATGATTTCCTCCTTGATACATTTAGTTATTAATAATTTAACCAAGAATTATATTAATATTCTAATGTTGTATGATTATAAAATACTTATATAATATTATTTAAATTAAAGTTTATTTATGAATTATAACTATAAAAATAGATAATCATAAGTTTATATTATCTAAAAATAAAAAAGGAGGGATGTATTTGAATATAGCTATAAGCCTTTTAGGAGGATTAGGCCTTTTTTTGTATGGAATGAATTTAATGGGAGAAGGACTTCAAAAATCAGCAGGAGATAAATTAAAAAGAATAATAGAACTTTTAACTAGTAATATAATTATAGGAGTTTTAGTTGGAACACTTGTGACTGCAATTATACAAAGTTCTAGTGCTACTACTGTGATGGTAGTTGGGTTTGTAAATGCTGGAATAATGACTTTAAACCAAGCAATAGGAGTTATAATGGGAGCAAATATTGGAACTACAGTTACAGCTCAACTTGTAAGTTTCAATTTAGAAGGTTTAGCTCCGATAACCTTAGGTATAGGTATTATATTATATTTATTTTCATCAAAATCTAAGATAAGAAATCTAGCTGAAATATTACTTGGATTTGGGATTTTATTTACAGGAATGGAATTTATGAAAGATGCAGTAAAACCATTGGCTGAATTTAAAGGATTTACAGACGCATTAGTAGGTTTTGGACAAAGACCTATATTAGGTTTGCTACTAGGTTTTGCAATAACTGCAATTGTTCAAAGTTCAAGTGCTTCTATGGGGATGCTAATAGCTCTTGCATCACAAGGGTTAATTCCTTTAAATGCAGCACTACCAATATTATACGGTCAAAATATTGGTACTTGTGTAACATCAATAATATCAAGTATTGGAGCTAATCGAAACGCAAAAAGAGCAGCAATTATGCATCTATTATTTAATGTAATAGGTACAGCATTATTTTTACTACTTTTAAATAGACCAACAGTATCTATAGTTACTAAAATAAATCCAAATGATATAGCTAGGCAAATAGCTAATACTCATACAATTTTTAATATAGTATCAGTTTTAATTTTACTTCCTTTCTCTAAATATATAGTAAAATTAGCAATGAAAATTGTTCCTAGTAATGAAGACGAAGAAAATAATAAAACTTATCTTGATGAGAGAGTATTAGAGACACCATCTATTGCATTTTCAAATGCTATTAAGGAAACTCTTAAAATGGGAGATGTTGCTAAAGAATGCTTAGAAAGTGCTATGAAAAGTTTTGTTAACAAGTCAGAAAAAGAAGTTAAGGTAACTTTTGAAAAAGAAAAGGCAATAAATGACTTTCAAAACAGTTTAATAAGCTATCTTTTAAAACTATCTAAAAAATCAATACAGCATGGCTTAATCGAAGATATAGATAATCTTTTTAGTACTGTAAATGATATTGAAAGAATTGGAGAACATTCAAAAAATATATCAGAACTATCGCAAATAGCAATTGAAAGAAGAGCAAAAATGTCTGATGAAAGTGTATCAGAAGTTAATAATATGTATAAAAAGGTAATGGAAAACTATGAAAATTCTTTAAAACTTATTGATAGCAGAGATAAAGATATAGCGATAAAAATAATTAAAATAGAAAGTGAAGTAAATAAAATAGAAAAATCTATTCGAGTAAATCATATATCTAGATTAAATAATGATAAGTGTGAAATTGATATGGGAATATTATATATAGAATTAATTAGCAACCTAGAAAGAATCTCAGACCATTGTTCAAACATAGCAAAAAGAACTCTAAAATAAAAAAAGACGT
>NZ_HG529334.1 GCF_000499525.1 Faecalimicrobium dakarense | reverse complement strand
TTTTTTATTTGATTAAATTATATAAATCTTTTATTGAAAGTATAATTTCATATTAAATTTTAAAAAGAAAAATATAGTTCATACAATAATATTTCCAAGAATAGATTAATATTAGTAGAAAATTTACCACCTTAAAATTGCAATAAAAAATAAATTACATATAAATAGTGGGGGGAATAGAATGGATGGAGTATTTAATTTAGGTATAGATATTGGCTCAACAACTATTAAAGCAATAGTAAGTGAAAATAATGATGTAATTTATAAAGAATACAGAAGACATTACTCAGATATAAAAAGATCATTGAAGGAAGTATTAGTTAATATATATGAGAAAATAGGAGACTCAAATATAACTATTATAATAACCGGATCTGGAGGAATGGATATATCAAAAGCTTTAAATATTGAATTTATTCAAGAAGTAATTTGCAGTACAAGTGCAATACAGAAATTTCATCCAGATACAGATGTGATAATAGAGCTTGGAGGAGAAGATGCAAAAATAACGTACTTAAGTGGTGGTATAGATCAAAGGATGAACGGTATATGTGCAGGGGGAACTGGTGCTTTTATAGATCAGATGGCATCTTTACTAAAAACAGATGCAAAAGGTTTAAATGAACTCGCTAAAGATTATAGTGTTATTTATCCAATAGCATCAAGATGTGGAGTATTTGCAAAGACAGACATACAGCCCCTTATAAATGATGGTGCAAAAAAGACAGATATTGCAATGAGCATCTTTAATGCAGTAGTAGTTCAAACTATTAGTGTATTGTCATGTGGAAGAAAAATAGAAGGTAAAGTTGCTTATTTAGGTGGACCATTATATTTTTTATCGCATCTTAGATGTGCGTTTAACCAAGCATTAAATTTAGAAGATAAAGATATAATTTTCCCTGAAGATGCCCAACTTTATGTAGCGCTTGGCGCTAGTTTATTATCTAGAGAAAAAGATGATATAAAGATAACGGAACTAATTAAAAATGTTGATAATTTAAAAAATAATAAATTAGATACATCTAATGATTTAGAACCACTTTTTAAAGATAAAAAAGAGTATGAAGAATTTTTAGATAGACATAGCAAAAACAAGGTAATTAAAAAAGATATAACTGATTTCAAAGGTAATTGCTTTTTAGGAATAGATGCAGGATCAACAACTACTAAAGCTGCATTAATTGATGAAGATGGAAATTTATTATATTCTCATTATAGTAGTAATAACGGTAGTCCTTTAGAAACTACGTTAAGTGTAATGAAAAAAGTATATGAAGTATTACCATCTAATAGTAAAATAGTAAGTTCAACAGTAACAGGATATGGTGAAGGTCTTATAAAAAAGGCTCTTAAAATAGATTATGGAGAAATAGAAACTATCGCACATTATAAATCTGCAAAATTTTTCAATGAAAATGTAGATTTTATATTAGACATAGGTGGACAAGACATGAAGTGCTTAAAGATAAAAAATGGAGTTATTGATAGTATCATTTTAAATGAAGCTTGTTCTTCTGGCTGTGGATCATTTTTAGAAACTTTTGCAGATTCTCTATCTATGGACATAAAAGTATTTTCTAAAGAAGGTATATATTCAAAAAAACCTGTAGATTTAGGATCTAGATGTACTGTATTTATGAATTCTAGAGTTAAGCAAGCTCAAAAAGAAGGAGCAAGTATAGCAGATATATCAGCAGGATTATCTTATTCAGTTATAAAAAATGCACTGTTTAAAGTTATAAAAATAAGAGATTTAAATGATATGGGAGAAAATATAGTAGTTCAAGGTGGAACATTTTATAATGATTTAGTTTTAAGAGGTTTTGAAAAACTTATACAAAAAGAAGTTACAAGACCTAATATATCAGGTATCATGGGAGCTTATGGAGCTGCATTAATATCAAAAGAAAAATACTTTATAGGATATGAAACAAAGCTAATAAATAAAGAAGAAATAGAAAATATAAAATTAGATATAGAAGTAAAGAGATGCTCTGGATGCCTAAATAATTGTCTATTAACTATAAATAAATTTTCAGATAAAGATTTGTTTATATCAGGAAATAGATGTGAAAAAGGAGAGGCTATATACACTAAAAATATAGTAAAAAATAAAGCTAATAATATAAATGGATTTAAGTATAAATATAATAGACTTTTTAAGTATAAGCCTATAAAAAAAGAAGATGCTACTATGGGTGAAATAGGAATACCAAGGGTATTAAACATGTATGAAAATTATCCATTTTGGTTTACATTTTTTACGAATCTAGGGTTTAGAGTTATATTATCAGATAGGTCGTCAAAAGATATTTACAAAAAAGGAATAACTAGTATAGCTTCAGAAACAGTTTGCTATCCGGGGAAAATGGTTCATGGTCATATTGAAAATTTAATTGAAAAAGGAATAAATTATATATTCTATCCTTGTATAACCAATGAAGTAAAAGAAGATAGTAATTCGGATAATAATTATAATTGTCCAGTTGTAATATCATATTCTGAGGTTATAAAAAATAATGTTGAAAATATAAGAGAAAAAAATATAAAATATATTAATCCTTTTTTAAGTTTAAACAATAAAGAAAAGTTAAAGGAAAGACTTTATAATGAACTATCAATATATTTTAAAGAATTATCAAGAGAAAGTATAAACAATGTAGTAGAATTAGCTATCCAAGAACAAGAAAAATTCAAACAAGATATAATGGACTATGGTCAAAGCGCTATAGAAGATATAAAAAATAATAATATAAAAGGTATAGTTTTAGCTGGAAGACCATATCATTTAGATCCAGAAATAAATCATGGTATACCAGAACTTATAAATTCTTTAGATATGGCAGTTCTTACAGAAGACTCAATATGTAATTTAGCAAATTTAAAGCGTCCATTGAGGGTTGTAGATCAATGGGTATATCACTCAAGATTATACAAATCAGCAAGCTTTGTAAAAGATAATGACTATTTAGAACTAGTTCAACTAAACTCCTTTGGATGTGGGATAGATGCAGTTACAATAGATCAAGTACAGGAAATATTAGATGAAGGAGAAAAAATTTACACTGTTATCAAAATAGATGAAGGTAATAACTTAGGAGCTGCTAAAATTAGATTAAGATCTTTAAAGGCAGCTATGATAGAAAGAGATAAAAATAATATAGATAAAGAGCATGTAGAAAATAATGAAATAAAATATAAAAAAGGAACTATATCAAAGAATCATACTATTTTAGCACCTCAAATGTCTCCAATACATTTTCAATTCTTTGAAAAAGCAATAAACTTAAGTGGATATAACTTAGAAATTTTAACTAATTCTAGTTCTGAAATAATAGAAGAAGGACTAAAATATGTAAATAATGATGCTTGTTATCCAGCTATAATTGTTATAGGTCAAATAATACATGCACTTAAACATGGAGAATATGATTTAGACAACATATCTGTTGCAATAACTCAGACAGGTGGAGGGTGTAGAGCTACTAATTATATAGGCTTTTTAAGAAAAGCACTATGTGATGCTGGATTTAAAGATATACCAGTAATATCCTTAAGTGTAAATGGAGTAGAAAAGAATGGATTAGTAAAAGATATAACTATTAAATTAATAAATAGACTCTTTATGTCAGTTATTTATGGCGATTTATTAATGAAAGTATTATATAGAGTAAGACCTTATGAAAAAAATAAAGGAAGCGCTAATAATCTATACGATAAATGGGTAAAGATATGTAAAGAATCTTTGGATAAGGCTAGTATATTTACATTTAAGAAAAATATAAAATCAATAATATATGAGTTTGATAACTTAGAAATATTAGATATAAAAAACCTAAAGTTGGTTTAGTTGGAGAAATATTAGTAAAATTTCATCCAATTGCAAATAATAATCTAGTAGAGATAATAGAGGAGGAAGGTGGAGAGGCTGTAGTACCAGAACTTATAAACTTCTTTTTAAGCTGTTCACTAAACTCATCTTATAAATATAAATATTTAGAAGGTACAAAAACAAATAAAATGTTAGGTAATTTTGCTATATATATTATTGATATATATCAAAGAACATATAAAAAGGAACTTAATAATAGTAATAGGTTTAAATCTCCCAATCATATAAGACATATTGCAAAAAATACTGAAAAAATTATCTCAATGGGAAATCAAACTGGTGAAGGATGGTTATTAACAGGAGAGATGGTAGAACTTATAGAAGAGGGAGTAGGAAATATTATATGTATGCAACCTTTTGGATGCTTACCAAACCATATAACAGGTAAAGGGCAGATAAAAGAATTAAAAAGAGTTTATGAAAATGCAAATATAATACCTATTGACTATGACCCTTCTGCAAGTAAAACTAATCAATTGAATAGAATAAAGTTAATGCTTTCAACTGCATTTAAAAATATATAAAATACGTAACTAATGTTACGCATTTTATGGTAATAATAGTGTATAATAATGTAAATATAAGGTATAAAGTAATTAAATTATAAAGGAGAACCTGATGTCTAAGTATGGAAACTTACAAAAGATAAAAGATGGAAAAAGAACTTATGCCATCACTCCACATATACCAGGAGGATTTGTTCTACCTGATACTCTTATAAAGATATCAGAAGTAGCTAAAAAATATAAAGGTGTTTTAAAAATTACCTCAGGTCAAAGAATAATGATAACTAATTTAAAAGAAGAAGACCTAGAAACTATTTGGAAAGAGTTAGGCATGGAACCGGCAGTAAAAAATCAATATTCAGTAAAAAATGTTGAAATATGCCCAGCAAATTTTTGTAAAAGATCTAAATATCCTACAATAGGTGTGGGAATGAAGATTAGCAAAAATTTCCATGGAATGAGTTTACCAAATAGAACAAAAATAGGTGTTTGTGGATGCCAAAATGCATGTACAAGTGTTTATTCAAAAGATGTTGGGGTTTTAGTTGATTTTCATGGTAAATTCTTTGTAACAGCAGGAGGTAGTGCTGGATTTAATCCAAGACCTGCTGATATAATTACTAAAGAATTAACTGAAAAAGAAGCTTTTTTACTTGTAGAAACTATTTTAAACTACTACAATGAAAATGCACATATGGGTGAAAAACTTGGAGAGTTTATTGATAGAATAAGTATTGATAAATTTAGAAAAGATATTTTAGAAAAATTAAATTTAAAGGAGATAATATAAATGATAACTAAAGATATGACAATAGCAGAAATATTAAACAAAAAGCCAGAGGCAGCACAAATTCTTATGGGACTTGGAATGGGATGCTTAGGTTGCCCATCAGCTAGTATGGAAACATTAGTAAATGCTTGTGAAATACATGGTTTAGAGTTAAATGACGTTTTAGAGAAATTAAATCAAAACTAATTAATTTATAAAAATACCGTGATTTAGGTAATACAACTAAATCACGGTATTTTTTATTTTTAGTATAAAATTTGAAATAATATAGATAAATATATAGAGTAAGGATTTATAATTACATTTGAATAAATAATTAGCTATTAATTTACATTTTAGCATGTTTAATATGATATAATGATATAGTATTATATGAAAGTAAAGGTGGTCTAGCTATGAAGGTAGTTAACAATGCGATATCATCTGATTACCTGAGGTATAAGGTAGACGAAGATATAAGTATTTATGAAGGAAGGTTTTGTATTTATTTAGATAAAAAATATAAATGTAGTGGAATAATCTATTATAAAATGACACCTCCAGTATCTATAAACTTTAAGGCTCAGATATTATTTATTGAAGATGAAGACGTGGACTTAGATTTAGATTATGATAATGCAATACTTGAAATGTATGGATATAAACCTATATCTGTAACGATAAATACTATAAATGACTTTAATATAGAAGGATATACAAACGATAATTATATAAAATCAAAAAATTCATATGTAGAATATATAGATTTTCACATAATAAATTTAGATAAATTCTCTGGAAATCTTATAAAACACGTGGACAAGTTGTTCGCAGGTAGAATAGAATTTGATATAAATGATTTTACAGTTACCATAGATAAAAGATATGATTATAGAAAAGAATTAAGCGAAGAATTAAAAGCTAAATCAGGAACTATAATAACACATATAGGTAGAATAAAAAGAAAAGACAATAAACTATTTAAAACAAATAATATGCTAAACTTTTTAGATAGAATATCTAGTAGCTTAAGCTTTATGTGTGGAAGGTATGTAGGAATTTGCTTAGCAAAAGGATACCAAAATAATAATAATGTATTTAGGCTTTGGAGAGAAAATCTTATAACTCCATTTAAGTTTGTACCTACATGGACTGATACTATATCTAATCATCATAATATAGAAAAATATATGGCTCTTATGTGTAAAAAATTAGAGGATGGATATTGTGGTCCAGCAATAAAGAACGTTATTGATTGGTACATAGAATCTCTTGGAGATATAACTATGGAAAATAATATAATATCTATACAAATAGCACTTGAAGCACTATCATATATTATTTTAGTAGAACAAGAAAAAATATTATCTGATGAAGAATTTGATAAAAATAGTGCATCTAAAAATATTAAAATGGTGCTAGACATATGCAAAATACCATATGGTAGTGATGAACTTGAGTTATTTGATGACTGGACAAAAACTAAATTTGATGATGGAGTTGATTTAGTTATTTACTTTAGAAATAAAATAGTTCATCCAACTAGAAAAGATAATAGAGCAAGTTTAACTGTTGAAGATATGTGGAACATAATTCAAATAGGAACTAAATACGTTGAACTTATAATGTTATCATTTATAGGATATAAAGGTGAATACTCTAATAGGCTTAAAGAAAGATGGTTTGGAGAAGTAGAAGTTGTTCCTTGGGGGATAAAATATTTAAAAAAAGTATTGACAATAATTATTAAAAAAAATATAATAAAAAACAAGAATCGAATAAAGTTATATTAAATGCGTTGATAAGAAATAGTAAAAATAATTTTCTTAAACAGAGAGTTTCCGTTTGGTGAGAGGAGCATTAGAATTTATTTTGAACACATCTTTGAGCAGAGCACCGAAAAGATTTATAATCTTAGTAGACTGTTTCCGGTATCCCTGCACCCGTTATCGTGATAGAGTATAAGCAAATTATTTGCCGTACTTAAAGAGGTTAGTGTCGTAAGGCATTAATGAAATAAGGTGGAACCACGTGAGTTAACTCCCGTCCTTAGCAATAGCTATAGGAGGGAGTTTTTTTATTACCAAAATAAGTGTAAAAATAAACCTTAAGCGCGCAAGGCTTGTTTTAAAAAGAAAAATTTTCTAAAAATAATATTCGAAATATTTTGAAAAAGGATGATTAAATATGAAAAATAAGTTTAAAATACTTAGTTTATTAACTTTAATAATAATTATGTTAGTAGGATGTTCAAAAGATAATAAGAATAAAAATGAAGTAGTAGTAGGATTTGATAATGGATTTGTGCCTATGGGATATATGGATGAATCTTCAGAGATAGTAGGATTTGATATTGATTTAGCAAAAGAAACACTTAAAAGGTTAGGTATGAATGTAAAATTTCAATCAATAGATTGGTCAATGAAAGAAACTGAGTTAATGTCAGGAAATATAGACGTTATATGGAATGGATACTCGTTATCTGAAAAAAGGAAGAAAATAGTATCATATACAGATTCATATCTTCAAAACAAACAAGTAATAGTAACTTTAAAAAATTCAAGTATAAACAATAAAAGTAATTTAAGTGGAAAAACTGTAGGAACACAGCAAGGTTCAACTAGTCTTGAGGCTATAAATAGGGATAGTAATTTTATAAATTCTATAAAAGATAAACAACCAGTTCTTTACGATACCTATGATAAAGTTTTTAGAGATTTAGAAGCTAAGAGAGTAGATGCAATTGTTGTAGATGAAATATTAGCTAGATATTATATAAGTAAAAAAGACTCGAGCAAATATAAAATATTAAATGAAAATTTTGGAACAGAAGATTATGTTGTTGCCTTTTCTAAAGATAATACAGAACTTAAAGATAAGGTAAATAAAACTTTAAAAGATATTAAAAAAGATTCAACTTTTGATGAAATATATGACAAATGGTTTAAATAGGAGGAATTAATATGATACAAGGTCTTACAGTTACATTATCTATATTTTTTATAACATTATTATTAGCACTACCTTTAGGGCTAATGCTAGCATTTATGAGATTATCAAAGAATAAGTTAATAAAATATATCTAAAACTTATATATTAGTTTTTAGAGGAACGCCATTACTTTTACAGCTAATATTTATATTCTTTGGTTTACCACTAGTAGGAGTAGTATTTAATAGATTCAATGCAGCTATATTAGCATTCGTATTAAATTATGCAGCGTATTTCGCAGAAATTTATAGAGGAGCTATATTAGGAATAGACAAGGGTCAATACGAAGCATCTTTAGTTTTAGGTATGGATAAAAAAATTATGTACAAAAGAATAATATTACCTCAAGTTATAAAGAAGATACTTTCGCCTATGTCAAATGAAATAATTACATTAATAAAAGATACATCAATAGTATATACAATAGGTCTTAATGATATATTAAGAATTGCGCAAATAGCACAAAATCAACAAGTAAGTTTAATACCACTAATTGAAGTTGGCTTAGTATATTTAATTTTAGTAGGTATTATAACTAAAGTATTTAAAACTATAGAAAATAAATATTCGTATTATGTTTAGGAGAATGATATGCTAAAAGTAAATAAATTAAGAAAAGTATATAATGAAAATACAATATTAAATAATATAACATTTGAATTAAAAGAAGGAGAAGCAGGCGTATTGCTTGGGAAATCAGGAGCAGGAAAAACAACAATATTAAGATGTATAAATGGCCTTGAAGAATTTCAAGGTGGAGAAATTATAGTAGATAATGAAAGTATAAAATCAATAAATGATATAACTAAAATAAGAAAAAATATAGGAATGGTTTTTCAAAACTTTAATTTATTTCCTCATATGACAGTACTTGAAAATATTATAGAATCTCCAATAAATACATTAAAAATAGATAAAAGTGAAGCTGTAAAAAAAGCAAAAGAATTATTAAAATTAGTAGATTTACAAGATAAAGAAAATTCATATCCACATGAATTATCAGGTGGACAGAAACAAAGAGTTGCAATCGCTAGGGCTTGTGCATTAAGTCCTAAAATACTTTGTTTTGATGAACCAACATCAGCGCTAGATTATGAAAATATAATTAAGGTTATAGATATAATAGATAAATTAAAAAGTGAAAAAATAAGTATCCTTATAGTAACTCATGATAGCCACTTTGCTAAGGAAGTTGGAGATAAGTTTATAAAAATTAATAATGGAAATATTGAGGATATTAGTAATATATTGTAAAATGATTTAAGATAAAAAAAATGGGTAATATAAAAATATATTATAATAAGGAAAGGGATAAACGCAAATGATAAAATTTTACGGGTATTCAAAATGATCTTCAGTTAGAAAGGCCAAGGCTTGGCTTAGTGAAAATAATTTAGAGTTTGAAAATATTGAAATAGTAAAAAATCCTCCTACTAAGGAAGAGTTAGAAGAAATGTATAAAGTTAGTGGATATGAACTTAAAAAATTCTTTAACACTAGCGGGGTTAAATATAGAGAGTTAGGACTTAAAGATGTAGTTAAGACTGAGTCTGATGAAAAACTTTTAGAAATTTTAACTAGCGATGGAATGCTTATCAAAAGACCTATAGCATATGATGGTAAAAATGTAGTTATAGGATTTAAAGAAGATGAGTGGAAAGAAAAATTATTATAAAGAAACAGTAAGACCGTTTATATAGCAATATATATTCGGTCTTTTTTATTTCAAATATAATACAGTTTTCATCTAATCACTCTCATCTATAAATTATATTAACAAAATAAGAATAAATTATCATAATAATTAAAAACCACTTTCTTAAATTTAAGAAGTGGTAATAATACTAAATAATCCTATTAGGATAATAAAAATGTGATCTTTTGTAAATAAATCTTCGTATGTATTGTCCGATAGATAGAACTACTAAAATTGTAGCCACAAGTGCAATATCAAACTTTAAAACAGATTGAATATATAACAATAAAGCACTATAGCATATTAGTATAAAAGTAGTAAAGTTAAGCTCAAATAAAATTCTAACTAATTTACCAAGATACCTTTCTTTAAACTTATATTTTGATTGCAATATGAGCTTAAATAATATATTTAAATTAATCAAAGTATCTTTTAAACCTTTAAGTATAATAGCAGATAAAATTAGAGCTGTTAAGAATGACACGTTTATGTTAGTAAATATTAATAAACTAAGCACCATAAATGAAAAAAATATAAAAGTATTTTTAAATATCTTAAAAATAAAAATTATTGCTAAAGCGAATAGCATAACTTCGGCTAAAATATCCATAATAAACTCTCCTAAACATTGAATTTATATATATTTTAACCTAGTTTAAAAAAGTATAACTAAAGTAGGGACTCGTATATAGATATTAGGTAGACTTATTATAAAGACAGTAAGACTGTGTATATAGTGATATATATGTGGTCTTTTTTATTTTATTTTAAAATGAAATAAAAAATGAATAGACATTATAGAATTAAAGTGTTAATATGTGTATATAGATAATATATACACTTTATATACAGTATTGCATATAATAATACAAAGAGGTGATAAATTGAATATAAACATAAATAATTCATCAACAATTCCTTTATATGAGCAGATAAAAAATCAAATAAAAGCTCAAATTTTAAATAGCTCGTTAAAGCCAGGAGAAGGTCTACCATCAATAAGAAACTTAGCAAAAGAGTTAAAGGTAAGTATAATAACAACTAAGAGAGCTTATGAGGAACTAGAAAAAGAGGGACTTATACAAACCGTAACGGGAAAAGGTACATTTGTAGCAGTTCAAAATACCGAAAGGTTAAAAGAAATGACTATGTTTGAAATAGAAAATAAGCTAGAAGAAATTATAAAACAGGCTAAGTCTGTGGGGATTACATTAGAAGAAGGATTAGAAATATTTAAAAGTATTTATGAAGAAGTATAGGGAGGTTAATATATGAATGCTATAGAGATAAATAATCTTAGTAAAAATTTAAATGAATTTGAATTAAATATAAAAAATTTAGAAATAAAAAAGGTTTTATAACAGGATTTATAGGTCCTAATGGCAGTGGAAAAACAACTACAATAAAATTAATTATGAATATGCTTTTTAAAGACAGTGGGAGTATAAAAATACTTGATAAAGAGTATAAAGAAGACGATATAAGTATAAAAGAAGTTATAGGTTATGTTGGAGATATACCGGGTTATGTAAATGAATTAAAACTTATAGATATTAAAAAAAGTATATGCGTTTTTTACAAAAATTGGGATGAGAAACTATATAAAAGGTATATAAATCAATTTAAGTTAGATGAAAAGAAAGTATATAAAGAGTTATCAAAAGGACAACAAAAGAAGTTTGAACTTATAATGGCACTTTCTCATCACCCTAAATTAATAGTAATGGATGAACCAACAGCGAACTTAGATCCTTTAGTTAGAAATGAATTTTTAGATATAATTCAAGAACATATAGATAAAGAAGAAGCAACCGTATTTTACTCAACTCATATAACTTCAGATTTAGATAAAGTATCTGACTATTTAGTATTTATATATAATGGAGAAGTAATACTTAGAGGAGACAAAGAAAGCATATTAGAAAATCATAAAATAATAAGAGGAAATAAGCAATTACTAGATGGCGATACCAAAAAAGAATTAATATCTTTCACTGAAAATTCTTTTGGTTTTGAAGGATTAACATCAAATATTAAAAGCGCAAAAGAAATATTTGGAGAAGAGGTAATATACGATAAGGCAAATTTAGAAGATATATTAATGTATTATACAAGGGGGTAAATTTATGAATAATGTAGTTAGCCTTACAAAAATGAGTTTTTTGAATTTAAAGTCTGTATTTAAACAAATAGCATTTGTACTTATTATATGGACAGCTGTAGCTATATTTAATCCATATTTTTTAAATATACTATTTGGATTTATAATACTTATGACGCTATATCAAGCAATGGTATATGAAGATATGAATGGAATAGATAACTTAGTAGCAGTACTTCCAGTTAAGAGAAATGAATATGTAATGTCTAGATATTTATTTGGAGCTATAATACTAGCTCTAACAAGTATTTTTTTAATAGTAGTATATAATATAGGAAATAAAATAAATGCCATAGATATACCATTAAAAGCATTTTTAGGAATGGGAATAACTTCAGCAATATTAACTATATCTTTTATAATACCAACAGTTTTAAAATTCGGTGCCAATAAAATGAGAGTGGTTATGGTAGTAATATTCATGATTTTAATAGGGTTAGTGTCAGGAATGATGGAAATATTAAGCCAAAACTCAGAAATAATGGTAAAGATAAGTAATATAGTAGATACAATAGGAATATCAGTAATATTAATCATTTTTAACACAGCAATATTAATGATTTCAATGATAGTTTCTATAAAAGTTTATAGAAATAAAGAAGTAAAAAAATAATTTTAAAATATATATGAACTTTCAATGAACTTTTTAACGAAAGTTCATTTTTTTTACAGAGATAGTATATAATAATATAAAAATACTAACTAAGGTAAATAGGAGGAAAAAATTGAACAATAATATAGGTAAAAAGTGCCTAAATATATCTTTAAGTATTGCTTATATATTTTCTATTGTATATTTTTTTATAAATAAAGAAATTGTAAGCGTGGCAATATCAATAGCATGTTTATTAGGTACAATTATATTGTATATAGTCAATCAAAGGAATAATAAATTAATTGATAATAATCTATATATTGTACTTGTGCTGTTTATTTTATTTTCATCTTTACTTGGAACCTGTTATAGATTTTACGATATAATAAATCGTTATGACGATTTTTTACATGTTTGGTCTGGATTTATTAGCGTTAGTGTAGCATTTGCAATATTAAATTACTTAAATAAAGATGAAGTAATTATCAAAATGAATAAATTTTATAGTTATAT
>NZ_HG529333.1 GCF_000499525.1 Faecalimicrobium dakarense | reverse complement strand
ATGTTTGGTAGATACGTTGACCAAGAGATGCGAATTTTTTTTATGTATATAGTAAACAATAATATAAAAAGATAAATAGGAGGAAATAAATTGGATAAAATTAAAGATAAAAAATACTTAACTATAGCTTTAAGTATTGTATATATATTTTCAATTATATATTTTTTTATAAATAAAGAAGGCGGTAAATCAGGAACATCTATAGCATGTTTATTAGGTACAATTGTATTATATATAGGAAGCAAAAAATATAATAAGTTAATTAATGATAAATTATACAACGTACTTGTACTTTTTATTTTATCTTCATCTTTACTTGGAAGCTGTTATAGATTATACGATAAAATAAATCATTATGATGATTTTTTACACTTTTGGTCTGGATTTATTAATGTTAGTGTGGCATTTTCAATACTAAATTACTTTAATAAAGAAGAATTAGCTAGTAAAATGAGTAAGTTTTTTATAGTTATATATTTATTTACATTTAGTATGGGAATATCTAGTTTATGTGAAATTACAGAGTTTTTACTTGATGTGTTTGGCGGTCTAAATACTCAATCAGGAGGACTTACAGATACTATGGTAGATATGATAGATTCATTAGTTGGTAGTATGATTATGGTTCCAATAGTTATTAGAAAAATAAAAAAAACTAAAAAATAGTGTAGACTTAATCTACACTATTTCTATTTAATATATATTTTTGGTATGTACATAGTAATTCCATCTAAATTAGTTATAGAATTATATATTATATCACTATGTTCTTCTATATTATTACTACTTAACTCTAAACTTAAAATAATTTCACTAGAAATAATTACATCTAAAATATTAGTATTTTCTCTAAACTTCAATTTAATATTTTTATTACATCTAAGGAAATTTTGTAAGATGTCATAATTAATATTCATTGCCTCACCCCTAACTAATTTTATGATACAATAATTATCATAAATTATCAAATGATATGAGTTTAGTATTTATATATAAATAATATTTGTACTAAAAATGGATTTTAATGTATAATAGAAAGGCTAGACTCTAATCTAGTAAGTAGATTTAATTTTAAAATATTATATGTTTTATATAACTAATTTAGCGAAATTTTGGAGGGAGTATAATGGATCTTAGTCAAAAACTAGAAAACTTAAAATCTAGGTTAAAAGGATTAGGAAGTATAGCTGTCGCATATTCAGGAGGAGTAGATAGTAACTTTTTATTAAAGGTAGCAAAAGATACATTAGGAGATAATGCTATAGCAGTAACCATTCATGCAATGATGCACTCTGACGTTGAGATAAATGAAGCAAAAGAATACGCAAGAAATTTTAATATTAAGCATGTTATTTTAGAAATAGAAGATTTTAATTTAGAAAAATTCTTAGAAAATGGTCCTAAAAGATGTTATTACTGTAAGACTGCAGTTTTTAGAAAAATAAAAGAAATAGCAAAAGAGAATAATATTAAATATGTAGTAGATGGAACTAATTTAGATGATATAGGTGATTATAGACCAGGTCTTAAGGCACTAGAAGAATTAGATATAATAAGTCCCCTTAGAGAATGTAATTTGACTAAAGAAGATATACGAATCCTATCAAAAAAATTGGGACTAAGTACCCATAATAAACCTGCTTTTGCATGCCTTGCAACTAGAATTCCATATGGAACACGAATTACTAAAGAAACGCTTGAAATGATAGAAAAAGGTGAACAATATTTAATAGAATTAGGATTTACTCAATTTAGAGTAAGACACCATGGAGATATTGCAAGAATTGAAGTAGATAAAGATGAAATACATAAATTCTTTAGTAATGATATTTTAGAAAAGACAAATAATAAATTTATAGAAATTGGATTTAAATATACTACCTTAGATATGAACGGATATAAAATGGGAAGTATGAACAAAACAATCGAAAAATAGGAGGAAGACATGAAAAACTATACATTAATATCACCTTGCTTTTTTGGTGTAGAAAAATTATTAGCAAGAGAAATAAAGAACTTGGGATTTGAAATATTAAAAACAGAAGACGGAAGAATAACTTATAAAACTGGCGAAGATGGTATAGCTAAAGCTAATATGTGGCTAAGATGTGCTGAGAGGGTAAACCTTAAGGTTGCAGAATTTGAAGCTAAATCTTTTGACGAATTATTTGAAAATACAAAAAGAATAAATTGGTCAAAATACATTCCTTATGGAGCACAATTTCCAGTAGCTAAAGCATCATCTATAAAGTCAAAGTTATATAGTACAACAGATATACAATCTATAGTTAAAAAAGCAATAGCTGAAAGTTTAAAAAAGAGCTATATGGAAGATGGATTAATAAAAGAAGACAAAGAAAAATATCCTATATATGTATTTATACACAAAGACAAAGTAACTATATCTATAGATACAACGGGAGACGCACTTCATAAAAGAGGATATAGAGAAAAAGCAAATGCTGCTCCAATAAGAGAAACATTAGCAGCTACAATGATGTATTTAACTCCGTGGAGTCCAGGTAGAACATTAGTAGACCCTATGTGTGGTTCAGGAACTGTTTTAATTGAAGCTGCAATGATGGGAATTAATATGGCACCAGGTCTTAATCGTGAATTTATATCTGAAAAATGGAGAACTATAGATAAAAAGATATGGTGGGATATAAGAAAGAAAGCTTTCGAGTCAATAGATGAAGATGCCAGCTTTAAAATTTATGGATATGATATAGATGAGGAAGCGATAGAAATAGCAAAAGAGAATGCAGAAATCGCAGGAGTAGACGAATATATAGAATTTAAAGTAGGAAATGCCCTTGATTTTAAAAGTGATGAAGAATATGGATTTATAGTTACAAATCCACCATATGGTGAGAGATTAGAAGATAAAGAAAGCGTACAAACTCTTTATAAGCATTTAGGTTATACGTTTAGAGAACTTAAAAACTGGTCTTACTATTTAATAACTTCATATGAAGAGTTTGAAAATGAATTTGGAAAAGAAGCTGATAAAAGAAGAAAATTATATAATGGTATGTTAAAAACTAACATGTACCAATATATTGGGCCTAAGCCGCCTAAAAAATAAATTAATAATTTCCCCCTTAATATAATATATATAATAGAAAGATTATTTTAAGGGGGTGTCATAATGTTTAGAATGAATGGAAATAGAAGAAAAAAGGTATCTAAAAGTTCGCATTCAAATCAAATGGAAAAAACCGCTGAAAATAAAACACAATACACAGAAGATTTCAACGAGATAATATTAAATGATTTAGTTCCAGAGGAAAAAAGAGCAGAACTTGGATTAGAAAGTCAATCTGAAAAAAAATCTGGTGGCTTAAAATTAAATTTAGGATTAGGAACGAAAAAATCATCTAAAAAATCAAGTAGTAATAAAGTTGAAGAAAATAAACAAAATAGTAAAAAATCATCTAAATCATCTAAATCATCTAAACCAGGCAAAAGTACAAATAGTGAAAGTAAAAATCAAAAGACTAGTAAGCACAAAAACAATAAACCGAGTAGTGATTCAGTAGACAAACATAAAAAGACAAATGCAAAATCTAAAAAAAGTTCAAAACAATCTCAAACTGAAGCATATGAAGAGGTAACACCAATTCAAGAAACTGAAGAAGCTATTCAACAACCTAAACAATCTAAAAAATCTCACAAAAAAAATGTAAGTCAAAATAAAAGAAGAAGAAAACAAGATATTCAAGAAGAAGAATTAGAAGTAAAAAATGAAATAGAAGTAGAAGAAGCAAATGAAGATGAATATGAGTATATAAATGAAGAAAGTTCAGACTCTATATCATTTAGAGGAAAGCAAACAGAAGAAGAGTTTAATGAAGAAAATTTAAAAAGTAAATTTGAAGATTTAGTATGGTCAGAAGATAAATTTCCTAAAAAGTAAATATGTAAAATATTAAAGAAAAATGTAAATAAATAATACAAATAGTGTTAAAATATAATAAAGGCTTAGTATATATGCTAAGCTTTTATTTTTTTTATTTATAAATATAAAATAAAAATTTTACACAAAAAATATGACAATATTTAGAAAGTGGTGGTTTTATGGTTTATAAAAATACATTTAATGAATTAAATAAAATTTTATTAGAAAGTATGAAACCTTCTGAGGATATAAAACGTCTAATAAGAGAGGGGAAATTAGATATAGAACCTTTCAAGCTAATTAAAAAATTAGAAAACATAGAACAAAATAAAAAATATCATCCTGAAGGAAGTGTATTAAATCATGTATTGTTGGTAGTAGATAACGCTAGTAAATATAAAGACCATTCTGAAAATAAAGAGGTGTTTATGTGGGCAGCACTTCTACATGACATAGGAAAACTAACTACAACTAGAATAAGAAAAAATCGAATTACATCGTATAATCATGATATAGAAGGTGAGAAAATAGCATTTAAATTTTTAGATGCTTTAACAGATGATAAAGATTTTAAATTGAAAGTATCTAAATTAGTTAGATGGCACATGCAACCCTTGTTTTTTGATAAAAACCTTCCATTTTTTGAACCTCAAAATATGCTAAGTGAAGTAGACTATAAAGAGGTTGCACTATTGTCGTTATGTGATAGACTAGGAAGAGGAGAAATGGAAATAAGTAAAATCGAAGAAGAAGAAAATCGAATAAAAAATTTTAAAGATTATTTTAAGTAAAACTAAAAATGGAGGTTTTGGATGAAAGTATCAAGATTGACAGTTTTAGCTAGTTTATTAGTTCTTTTTACTACAGGTTGTAGTATAGATTCTGAGTCTCCAGAACAGCTAATAAAAGATAAACCTGTCTATAATGAAAAAAAAGAAGCATTATATAATGCTATTAAGCAGCAACTTCCTTCAATAAACTCTTCATTAATACTTCCATCTAATTCAAGTGAAGTTGGAAAGATTAACGAAGTTGATTTAGATAGCGATGGAGTAGATGAGATAATAGCATTTGAGAAAAAGGAAATTATGAACTCTGACCAAAAAGAAGTTGGATTTTTGATATTAAGTAAAAATCCAAATGATACGTATACTAATAAAGATAATTTACTCCAAAAAGGAGATTCAATAGAGTATGCTAATTTTTATGATTTAAATGGAGATGGAAATAAAGAGATAATTTTACTGATTAAAGGAAATGAAAAAACTAACCTTCATATTTATTCTTATAAAGAAGGAAAAATAAAAAAGTATATACTTTAAATCCGACATGGTTAAAAGATATAAGTAACTTACAAGATATGAAAGTTAAAATTGGTCATATGGATGATGATAATATTATAGATATTCTACTTATGCACTATAATACAAAAACAAATAAAGTCTATGTAAGTATGGCCAATTTTAATAAAACCTTAGAGTATAAAGATCATGTAGAATTTGAAAATATTAGAGGATTAAGTGATTCATATATAACTATAGGAAATATAGCAACTAATAAAAAAGGTATAGTACTAGATATGCCAACCATTAAAGATAATAATTATATGACTCAAATGTTATATATGGAAGACAATAAGTTAAAAAAGGCATTTAGTGATTCTGACAAAAATATAATGAAACCATATTATATACCAGTTGAAAATACAGATAAAGATAAAGATAATGTTATAGATATACCAATTGTAAATGGAAGTGGAAAAATTTATACTGTCAAAAATTCAGCATATGTAAGTTGGTATAAATGGAATGGAAAAACTGAAGAAAACTCAGGATTAGTATTTATAGTTCAAAGATATTATAATTATCAGTACAATTTTAAGTTACTTATACCAAATAATTTAATGAATAAATTATTTGTAAAAGAAGATTACTTAAGTGAGAGCCCTTTATTTAAATTCTACTATTATGATACTGATAAAAATAAGCAAGTTAATTTATTTACAATATCTTTAAATAACAAGAAAGTAATGGATGAAAATAAGTCAATTGTGCCGCAAAATGGATTTATTTTAAATGAAAATGATGAGAATACATACATATTATACATAGATAATGAAGCAGAAATGAAAAAACTAAAATTAAATCAAGAAACAATAAAAGAGTTTTTCTCGCTAATATATTAAGTTTATTTGGAGGATATAATGAAGGAAAAAATATTAATAATGGAAGATGAGATTGGAATTAGAAGTTTTGTGAGTATAAATCTAAAAAGAGAAGGTTATGAAATAATAGAAGCTGGAACCGGACAAGAAGCTATAGAAAAGATGAATAGTGAAAAAGATATACAACTGGCATTACTTGATGTAATGCTACCTGATATGAGTGGTATAGACGTATGTAAGTATATAAGACAAAATTTTGATCAAGTAGGTATAATAATGCTTACAGCAAAGGCTCAAGAAGATGACAAAATAGAAGGGTTTATATCAGGAGCCGATGATTACATAGTAAAGCCATTTAGTATAAAAGAATTATTAGTTAGAGTGTCAGCGCTAATAAGAAGAGTGAAAAAAGATGATAGTATTCCTAAAAATAGTGAGATAGTGTCAGCACCATTTACTCTTGACTTAGATAAAAGAAAGTTATTTAAAGATGGAGCTGAAATTGAACTTACACCAACTGAGTTTTCAATAGTAAAATACCTAATGACTAATGCTAAGCAATCTTTAAGTAGAGATCAAATACTTGATGAAGTATGGGGAACTAATTATCTTTATGACTTTAAGATAGTTGACGTAAATATAAGAAGAATAAGAAATAAGATAGAGGATGACCCATCAAAACCTAAATATATACAAACTATTTGGGGTTATGGATATTGTTTTAGAAAGGAAGAATAATAGTGCTACATTTTGAGGGTCTAAGAAAAAAGATAATTAAAAATTATTTTACAATAATTATTATAACAGTTACATTATTTGAAGGTTTATTTATATTTTATATTCAAAATTATTATTATGACTATGTAAGACAAAATTTAAAAAATGTAGTTGAAAATACTAATTCGAATTATAACACTGTACAAATGGAATCTAGCAGTTTTGAAAAGAAAGTAAACAATATAATTGAAAAAGAAAATCTAAAATATAACTCTAGATATGCAGTTACAATTATAGATAAAAATAAGAATATAATTTTAGATAGATATGGATTTAAAACCAATGAAAAGGCAGATTATGAAGATGTGGATAGAGCATTAAAAGATGCTAAAGATTTAGTACCTTATACACATAGAATCGCAGAAACTAATGAACATGTAATGAGTATATCTATCCCTCTTAAGACTAATAACATAATTGAAGGTGTTGTAAGGTACACAGTATCTCTAGATCATATAGATCAAGTTATATTTAAATTAATACTAGGTCTAATACTAGCAGGTATATGCATTTTACTTATTGCAATATCTTTAAGTCTTAGATTTGCAGAAGGATTGATACAACCATTAATAGAACTAAAACAATTTGCAAATGAATTAGCGCATGGTAATTACAAAATAAAGCTTAAAAATAGAAATATATCTGATGATGAAATCGGTGATTTAGCAGAAACTTTTGAATATATGGCATCTGAAATTGACAAAAGTGAAAAACTAAAAGAAGAATTTATATCATCTATATCTCACGAGCTTAGAACACCGCTTACATCAATTAAAGGATGGAGTGAAACACTTGGTTATGATGGTATAGGAAAAGAAGAACTTGATTTAGGTCTAGGTATTATTCAAGATGAAACTGAGAGACTTATAAAATTAGTTGAAGAATTACTTGATTTCTCAAGGCTTGCATCAGATAGAATAAAACTACAAATAGACATGGTAGATATTAGAGTACTTGCAAATGGAGTAGTTAATCAACTTAGAGTAAAATCAAATGAAAAAAATATAAAATTAGAGGCTATATTTGAAACTGAAAATATAGAAAATGTACAAGGTGATAAAAATAGATTAAGACAAGTTCTTATAAACTTAATACAAAACTCTATTAAATTTACTTCAGATGGTGGATTTATAAAGGTGATAGTATCGCAAAACGATGAGTTTACTACAATGAAGGTAATAGATAACGGAGCTGGAATAGAAACAGAAAATCTAGATAAAGTATTAGACAAATTCTTCCAAGAAGACTATAATAAAGCAGGAAGTGGATTAGGATTAGCTATAAGTAATGAAATAGTTAAACTTCATGGCGGTAATATGAGATTAGAAAGTGAAAAAGGTGTAGGAACAGCAATAACTGTAACGATAAAAAATAAATTGATTGAATCAATTTAATTTATAATGAATAGTTATTCCTAGAAAGAGGAAGAATATGAAAAATATAAAAATGACAATAAAATATGATGGATCAAGGTATAAAGGATTTCAAAGATTACAAGATAATGATATGACTATACAGGGAAAAATTGAATCAGTACTTAGTAAAATGACTAATGAAAATATTGAAATAATAGGTTCAGGAAGAACTGATATGGGAGTACATGCCTATGGACAAGTTGCAAATTTCAAAACAAATTCTGACATGTCTATAAAAAAAATGGAAGCATATTTATATGAGTATTTACCAGAAGATATAGTAATTACTCAATTAGAAGAGGTTGAAGACAGATTCCATAGCAGATATAATGCTAAATCAAAAGTATATCTATATAAAATATATAATAGTAAAGTACATGATCCTTTTTTAAGAAAATATACAACTCATATATCTAAAAGGTTAGATTTAGATTTAATGAAAGAAGCTAGTCAATTTTTAATAGGTGAACATGATTTTACTAGTTTTGCATCATCAAAATCTAAGAAAAAATCAAACATAAGAACTATAGAGTCTATATCAATACAAGAAAATAATGATTTGATAGAAATTTATGTTGAAGGTGATGGATTCTTATATAACATGGTGAGAATAATAGCAGGCGCATTATTAGAAGTTGGTTTAAGAAAAAAATCTCCACAAGATATAAAAGTTATGTTAGAAGCTAAAGATAGAGCTAAAGCATCTGATACAGCACCAGCAAAAGGATTATATCTATATAAGGTAAAATATTAAATTTATAAAAATAAATTTATATAATTGACATTAATGATAATTTGAACTACTATTATTTAAAAGATTAAAACTATTAATTTAATATTTAAAATTCTATGAAAAAGAGAGTAACTTAAATGTATTTAATAGAGAACTGGGGATGGTGGAAGCCTAGTAAAGAAATTTAAGTGAAGAGAGCTTTGGAGAATACTATCTGAACTTTTAAGTAGGATAGTAGGTATGTCTCGCCTTAAGAGAAAGAGTGGATAAATTTATTTTATCAATTAGAGTGGTAACGCGGATAATAATTCGTCTCTTGGTTTTAAACCAAGAGGCGTTTTTTATTATATATAATTGTATTTTTTATGCAATATTTAACTCTAATTATAATAATTTATCAATAAGAGTGGTACCGCGGTAAATTTCGCCTCTTAGTATTTTTATACTAAGGGGCTTTTTTTTATTTTGCACAAGCTATAGAAAAAAATTAAAAAACTAATGAAGTTAAATATATAAATTATAAATAGTAGGAGGTAAAGATTATGAAAGAAAAAGTTATATTAGCATACTCAGGAGGACTTGATACGTCGATTATAATACCATGGCTAAAGGAAAATTATGATATAGAGGTAATTGCTGTATGTGCAAATGTAGGTCAAAATGAAAATATGGATGAAGTTTATGAAAAGGCAGTAAAAAGTGGATCTAGTAAAGTTTATATAGAGGACCTAAGTGAAGAATTTGTAAAAGAAACTATTTTCAAAGCTATAAAAGCTGAAGCAAAATATGAGGGTAAATATTTACTAGGAACATCTTTAGCAAGACCTATTATAGCTAAAAAGCTAGTAGAAATAGCACATATAGAAGGAGCAAAATATATATGTCATGGATGCACAGGAAAAGGTAATGATCAAGTGAGATTTGAGGCATCTATTTCGGCACTAGATCCAAGTATAAAAATAATAGCTCCTTGGAGAATTTGGGATATAAAATCAAGAGAAGATGCAATAGAATATGCTAATAAAAATAATATACCAATAACAGCAACTAAAGAAAAAATTTATTCTGTAGATGCAAATCTTTGGCATATATCAACAGAAGGAGGAGATATAGAGTACTTAGAGAATGAACATAAAGATAATATATATAAAAAATGCTGTTCATTAGAAAATGCATCTGAAGAAAGCGAATATGTTGAGATATATTTTGAAAAGGGAACTCCTAAAAAAGTAAATGAAGTAGAACTTTCTCCAGTTGATATAGTAAAAAAGTTAAATGAAATAGGAGCAAAGCATGGAATAGGAGTAATTGATATAGTAGAAAATAGATTAGTAGGAATGAAATCAAGAGGTATATATGAAACTCCAGGAGGGACAATACTTTATGAAGCGCATAATATATTAGAAAGTGCTACGTTAGATAAGGAAACTCTACATTTTAAACATCAAATATCATTAAAATATGGAGAGCTTATATATAATGGATTATGGTACACAAAAATAAGAGAATCAATTGATTCATTTATAGAAACAACACAAGATAATGTGACAGGTAGTGTAAAAATAAAGCTTTATAAAGGTAATTTAAAACCAGCTGGAATATTTACAGAAAATGCCCTTTATGAACAATCTGTATCATCATTTGGAGATAGTAATCTTTATAATCATGAAGATGCACAAGGATTTATAAATTTATTTACATTACCACTAAAAATAAAAGCACTAAAAGTAAGTAATAAGTTTGGAGAAAATGATTTATACGATGAAATCGCAACAGAAAAAACTGTTTAAAAATATAAAAAGTAGGCTTTTAAAATTAAGCCTACTTTTTTATATTTATAGAATATGGTTTAAATCACATTTTTCACTTTCTAATATATTTTCTAATGTAATTTTTATTATTTCTATATTTTCTAATGCTTTTGATTTGTCCTTAGTATTTATACTTTTATTCAGTATATTAAAATGCAGACTTATTAAGTCAAACGATTCATGGTTGAATAATTTATACCAAGGAGATTTTTCTTTATCCCAAGAATCAGAGACATCTTTTATCATGGTTTTAGCATCATCCCAATTATCTTCTTCTATATAATTTTCTATTATAGTAACTTTATTCTTATAATCTTCTGTAAAATTACCAACTTCATTAGTAACATAAAATCCAAATATTATAAACAAAATAGTCCATATCAAAACATAAATAAAAGATTTCAATAGAATCACCTCAACTTAGTTGCTATCTTTTCTTTGAATAAATATATTATCATCTTCATCTAATATACAAACTAAAACATCTTTGTAATTATTGATATTATTAGATTTTAAAATATCAAAAAGCCAATCTTTATCCTTATATACACTTTTAAGGCTATTATTAATTATTTGACCGTCTATTATTAAAGAAATTGGTAAATGTTTAAACTCTTTAGAAGAATTACTATCATTAGTAGGTGATGGAATTACACTTAAATTTCCATCAGTTTCTAAAATAGCATATTGAACATCTTCAATATTGAAGAAACCTTGAACTCTAAGTTGTTCAAAAATTTCATCAATAGTTATTCTTTCTTTTTTTAGAACTTTATAATCAATTTTACCCTTATTAATTAAAATAGCAGGTTTTCCAGATAAAAATGAACTAAGTCTTCTACTTTTTAAAGCGAAATAAGATATAAAAGTTTGCATAAAAACAAGACCAGTTATAGATGCAATCCCATATAATATTGGAATATTGTTATTTTCCATAGGGATAGCTGCAACCTCTGCTAGTAAAAGTGTTATAACTAAGTCAAAGGCATTCATTTCAGCAATTTCGCCTTTTCCCATTACTCTAAGTGATATTAATACTGCGATATATAATATAATACTTCTTATTAAAACTATAACCATTTAATTATCCTCTTTCAAAATGATATAATAGATTATTATTTCCAATATATAAATATTGATACTTAAAACTTAAATCTAATATCTTTTAAAAATTATTCAAATTTGATATAATTAACTTCAAATGAAATTCTAAATAATAGTCTAAAAACATTAATTTAAATGGAAAATTTATAGAAATAGAAGATATATTTAACTTAAATTTAAGCTAAATATATGAAAATTAAAAAATAATTTTTAGTATGTATGTTTGTAAGATTTTATAACTAAGGAGGAGATACTATGGGAAAAAGAAAACAAGTACAAGTTCCTATTGAGAAAATACAAGAACAAGATAGATTTATAGAGGTAGTAGCAGAAAAAAATAGTAGATTCTATGCGATACATCAAACTAAGCCTAAATATATGATACAAACTTTTGGCTGTCAAATGAATGAACATGATTCTGAAAAATTATCATCTATGTTAGAAGAAATGGGATATGATAGGGGAATGATGGTAGATGAGTGTGATTTAATAATATACAACACTTGTGCAGTAAGAGAAAATGCAGAACTTAAAGTATATGGAAATCTTGGTCATTTAAGATTAGCAAAAAGAAAAAATCCAGATTTAAAAATAGCTGTTTGTGGATGTATGATGCAACAACCTCATGTTGTAAAAGAATTAAAATCAAAATATAACCATGTAGACCTAGTATTTGGTACTCACAATTTATATAAATTCCCTGAACTATTAACTAAGTCAATGGATGCAAGTAAAATGTTAGTTGATGTTTGGGATGTTGATGGGGAAGTAGTAGAAGGTCTTAGAAGTAGTAGAAAATTTGAACTTAAAGCATTTGTAAATATAATGTATGGCTGTAATAACTTCTGTACTTATTGTATAGTTCCTTATACAAGAGGTAGAGAAAGAAGTAGAACACCAGAAGATATAATGAATGAAATAAAAGAACTAGTTGCAAATGGTACTAAAGAGATAACACTACTTGGTCAAAATGTTGATTCATATGGAAAAACTTTAGAAGAACAAGTAACATTTGCAAAGCTTTTAAGAATGGTAAATGATATAGATGGAATTGAAAGAATTAGATTTATGACTTCTCATCCAAAAGATATATCAGATGAAGTGATATATGCTATAAGAGATTGTGATAAAGTATGCGAATTCTTACATCTACCAGTTCAATGTGGAAGTACAAGTTTACTTAAAAAAATGAATAGACATTATTCTAAAGAATATTATTTAGAAATAATAGAAAAGGCTAAAGCTGAAGTTCCAGAAATAGCTTTCTCTACAGATTTAATGATAGGATTCCCAGGGGAAACTGAAGAAGACTTATTAGATACAATAGATGTAGTTGAAAAAGTAAGATATGACTCTGCATTTACATTTATATATTCAAAGAGAAAAGGTACGCCAGCAGCTGAAATGGAAAATCAAATAGAAGATAGTGTAAAGCATGAAAGATTTAATAAAGTATTAAATAAAGTCAATGAAATATGTGCTGAGATAAATGAAAGCTACAAAGGTAAAACTGTTGAAGTTTTAGTTGAAGGTCCAAGCAAGACAGATGAAAATGTATTAACAGGAAGAACTAGACAAAATAAATTAGTACACTTTACTGGAGGAACTAAGGACTTAGTTGGTAAATTAGTTATGGTAAAGATAAATGATACAAAAACATTCTCATTAAATGGTACTTTAGAAGTATAAAATTAAAAAATAAGGGTTTATTATGAGAGTCCTAAGATTATATGTCTTAGGACTTTTTAGAGAGTAAATTAAAAATATGGGAGAAGTATAGATGTTTGATAATTTATTAGAATTACTATTAGATACCGTTCCATATTCAATATGGATGATGAGTATAGATAGAAAATTTTCTTTTGCAAATAAGTTTTTTTGTGATTCTTTAAATAAATCTAAAGAAGAAGTTTTAGGAAAAACTTTATTTGATTTATATGAAAAAGAATTAGCAATAGAATATACAGGTAATTATGATGAAGTTTTAAAATTAAACAAAGCTAAATTATTTACAGGATATCAAGGTGATTTATTTTTAGAATGTTATATAGCTCCAATAAAAGATGAAGATGAAATAGTTGGTTTTTTGGCCATACATCAAGATCAGACAGAGCGAAAGAAAAACGAAGAAGAAATAATAAGGCAAAAAAATTTATTAAAAACTATAATGGACACTATACCAGATTCAATTTTTTATAAAAATATAGAAGGTACTTATTTAGATTGTAATATAGCATTTGCGAAAGATTACTATAATCTAGAAAAAGAAGATGTTATAAATAAAAAAGATATAGAGATAGTAAAAGATAGTAAGCTTATAAAAAAGATTGTTGAAACAGATAGTAAAGTAATTGACAGCAAAACAAAGGAAGTCAATCGCATTAAGATAAAAGATAATGAAAATATAAAATATATGGAGAGTATCAAAACTCCTATATTAGATGATAATGGTAAAATTTGGGGTATTGTAGGAGTATCAAGAGACATAACATCAAGAATATTACTAGAAAGAGATTTAAAAAAACTCAGTTATATAGATAAGCTTACAGGAGTTTATAATAGAGCTTATTTTGATAAAAAAGTAGAGGATATGAATAAGGAAAGTTATTTGCCTCTTAGCCTAATAGTGGGAGATGTTGATGGATTAAAGATTGTAAATGATACATTAGGCCATTTAAAAGGAGATGAACTTTTAATCCAAATAACTGATGTTTTAAAAAAGGTTTGCAAAAAGAATAATTTAATAGTTCGTTGGGGTGGAGATGAGTTTGTAATTTTGCTACCAAATACTGAATATGAAGACTCAAAAATTTTATGTAAAAAAATAAAAGATGCATGTAAAGAGGAAGGCTACAAACATATACCACTTAGTATATCATTAGGATGTTCTACAAAAAGAAACTTAAATCAAAGTATAGATGATATTTTAAAAGAAGCAGAAGATGAAGTTTATAAGCAAAAGCTACCAAGTCAAAGTAACTCCAAAAATCATTTGCTAGTATCTTTACAAGATACATTAAAAGAAAAGTGTATAGATACTCAGGAACATACAGACAGAGTAGTAAAATACGCTAAAAGATTAGCAAATAAGATGAATTTAAGTGAAGACCGTGCTAATGAACTGGTTTTAGCGGCAACTCTACATGATATAGGAAAAATAGGAATACCTGATGATATTTTATTAAAACCAGGCAAGCTTACTGACTCTGAATATAAGACTATAAAAACTCATACAGAAAAAGGATATAGAATTGCAAAGTCGAATTATGAAATAGCCCATATCGCAAAATGCATACTCTCTCACCACGAAAGGTGGGATGGGAGAGGTTATCCTCTAGGATTAAAAGGAGAAGAGATTCCGTACTTGGCTAGGCTTGTATGTGTGATAGATTCATACGATGCAATGACTAGTTCAAGACCATATAAAGATAAGATATCAAATAAAAAAGCATGTGAAGAAATTAAAAGATGTTCAGGGAGCCAGTTTGATCCTAACATTGTTAAAATATTTTTAGAAGAATTTGAAGGTTAATAAAAGGCATTTAAGAATTATCTTAAATGCCTTTTGATTTATTTATATAGGTTTTTGAGTACTTTTTAAATCTTTGCTAGAATTTATATAGTTAAAATATAACTTAGTTTCAGAAATAACTATAGGAGATAGAGCAATAAGCGCTATTAAATTAGGTATAGCCATAAGTCCATTTACAATATCAGCTATTATCCAAACTAATTCTAATTTTAAGAAAGAGCCAAGTAAAACCATTAAAACAAATAAGACTCTATATCCATTTATTCCTTTAACACCAAATAAAAATTCAAAGCATCTTTCTCCGTAATAACTCCAGCCAAGAATTGTAGTAAAAGCAAATAAGCTTAAACTAATTGTTAAGAATAATGGTCCTAGAGATGGTAAAACAGTTTCAAAGGCAGATTGAGTCATAAGAGCACCATTTAAATCTGATTGCCATACACCAGATAATATAAGAGCAAACCCAGTAAGTGAACAGATTATTAAGCTATCGATAAGAGTACCTGTCATAGAGATAAGGCCTTGTTCAGCTGGCCATTCAGTTTTTGCGGCAGCAGCAGCTATTGGGGCACTACCAAGTCCAGACTCGTTTGAGAATACTCCACGGGCGATACCATTTCTGATTGCCATTGAAACAGTAGCACCTAAAAAACCACCAAAAGCAGCCGTTGGACTAAAAGCACTTTTTATTATTAATATAAATGTTTCTGGTATTTTATTAAAGAAAGTTATAATTACTAAAGAACATATTAATATATATACAGTAGCCATAAAAGGTACAATTTTAGTTGCTACATTAGAAATACTTTTTAATCCTCCAAATATTACAAATGCAACAAGTATAGTTATAATAATACCTGTAATTTTAGGGTCTACACCAAAGCTTCCATTTATAGAATCTGTTATAGAATTAACTTGAGTAAAAGTTCCTATTCCAAGTAAAGCAACTAATATACCGCTTATAGAGAAAAATATAGCAAGAGGCTTATATTTTTCGCCCATTCCATTTACTATATAATACATTGGACCACCTGATATATTTCCATTAGAATCCTTTACTCTATACTTTATAGCAAGAAGCCCTTCTGCATATTTTGTAGCCATTCCAAAGAAAGCAGCAATCCACATCCAAAATAAAGCACCAGGACCACCGGCTTTTATAGCAGTCGCTACACCAACGATGTTTCCTGTTCCTACTGTAGCAGCAAGTGCTGTACATAAAGCACCGAAGCTTGAAATATCACCAGTACCACTGTTTTCAGCTTTAAATATAAGCTTTAGAGATTGAGGTAATTTTGTTATTTGTAAAAATCCAAGTTTGAAAGTAAATAATATACCAGTACCAACTAAAAGTACTAGTAGTGGTGGACCCCATATAAAAGAGTCGATTTTGTTAAAGACATCAATTAAATTCATAAAAAACACTCCTTATTTTTTATGCCCTAAAATCAATAGAGTTTTAATTGACAGGTAGTTAATAAATTGATTAACGAAATATGTGTAATAAAAAAAGCTAAATCTAAAAGATTTAGCTCTGGATATACACTAGGATACGTTAAATTAAAGCACAAAAAGAGTACGTTAATAAAAAGTATATTGTCCCTGTCCTTTTGCCTGAGAGATTGAGCAGTATTGCCTTGCCCCTTCGGCGCCTATAATAGGTCTCTCCAGAGTTCCCTAAGCTTTACAGTCCTACTTTTATAAGAAAAGTACCTGAGAGTGCAACTCCTTCGGTGTGCCATTTTGGCAGCTCTTCTATAAAGCTTCAATCGGGTATTGATTTGTTATAGCATTATTTAATATTCATGATATATAAAAATTTAATAAATGTCAATTAAAAATAAAATATATATAAACAACTCTAAATATTTATATAAAATAAATTTAATGTAAATTACAAATTTTGTATTAAAAAAATAAAAATAAACGAATTTAAATTTAACAATTGGTTAATATATTATTACATAGTTAATGAAGATTAATTATGTATCTATACTTACTAGATAAAAGCTAGGATAATACCTAATCTTTTACTAGTATCTATTGGGGGTATAGATGATGAGATATCAATGGGATATCATATTAAATAGATTAGATATATTAAAACAACCTCATTTTAATATATTACTTTTAGTTTCGATAATCAATTACCAATAGGTGATTTATAGACTAATTTGTAAGTTCTATTTAATAAAAATCAAAAGGGGAAAAGCTTACTAAAAGTAAATGCTTTTATAAAAGGCACTATATATAATGGCTATAACCATTAAATATAGTGTCCTTTTGTTTTAGTAAAAATAAAATAACTTCTTTAAGAAGTTATTTTATTTAAGAAATTTTCTAATATTTTTGCAGTTATTCCCCAGATTACATAGTTATTATATTTATAAAAGAACACATCGTATTTGCCTACAGCAAATTTATAATCTCTTTTGTTTGGTATTATATCATAAGGAAAATCATCATGAGGAATAATTTGTATCTCATTATCAAAATAAGTTGGTTTATTTTCTAACAAATAAGTAAGAGGTACTAAAAAAATATGATCAACCTCATCTTTATTTATATTTAAGTCTCTAATATCTTTTATATAACCTAAATAAGGATGAACTATGAGGTTCATTGGTGTTACAAGTAAGTCAAGTTCAGATATAATTTCGATATTATCACTAAATGTTCCTAGTTCTTCACAAGTCTCACGAATTGCTGTATTATAAGGATCTTCGCCTGGTTCTATTTTACCACCAGGAAAAGATATTTCATTAGGCTGAGATCTTAAATTTTTAGATCTAACTTCAAATAGTATATAATAAGAATTCTCTTTTTTTACTATAGGAATTAAGACAGAAGCTTTTTTCATATCACTAGATCCATTTATATAAGGTTTATAATTTTTAAATTTATCTCTTAAATCGTCTAACATTATTGTCCTCCTAATTTTGTATAAATGTATACGTATATTATATACTATATTACAGAAGTTGATTTATATTAACAAAATATTATTAAATATTGAATTTTATATAACTAATTGATAGAAATATATAAATTTGGGTAACTATAAAATAATTGTTAAAATATGATAAGTATAGTATAATCAAGTTGAAAATGAATATATCAGGGGAGCTAATTGCTGAGAGGAGATTATAATCTCGACCCTTTAACCTGTTTGGATAATGCCAGCGTAGGGAGACAATAAAAAGATAGTATAAGTCTTATCCTTAATGGGATAAGGCTTTTTTATTATCATATAGAATTACTGACCTAATTTAAAACTTAACAGGGCAAAAGGCTTCAAAATATATCATAACTAAGACAAAATAATTTGGAGAGGATGATTTAAATGGTAATAGCAGATGTATCTGTAATGCCCCTAAGACCTTATGCAGGGGAAGAAGAAATGTACAAAGTAGTAGATGCTTGTATAGAAGAAATTTCAAAGAGTGGATTAAAGTATGAAATTGGAGCTATGAGTACTACTATAGAAGGTGAATTTGATGAAGTATTTGACCTTTTAAAAGTCATACACAAAATACCTTTTAGCCTTGGATGTGAAAGAGTTATAACAATAGCTAGAGTGGATGAAAAAGCTGGAGGCATAACAATAGATGAAAAACTTAAAAACCATAGATAAAATAAAAAATAGTTTATATCCTATACTTACATTTTTATTTATATTGGTTATTTGGCAAAGTGCTGTAAAAATATATGAAATACCGCAATACGTGTTACCATCACCAAGTGAAATTATACAAGTATTTTTTAAAGATTATCAAAACTTATATACACATACAATAGTAACTTTAAATGAAGCAGTAGTTGGTTTTATAGTTGCAATAATATTATCAATAAGTATTGGTATACTAATGGATTTTATACCATTGTTTAAAAAGTGTGTTTATCCAATAATGCTTGTATCTCAAACCATACCAACTATAACAATAGCACCACTTCTTATAATTTGGTTTGGATTTGATTCACTACCTAAAATAATAATGGTGACATTAACTTGTTTCTTCCCAATACTTATAAGTTTTGTAGATGGGATAGAAAATATAGACAAAGATTATTTGAATCTATTTAAAACTATGAACTCTAATAAATTAAAAACATTTATACACCTTAAGTTTCCAATGTCCTTGGATAAACTTTTTTCAGGACTTAAAATATCAGCGACTTATGCAGTCGTTGCAGCAACTGTAGCTGAATGGTTAGGAGGAACAAAGGGACTTGGAGTATATATGGTAAGATCAAAAAGTGCTTATGCACTAGATAAGGTTTTTGCATCAACTATATTAGTAGTAATATTTAGCTTAGTATTTGTCGCAATTGTACAAGCTATAAAAAAAGTAGTGCTTAGACATAAAAATTAGGGAGGATATTATGAAATTTAATAAATTATTATCGTTAGGATTAATAAGTATACTTACAGTAGGTACTTTATCAGGTTGTAGCAAAGATAATAAAAATATAGATAGTAAGGATAAAAATCAAAAGGTTACTATGGTACTAGATTGGACACCAAATACTAATCATACAGGACTATATGTAGCACTTGAAAATGGATACTTTAAAGAAGAAGGATTAGATGTTGAAATAGTACAACCATCAGATGGAGGAGCTGCTACATTAGTAGCTACTGGAAAAGCTGATTTTGGAATAAGTTATCAAGAAGAAATGACCTTTGCAAAAACTAGTGAAGACCCACTTCCAATAAAGGCAGTCGCAGCAGTTATACAACATAATACATCAGGATTTGCTGCACCAAAAGATAAAAATATAACTTCAGCTAAAGACTTTGCAGGAAAAGTTTATGGAGGATGGGGTTCTCCTTCAGAAGATGCTATACTTGATGTAGTTATGAAAAATGAAGGAAAAGATTTCAAAGATTTAAAAGTAGTTAATATTGGTGATGATGATTTCTTTACAGCGGTAAAGAAAAATATAGATTTTGCATGGATATTTGAAGGATGGACAGGAATAGAAGCTAAACAAAAAGGTATAGAACTTGATTATATAGCCTTAAAAGATTTAGATAAAAGATTAGATTACTATACTCCAGTTATAATATCTAGTGAAAAATTACTTAATGAGAATCCAAATTTAGCTAAAAAGTTTTTAAAAGCAACTACTAAAGGATATGAATATGCAATAGAAAATCCTACTGAAGCTGCTAAAATATTAGTTAAACATGCTCCAGAAATAAATGAAGAATTAGCAATAGAGAGTCAAAAATACTTAGCAGATAAGTATAAAGATGATGCTCCTAGATGGGGAGAAATGAAAGATAGTGTATGGGATAATTATACAGAGTTCTTAAAAGATTATAAAGTAATAAATAAAGATATGAAAGCAAGTGAGGCTTATACAAATGAATTCTTACCAAAGTAAAAAGGTTAAGATAGAAATAAAAAGTATATCTAAGAGTTATGATGAAGTTAAAGTATTAGAAGATATTAGTATTAAAGTATTAGAAGGAGAATTTGTATCGATTCTTGGACCAAGTGGCTGTGGAAAGAGTACAATATTTAATATTGTAGCGAGCTTAACTGATTATAGCAGAGGAAGTATTAATATAAATGGAAAATTAAGCTATATGTATCAAAAAGATTTATTGCTTCCATATAAAAATATAATAGATAATGTATCATTACCATTAATTTTAAAAATACAAAGAAAATAATGCGTATGAAAAAGTTAAGTCTTATTTTAAAGTGTTTGGACTAGAAGGATATGAAAAAAAATATCCAAGCGAATTATCTGGAGGAATGAAGCAAAGAGCTAATTTTTTACGAACATTTATAAATTCTAATGACATAATGCTTTTAGATGAGCCCTTTGGAGCATTAGACTCTATAACAAAAACATCAATGCAAAAATGGCTATTAGAAGTTAAAAATAAAGTAAATGCTACTATACTTCTTATAACTCATGATATAGATGAAGCTATAATGTTATCAGATAGGATTTATGTTATATCACACAAACCCTCAAAAGTTAAATCTGAGTTTGTAATTGATAAAGATTTCTATAACGAAGATAAAATAGAAAATATAGCAAATCTAAAAAAGAAATAATTAAA
>NZ_HG529332.1 GCF_000499525.1 Faecalimicrobium dakarense | reverse complement strand
CATAGCTAAATACACAGAAGAAATTTTTAACAGATAATAACTTAAAATTATGTATAAAAGAGAATAATACTTACATAGATATACCAAAAGAAATTATAAAAAATATAGATAGTGAAGAATCTATGTTACAAGATTATATTAGAATATACACAAATATAGAAAATTTAAAAGAAAACATTAACAAATATTTATTTGATAAAAATAGTAGTATAGGTTCTAATGAAATAGGAAATCAACTTATGAAAATCAAATCAGAAGATAATTTACATAAAATCCTACCTTACATAAATACAGATATATACGAGTTAGAAGAAAGATTTAAAGTACTAGTGTCATACTTTGGCATAGATATAGAAGAGATAAACTCTATGAGAGAAGAAGTTAAAAATAATTATATAAATAATTCATATGATAATAGTGGTGTTATAGATAAGTACTATTTAAAAGAGATAATAAATAGTGTTAAAAATTCTAAAATGTATTCATTAAAATCAAAGTCTAGATATGGAAGTATGTCTAGTGAGTATGATTTAAAAAATAAAGAAGATATAATTGATTTTAATGATGAAGAAGTTGGTGGAGAATACTGTCCAATACTTGTTGTATATAAACCAGCTAAGTATAATAGAGGTTCTTATGTCCTTGAAGATAAATCTTATGTATACATAAAACGTCAACCATTAGATGCCCTAATAAAACAAGAAAGGTTAGAAGAAAGAGGTATTGATGGTATGGGTGCAATTACTTACATAAAATTAAAAAGGGATCTTACTAACGAAAACTTACAAGAGATAATGGCGGAGCTATATGTATATGGTCAAAAAAATGACCTTAAAATTGAAAATATAAAATTAGCTGATATAACATCAAATAAAATTTGGCTTACTGCAGATAGATTAAAAAAAGAATATAAAGAATTAAGATATTACCATAAAAATTTAACTCAAAAAGTAAAGGATATATATGAATCTACAGGAGCTTATTATACACAAATAAGTGGAAAGTATATATTTGATAGTAGGGAACTTTTACATTGCTACAATACTTTTAAACATAAAGATATAAACAATTAGAATATATGTCTAAGTAAAGAAGTATAATAAGAGAAAGCGCTTGTGGTATAAAGTAAATAAAAATATATATAAAAATAAAATTTTATAATTGACAATATATGTTTTAGAATATACAATTAGTTTCATAAATAAAAATATTCAAAAAATTAAATAAAAAACCTTATCAAGAGAGACGGAGGGAATGGCCCGATGATGTCTCAGCAACCTACCTATAATGGTGTGGTGCTAATTCCAACAGGATTTAATCCTGAAAGATGAGGGGAAGTATATTAATATAAACGTTAAAAATCTTCTTCTCATTTTGGGAAGAAGATTTTTTATTTTGTAAAAAAGGGAGGAGCTATATTTGATTCAATTAAAAAATATTAAAAAAACGTATGTATTAGGTAAAAGTTCAGTGGAAGCATTAAAGGGTGTAAATTTAGATATTAAAGAAGGAGAGATATGCGGAATAATTGGATTTAGCGGTGCTGGTAAAAGCACATTAGTACGATGCATTAATTTATTAGAAAGACCTACATCAGGTGATGTATTTATAGGTAATCAAAATATAATGAAGCTATCATCTAAGGATTTAAGAGAAAGTAGAAAAAATATAGGTATGATTTTTCAGCACTTTAATCTTATGAAGTCAAAAACTGTGTTTAAAAATATAGCATATCCTCTAAAGGGTAGTGGGCTTAGTAAAGATGATATAAAAAATAGAGTGATAGATCTTTTAGAATTAGTAGGATTAAGTGATAA
Source organism: Faecalimicrobium dakarense (assembly GCF_000499525.1). Classification (GTDB taxonomy): domain Bacteria; phylum Bacillota; class Clostridia; order Peptostreptococcales; family Peptostreptococcaceae; genus Faecalimicrobium; species Faecalimicrobium dakarense. Next base: position 17,583 of record NZ_HG529332.1, on the reverse strand, counting down.
GATTAATAGTTATCCATCTCAACTAAGTGGAGGTCAAAAACAAAGGGTTGCAATAGCAAGAGCATTAGCTAATAACCCAAAAGTACTTTTATGTGATGAAGCAACATCAGCACTTGATCCACAAACAACTCAATCTATACTTAATTTGTTAAAAGATATTAACGAAAAACTTAATTTAACTATAGTAATAATTACACATGAGATGCATGTAGTAAAAGAAATTTGTGACAATATTGCTGTTATGGAAGATGGAAATATAGTTGAAAAAGGAGATATACTAAATATATTTTCAAATCCACAAGCTAAGGTTACAAAAAATTTTATATCAACATTATTTCAAAATAATAAAATATACGATTTACTTAAAAAAGATCTGTTTATAAAAGAAATAAAAGAAGATGAAGTATTAGCAAAAATATCTTTTGTTGGTCAAAATACAGGTCAGGCATTTATATCGAAAATATCTAGAAAATTTAAAATAGATGCAAGTATATTATTTGGGAATATAGAGATGGTAAAAAATATACCAATTGGAAATTTAATCGTAAAACTAAGTGGGCAAACTGAGAATATATTGAATGCAGGTAAATATCTTAAAGAACATAATATTAATTTGGAGGTGATTGATTATGACAGAAATACTAAAAACACTGATACCAAATGTAGTTAATTTATATCCGGAAATGATAAAGGCTCTATTTGAAACTTTATATATGGTTTTAGTATCTGGAATAATATCTACAGTAATAGGTTTTCCTATAGGAGTAGTACTTGTAATAACTAGGAAAGATGGAATATTAGAAAACAAAGTTATAAACACAATATTAGGTAAAATAATAAATATTTTTAGATCAATACCATTTATTATTTTACTGGCAACTATACTACCAATTACGAGATTTTTCGTTGGAACAACAATTGGAACACAGGGTGCGTTAGTGCCGCTTATATTTGGATCAACTCCATTTGTTGCAAGGCAAATAGAATCTGTTTTACTAGATATTGATACTGGCGTTATAGAAGCTGCACAATCTATGGGATCAAGCCCATTTGAAATAATTTATAGAGTAATGCTACCAGAAGGTTTTGGTGGAATTATATACGCTATTACAATTACTACAATTAGTTTAATTGGATTATCAGCAATGGCTGGAACTGTTGGCGGTGGAGGTCTTGGAGACTTTGCAATAAGATATGGATATCAATATTTTCAAACTGATGTAATGATAGTAACTGTGGTAATACTTCTTATTTTAGTAAATCTTGTTCAAGGATTTGGAGATTTACTACTTAAAAAACTTAGTCATTAATTTAAAGGGGGAATTTTATTATGAAAAAAATATTTACATTACTTTTAACAATAATAATATCAATAGGTAGTTTAGTAGGATGTAGTAATACATCTAATGATGATAACAAAACTGTAAAACTAGGAGTTACGGGTGAAGAACATGAAATATGGGATTTAGTAAAAGAAAAATTAGCCAAAGAAGATATTAACTTAGAAATTATTAGTTTCTCTGATTATATAAGACCTAATCTAGCACTTTCTGAAGGTGAGATTGATTTAAATGCTTTTCAACATCATGCTTATTTAGAAAACTTTAATGCAGAAAGAAAATTAGATTTAGTATCAATAGGTGACACAGTATTTGCGCCAATGGCAATATATCCTGGGAAATTAAAATCGCTTGATGAAATTAAAGAAAAATCAACAATTGCAGTTCCAAATGATGCTACAAATTTAGGAAGAGCTTTAATACTTCTTCAAAGTGTAGGATTAATAAAATTAAAAGAAGATGTAGGTTTACTTCCAACTCTTAAAGATATAGTTGAAAACACTAAAAATATTGAAATAAAAGAATTAGTAGCAACTCAAATACCGAGATCTCTTCAAGATATTGATGTAGCAGTTATAAATAGTGGAGTAGCTGTAAATGCTAAATTGTCACCAACAGAGGATGCTTTATTTATTGAAGATTCAAGCTTAGAAATATCAAAGCCATATATAAATTTAATTGCAGCAAGAAGTAAAGATAAGGACAATGAAGTTTATAAAAAGGTAGTAAAGGCTTACCAGTCACAAGAAATAAAAGATGCTATAAATAAATTATTTAAGGGAGAATCTATACCAGCATTTTAATAAATAAAAATAAGGGGGAAATAATATGGGAAATTTCAATGTAGATACAAAAGAATTAAATTTAGAAGAAGTAAAAAATGATTTAATAAAGATAATAGACGAGAATAAAGAAATATATATATATGCAAGTCATGCTATTCATAGCAATCCTGAGATAGGAAATAAAGAATATTTCGCTTGTGAAACACTTTCTAATTTACTAAAAGAAAATGGGTTTGAGGTAGAAACTAATATTGCAGGTCATGTTACTGGATTTATAGCGAGGAAAAAATCCAAAACCAATATAGGTAAAACTATTGGATTTTTAGCAGAGTATGATGCTTTGCCAGGTATTGGTCACGCTTGTGGACATAATATAATTGGAGTAGCTAGTTGTGCAGCAGCAATAGCATTATCTCAAGAAATTGATGAAATTGGCGGAGAAGTAATCGTATTTGGATGCCCATCTGAAGAAGGTGGAGAAAATGGCAGTGCTAAAGGAAGCTTTGTAAAAGCTAATGTATTTGATAATGTTGATGCTTGTTTAATGATACATCCATCAAATGAAACTTCAGTTACAGGAAATAGCTTAGCAGTTGACCCTATAGATTTTGAATTTATAGGAAAACCAGCACATGCAGCAGCTTGCCCTGAAAAAGGAATAAATGCACTTGATGGAGTAATTCAACTTTTTAATGGAATAAATGCACTTCGTCAACATGTACCTGATGATGTTAGAATACATGGAATAATAACACATGGAGGTGATGCACCAAATATAGTACCTGAATATGCAAAAGCCAGATTTTATATAAGAGCACAAACTAGAAAGACTTTAAATGAAGTGACTAACAAAATAAAATCAATAGCTAATGGAGCGGCATTAAGTACAGGAGCCAGTGTTAATATAAAATTTTTCCAAAATCAAGTGGACAATTTTTATGTAAACAATAAATTTAATGAACTTTTCGTTAGTGTTATAAATGAGCTAGGTCATGAAATCTGCACTGAAAGACAAAATGGATTTGGTTCTACAGATGCTGGAAATGTAAGCCATGTAGTACCAACGCTTCATCCACATATAAAAATAGGTCCGTCTAGTTTAGTAGGTCATACAGAGGAGTTTTGCAAAGCATCAGCATCAAAAGAAGGAGATGAAGCTTTAATAATTGGAGCAAAATCTTTATCTCTTACAGCCTTAAAACTTTTAGTTGACGGTGAAGTTTTTAAAGAAATAAAAGAAGAATTTGAAAATAATAAATATTTATTATAAATAATATAAAAGGCTATGATACAAAAATCATAGTCTTAAATTTAAATTTTTCAATTAATCTAAACTAATAGTCCCATACTAATAGTGTTATAGTAAATATCATTTATAAAAATATCACTTTTAAAATTACCTTCTTCCTCAAATCCAAATTTTTTATATAAATTAATAGCTTTATAATTATCTTCTCTAACCGATAAAGTTACTTTTTTAGTTATACTATTAGATTTAGCCCAATTTATTAGATAAGTCATAACTTCATTAGCAATGCCAAGTCCCCAGTATTCACTAAATACACTAATCCCAAGAGAACCAACATGTTTAAGTCTATCCTTTTGAACTGAAGTAATTGAAGCGACACTTACAATTTTTCCGTCAACCAAGGTAACTATCATTATAGAATTATTTGTATCTTCATGAGAATTTATATATTTTTCTTCATTTTCTAAACTCATATTAAATTCATTTTCTCCAAAAGTTAAAAAATCACTTTCACCACCAATTTTATTAAGATAGTTAATTATTTCTTGAGCATCTTTTGTATTAGCTTTTCTTATTATAGCTTTCTTATCATTTTTTAATAAAATCTCTTTCATAATTTATCCCCCTATAAATTAATCTATTTTAATCTTAGCCCAAGTAGTTTTATGACAATATGGACATTTAAGTCTTCTACTATCACCAGCATGTAAAGTAAACATATCTCTAAATTTAATATTAAAAACTTTTTGGCAGCTTTGACATTCATAAGGAAATTTCATTAGCTTAGTATATACGCTAATAACTAAAAAAATAGGTATGCCACCTAAAATTAGCCATGCCCAAATACTATTAATTGGAATATTAAATATTTCAAGTATTATAGTCCCTATTATATAAACCACTGTAAATATTCCAATATCTATCCAAATAAGCTTTTGAAGTTTTCTAAAATAATTTTCCTTTTTCATAAAACCAATCCCTTCATACGCTATTAAAGTAATTGTATATATAAAGTAAAGTATTTGCAAGAAATTAAATATAGGGTTAGAAATAATAACTTATGAATTTTAAAAGGCATATATTAGATAGTTTTTCTAGAGTTTATTAAGTATAATTAAAAATGACAATAAATAAAATTTTGGAGGGGGATATGAAAAATATATTAGTATTAGAGGACGATGAATCTTTAAACAACGGTATAAGTTTTATGTTAAAAAGAGAAGGGTATAATGTATTTTCTACATTTAATATACAACAAGCAAAAGAATTTTTTTATAACAATAATATAAATTTAATAATATCAGATATAAATTTACCTGATGGGGATGGGCTATCATTTTGTGAAGAAATAAGAAAAATAAGTGATGTATTTATAATATTTTTGACTGCTCTTGATGAAGAAGTAAACATAGTAAATGGATATAACATTGGAGGGGATGATTATATAACAAAGCCTTTTAGCTTAATAGTGTTAATATCAAAAGTAAATGCATTTATGAAAAGAATAAATAAAGAAGAATCAAAATTTAAGTATATAGTATCAGATGAAATAACATTTTATTTAGAAGAGTTAAAGATAATTAAAAATAATGAAGAGTTAATACTTACTAAAAATGAATATAAGCTACTTAAATATATGATGGAAAATAGTCAGCAAATATTAACAAAAGACCAATTACTTGAATGTATATGGGAATGTGATGGTCAATTTGTATATGATAATGCAGTAGCTGTAAATATAAAAAGGTTAAGGGATAAAGTTGAAGATGATATAAAAAGTCCAACTTATATAAAGAATGTAAGAGGAATTGGATATACATGGGCAAAAGGATGTGTTAGAAAATGATAAAATCTCTAAAGCAAGACCCATTATTAAAAAGTACGGTAGTAAAAATTAGTTTACTATTTTTATTACTTACATTAGTTTTAAATGTATTTCATATAAGTCAACTAGATGCTCTTTACAAAGAACAAATAAATTTAACAAGATCTATGGTAGGAAAACTTGTGACATATTACCCAAAAGATGAAGCAAATATAGTGAATGTATTAAAAGAAGGTAATGAAGATTTAGAAAACAGGGGTAAAAGTGTGCTAAATAAATATGGATATAAAGATAATAGCATACTTAAAGATAATAAAAGTAAAGTAATAATTTATAAGTCTATAATAGTGTTTTTTTAGTATCACTAATAGCATTAATACTTAGTTTGATACTACTTAGTAAACTCTTTAAATCATTAATAAAAATGATAGATAATATATCTGATTATATTGATAATTTTATAAAAAATAACTATAAAGTAGAAGAAAAACTCGAAGAAGATGGAATATTTATGAGTTTAATATCTAGAACGAAAGATTTAGGTAAAAAACTAGATATAGAACTTAATAAATTAAATAATGAAAAAGAGAATTTAAAATCATTAATAACAGATATATCACACCAATTAAAAACGCCACTAGCATCGATAAGCTTGTATAATTCAATACTTTTAGAGGATGATATATCAAAAGAAGATAGAAAGACCTTTGTAATTCAAAATGAAGAAAGTACAAAAAAATTACATAATCTTATAGACTCATTAGTTAACATATCAAGGCTAGAATCGAGTATGATAAAAATAAATCCAGAGTGTATAAACATAAAAAATACTATTATAAAAGCAGTTAAGAGTGTTTATATAAAAGCAATAAATAAAAATATAGAAATAAACTTAGATGAATTTGAAGATTTAAAAGTAAATCATGATAAAAAATGGACAGAGGAAGCTATATTTAATGTACTAGATAATGCTATAAAGTATACAGAGGATAATGGAAATATAGATATAAAAATATCTCAAACTATAAGTTATTTAAGAATAGATATAAAAGATAATGGGATAGGAATAAATAAAGAAGAACTAAATAATTTATTCAAAAGATTTTATAGAGGGAAAGAAGCTAAAGATATTGAAGGCTCTGGAGTTGGATTATACTTAAGTAGAAAAATAGTAGAAGCTCAAGGAGGTTCAATAGTAGCTAGTAAAAATATAGATAAAGGAAGTACATTCTCCCTATTATTGCAAAAATGCAATAATTAATGACATTATGCTGAAAGACTAATCTCTTATTATATAGTTATAACAAACAGGGAGGATAAGAAAATGAAAGTACTAGAAACTAAAAGTTTAAAAAAATATTATGGAAAAGATGAAAATATAGTAAAGGCAATAGATAATACTTCAATAGAAATAAATCAAGGTGAATTCGTTGCAATAGTAGGTAAATCAGGAAGTGGAAAAAGTACGCTACTACATATGTTAGGAGGTCTAGATAGACCAACTAGTGGAAATGTATATATAGATAATAAAGATATATTTTCATTAAATGATGATAAATTAAGTGTATTTAGAAGAAGGAAAATAGGATTTATATTTCAATATTATAATTTAATACAAAGTTTAAATGTTTGGGAAAATATAGTATTACCTATTGGGCTTGATGGAAGAAAAGTTGACATAGATTTTGTAAATGATGTTATAAAAACTTTAGGGCTTGAAGATAAAAAAGAAAGCTTACCAAATACATTATCAGGTGGCCAACAGCAAAGAGTTGCGATAGCTAGGGCACTAGCAGCAAGGCCAGCAATAATACTTGCAGATGAGCCAACAGGTAACTTAGATTCAAAAACTAGTGATGAAGTTATGATGTTACTTAAAAATATGGTTAAAAAATATTCTCAAACATTAGTTATTATAACTCATGATGAAAGCATAGCTCAAATGGCAGATAGAGTTATTCATATAGAAGATGGTAAGGTTATAAAAGGTGGTGCTATAAATGAATAGTATCATTAATAACATAGTAAAAAGCAATTTAAAGGAAAATAAATTAAGAAGTATAATGGTAATGATAGCAGTAGTACTTACGACCACATTACTTACATCAGTTGGGATAATAACTTTAACTATGATGCAAAATCAGAAAGAAAGAACTATAGAAGGGTACGGAAATGCACATGCATATTATAGAAAACTAGAAGAAGAACAAGTAGAAAAATTAAAAGCACATAAAGATGTAGAAATATTTGGAATAAATGGAAGTCAGATTGGAAAATTTGAGCTTGATGAATCTTTATTTGGATTTGGGTATGTAGATGAAAATGCACTTGACCTTTCGAACAAATCTATTATAAAAGGAACATTTCCAACAAAATCAAATGAAGTATTAATTGATAAAAAAGGTCTTAAAAAATTAGGATATAGTGATGAAGTAGGACAAACTATAAAGATTAAATTCCATGATATAAATAAAAACTATACAGAAAAAGATTTTATAGTAAGTGGGATTATACCTTTAGATGAAGGGTCAGAGGCAAATAATGCTCACATGATAATAGTTTCTAAAAAATTTATGAAAGAAAATAATTATAAAACAAGTCTAAGAGCGAATATAAGAATAAAAAATGAAGATAAATTATCAAGAGTTGAATTAGAAGAAAAAATAAATGAAGTAGCAAGTAGCCTAGGCTTTAAAGAAGAAAACACAGTTTTAAATAGTATGTATTTATTATGGATGAAACCAAATCCAACAACTGTATTATGTGCAGTAGTAGTATGTTTGGTAATTATGTTTTCTGCAATACTTGTAATTTATAATATATTCTATATATCAATAATAAATAGAATACAAGACTTTGGAAAATTAAAAGCAATAGGTTGCACTAAAAAACAACTGAAACAAATTATTATAAAAGAAGGTATGATTTTATCTATAATTGCAATTCCATTAGGAATCACATTAGGATATATAATAAGTAGCTTAATATTAAATAATATATTAGGATTAATTGGAGAAAAAGCAACAAATTTAAGTATTAAGACTAATTCTTCAATAATAATAGGCTCAGCAATACTTACATTATTAACTGTATATATATCATTATTAAAACCAAGTAAAATAGCCGCAAAAATATCACCAGTTGAAGCTATGAAATACATTGAAAGTAACAATGATAGCAAGAAGAAAAATAGAAAGGGCTATATAGATATAGATGTATTAAAACTTACTAAGGCAAATTTATATAGAAATAAAAAGCGTACATTAATAACAGTACTATCACTTTCATTAAGTGGAATGCTTATAATCGCAGCATCAACAGTTATGATGAGTATCAACACAGAGCAAATGGTTAAGTATGGATTGGCAGGTGATTTTTCATTTGGACATAAATATATTGGATATGATTTTGAAAAAGAAAAAGCTGACTTTATAAATAACAATCCATTAAATCAAGACTTTATAAATAATATAAAAAATATAGATGGTGTAGAGCGAATTGATGAAATAAGAGAAATTAAAGTAACTACTCCGAATATAGGTGGAGAAATGAAAAAGGTAGAGCCAGAACTTAAAGACGTAGAAATAGATTTAGATGGTTATACTGATGATATGTTAAAACTTGCAGGTAGTGATTTAACTTCTGGTAAATTTAACTTAGAAAAAATAAAAAGTGGGGAAGAAGTTTTAATAAATGGATCAGCAGAACATTGGAATGGATTTAAGGTAGGAGATATAATAACTTTAACTGTGAATGAAGATAATAAAAAAGTGGACAAAAAAGTAAGAGTTCAAGGAAGAACAAAGTATCATTTAGGAGGAGAAGTTATTACAAGCATAGACTTTATAACAAATCCAAAGTATATAACTTCAATATCAATTAGTGTAGATAAAAATAAAGAAGAATCTATAGGTAAAGCTTTAACTAATATATCAAATGAATATAAAAAATTAAATTATTCTTCATATAAAGAGCGATTAGAAAATTATGAAAAATCATTTATGTCAACTAATATGATGGGATATTCCCTTATAACTATTATAGGAGTTATAAGTTTAGTAAATCTTATAAATACAATGATAACAAGTATATTATCTAGAAAAAAAGAAATAGGTATACTTCAAGCAATTGGTATGAGTGATAAACAACTTTTAAAAATGCTTAAATTAGAAGGTGTATTTTATACAATATCAACTTTAGTATTTTCATTAATATTTGGAAGTGCTATAGGATATCTTGGATATAAAGTAATGTATAACACAGGTGCTGAATATATGATTTATAAATTCCCGATAGTTCCAGGCTTAATAGTTGTAGTAGTTATGGTATTAGTTCAATTTGTTATAGGATATATAATAAATAAAATATTTAATAAAGAATCATTAATAGATAGAGTAAGATATAGTGAAAATTAAAATATAAAAAATAGTACTGCATTAATGTAGTACTATTTTTTATACTAAATAAATTAGTTTACTAATACTAAAAAAAATTCATAAATATATAAAAAATAGTGGAAATATTATACTGTGAATAGTATATTTATAGTATAAGTGAAAATAGGAGGATCAAATTGAAAGAGGATATAGGTTTAAAAATAAAACAATTAAGAACAAGTAAAAATATGACATTAAAAGATTTAAGTGAAAAAACAAACTTATCAATAGGATTTTTATCTCAATTAGAAAGAGGATTAACAAGTATTGCTACAGATACTTTACAAACCATAGCTGAGGTATTTGATGTAGAATTATCTTATTTTTTCTTAAAACCAAGAGTAAAAAATAAGCAAGTTGTGAGAAGCTATGAAAAAGAAGTGTATAATATATGCACTTTTGGATGTATACAATACAATTTATCAAATAATCTAGATGATAAACAAATGCTTCCTAGGCTGGTAGAGATATTACCAAATAATACAGAAGAGGATATACAGCCTTATAGTCATGAGGGAGAAGAATTTATCTATATACTTGAAGGAACATTAACTTTATTTTTAGATGAAAAAGAGTATGAACTTTATCCAGGGGATAGTGTACATTTTAGTTCCCTACAACATCACAATTGGGCAAATTATACAAATAAAATGGTAAAAATTTTAGTAACATCCACTCCAAATCCATATAAAAAATAATATAGGTGATATTATGAATAATCCATTAATAATTAATATACAAAAATGTAGTATACATGATGGACCAGGTATAAGAACAACTGTGTTTTTTAAGGGATGTCCTCTAGAATGTGCTTGGTGCCATAACCCAGAAAGTCAATCTTACGCAAAAGAAGTTCTTTACAATGAAGAAAAATGTAGCCGATGTGAGACTTGTATTAAAAAGTGTCCAAACGATGCTATATACACACAAGAAAACAATGTGTATTTGGAAAAAAATAAGTGTAAACTTTGTGAAACTTGTTTAGATTATTGTATAAATAATGCTAGAGAAATGGTAGGAACTACTTATAAAGTTAAAGAACTAGCAAAAGAAATTGAAAAGGATATGATGTTTTATGAACAATCTAACGGAGGAGTTACCTTGTCTGGAGGAGAGGTAATGGCTCAAGATATAGATTACATAAAAAGTATTGTATTAGCTTGCAAAAATAAAGGTATAAGTGTAGCAATAGATACTTGTGGCTATGCTAAATTTGATAATTATGAAAAAATACTTTCTTATGTAGACTTATTTTTATATGATATAAAACTTATTGATGATGAAAAGCATAAGAAGTTTACAGGAAAAAGTAACAACTTAGTCTTAGATAACTTGAAAAAATTAAGTGAAAAAAATGCAAATATAAATGTGAGAATACCTTTAATAGAAGGTGTAAATGTAGATGAAGGCAATACAGAAGTATTAAAGATTATAGAGTTCTTAAAAGATACTAATGTAAAAGAAGTCAATCTTCTACCTTATCATAATATAGGAATGCATAAATATAAAAAGCTTTATAGGGATTATGAAGGATTAGAGTTTAAAAAGCCAGATGATAAAAAGTTAGAAGAAATTAGGTCTTTATTTGAATTAAATAACTTTAAAATTAAAATAGGGGGATAATCAAAATGGATAGAGGTAATTTTGATAGAACTAAAAAACTAAGAAAACAAAGTGTAAATGGAGTACCTCATATAACTATTGAAAGAGCTCGTCTTATAACTGATGCTTATAAAAAATATGAAGGAAGTGTTGAAACGCCAGTTCTTAGAGCTTTAGCTTTTAAGCATTATATGGAAAATAGAACTTTATGTATAAATGATGGAGAACTTATTGTAGGAGAAAAAGGGGACTGCCCGCAAGGGGCACCAACTTATCCAGAGCTATGTTGCCATACTTTAGAAGACTTAGATATAATGAATCAAAGAGAAATAATATCTTTTAAAGTGGATAGTAATGTTAAAAAAATTCAAGAAGAAGAGATAATACCATACTGGGAAAATCGTCAAATAAGAAAGAGAATAATGGACTCTATGAATAAAGAATGGTTAGAGTGCTATGAAAGTGGGATTTTCACAGAATTTATGGAACAAAGAGCTCCTGGTCACACTGTTGGTGGAGGTAGCTTTTACAAAAAAGGATTTTTAGATTTTAAGAAAGAGATTAAATATGAAATAGATAAGCTAGACTTTATAAATGACTTAGATGCATACGATAAAAAATCACAGCTAGAGGCAATGGATATAGCTTGTGATGCTTTAATTATATATGGAAAACGATATGCTGATTATGCTAGAGAACTAGCAGATAAAGAAATTGATGAAAATAAGAAGAAAGAATTATTATTAATAGCGAAAAATTGTGATATTGTTCCAGCCAATAAACCACAAACTTTCCACCAAGCAGTACAAATGTATTGGTTTATACATGTTGGAGTTACAACTGAATTAAATATATGGGATGCCTTTAGTCCAGGAAGACTAGATCAGCACTTAAATCCTTTTTATGAAAATGATATTGAAGAAGGTACATTAGATGAAGACAAAGCAAAAGAAATTTTAGAATGCTTATGGATTAAATTTAATAACCAACCAGCACCACCTAAGGTAGGGATAACATTAAAAGAGAGTGGAACTTATACAGATTTTGCAAATATAAATACCGGTGGAGTAACTGAAGATGGTAAAGATGGTATAAATGATGTAAGTTATCTTATATTAGATGTAATGGATGAAATGAAGTTATTACAACCGAGCTCAAATGTTCAAATAAGCAGAAAAACTCCGGAAAGATTCTTAAAGAGAGCTTGTGAGGTATCTAGAAAAGGATGGGGTCAACCAGCGTTTTATAATACAGAGGCAATACTGCAAGAACTTATAGAAGCAGGTAAAAGTATAGAAGATGCTAGACATGGTGGTACTAGTGGATGTGTTGAAACTGGATGCTTTGGGAAAGAGGCATATATACTTACAGGATATATGAATTTACCTAAAATACTTGAGATAACTTTAAATAATGGTATAGATCCAATGAGCGGTAAAAAAATTGGAATAGAAACAGGAGATGCAAGAAATTTTAAAAGCTACCAAGATTTATTTGAAGCTTTAAAAGCTCAATTACATCACTTTGTTGATATAAAGGTAAATGGAAATAATATAATAGAAAGAATATATTCAAAGCACATGCCTGCTCCACTTATGAGTGTTATAGTTGATGATTGTATTAAAAAAGGAAAAGATTATAATGCTGGTGGAGCAAGATACAATACAAAGTATATTCAAGGTGTTGGTATAGGTACAATAACAGATAGTTTATCTTCTATTAAATATAATATATTTGATAAAGCTAAATTTACTATGGATGAACTTTTAACTGCACTTGAAAATAATTTTGAAGGTAATGAATTAATTTATAATTTAGTGTCTAACAAAACACCTAAATATGGAAACGATGATGACTATGCTGATGAATTAATGCAACAAGTATTTAATGCATTCTATAATGATGTAACAGGTAGAAAATCTCCTATAGGTGGAACATATAGAATAAACATGTTACCTACTACATGTCATGTATATTTTGGAGAGGTTATGAAAGCTAGTGCAAATGGAAGGCTTTCACAAAAACCATTATCAGAAGGTATATCACCAGAAAAAGGGGCTGATACAAATGGGCCTACAGCAGTAATAAAATCATGTTCTAAAATGGATCATATAAAAACAGGTGGAACACTACTTAATCAAAGATTTGCTCCATCCGTTGTAGAAGGAGAAGATGGACTTGATAATATGGCTAACTTAGTTAGAGCATACTTTAATATGGATGGACATCATATACAATTTAATGTATTTGATAAAAATGTTTTACTAAGAGCTCAAGAAAATCCTGATGAATACAAGGACTTAATAGTAAGAGTTGCAGGGTATAGTGACCATTTTAATAACTTAAGTAGAGCATTACAAGATGAGATAATAAATAGAACTGAGCAAGTTTTCTAATAAAATGCCAAAAGGAGATTGATAAAATGAATAAAAGCATTGGTTTTATAGGTTCTGGAAATATGGCAAAAGCAATGATAGGTGGAATAGTTAAATCAGGATTAGTTAATTCTGAAAATATAATTTCATCAGATTTAAATGAAAAAACGCTAAAGAGCATTAAAAATGAGTTTAATATAAATACAACTACAAAGTCAGATGAGGTTGTTAAAAATAGTGATATAGTAATAGTTGCAGTTAAACCTAATATATACGATGTTGTTTTAGAAAGCGTAAAAGATTTTATAGATAGTGATAAAATTATAGTAACTATAGCAGCTGGAAAAACTATATCTTCTATTGAAAATGTTATAGGTAAAGATAAAAAAATAATAAGAACTATGCCAAATACGCCTGCTTTAGTAAATGAAGGTATGAGCGCTATATGCCCAAATAAAAATATAATAGATGAAGAACTAGAAATAGTTAAATCTATATTTAGCTCATTTGGAAAAGCTGAAGTAGTAAATGAATATTTAATAGATTCTGTGATAGGTGTTAGTGGATCTTCACCTGCATATGTATTTATGTTTATAGAAGCTATGGCAGATGCTGCAGTACTTAATGGAATGCCGAGAAATCAAGCTTATAAATTTGCAGCTCAGGCAGTAATGGGATCTGCAAAAATGGTACTTGAAACAGGTATTCATCCAGGAGAGTTAAAGGATATGGTATGCTCTCCTGGAGGAACTACAATAGAAGCTGTTAAAACACTAGAAAATAAAGGGTTTAGAAGTTGTGTAATAGACGCTGTAACAGACTGTATTAAGAAATCGAAAGAGATGAGTGAATAAATATATATAACTAATAACTAAATACTTAACTAAAATAAGACTAGATATATATTATACTAGTCTTATTTTTATGCCCCTGAATATAATTTTATATAAGTGTTTTGAGGAGGGATATGTATTGCCAAACCATATAAAAGATATTTATATACAAAGTTTTAAGGGGATAAAAGATTTAAAATTAGAAGATATGAAATCAATAAATATATTAGTTGGAGATAATAATTCTAAAAAAACTACTGTACTTGAAGCTGTTGAGTTATTTGAAAGACCCTATGATTTTATATCTCACATAAAAAGAGTTAGCAGAAAATACAATCTAAAAACTGTCAAATATAATAAAATAAAGGAAATGTTTTATAACTGTGACTTAGACAATGAAATTAACATAAATTTATATATAAAAGATAAATTAAATAGATTATGCATAAATGGAAAAGAAGAACAACTTATATGTATTGATGATAATGGTCAAACTAATGAACTAAAAGATTTTGATAGAACAATACTTAGATATGAATTTAATAATGAATCTAGAGAATTTATTATGAGTGATAACCAAAAAAGCTTTATAAGGCCTAAAAAGCAATTAGAGCTTTTAAATATAGGATATATGATGCCAATAGATACATATATGGAAGATAGTTCTATAGAAGCAATAGATAGAGTTATAAAAAATGGAGAAAAACAAAGATTAATAGATATGCTAAAAATATTTGATGATAATATAGTAGATATAAACTTTACATCTGATAGAGAAATATATATAACTACTAATGATAAATTAAGTATGAGTATGGGTAGTTTTGGTGATGGATTTAAAAAAGCTATAATACTTACTTCTAAAGTTATAGATTCTGAAAATGGAATATTATTAGTAGATGAAATAGAAACAGGAATACATAAAGACATAATAGGAAAAATTTTTAAAGAAATAATAAAAAATAGTAAGTTATATAACACTCAGATAATAGCAACTACTCATAGTTTAGAGGCAATCGGAGCTCTACTTGAAAAATTTGATGAAAGTCTAAATGAAGTAGCTATATATAGGCTGGAAGAATTCAAAGGTCAAATATATTCAAGGAGATTTTCAGGAGATAAGGCCTATGAAATCGTAGTACAAGAAGGTGGTGATTTAAGATAATGGATCATTACCTTTTTATAGTAGAAGGGGCTCATGATGTTGCATTAATATCAAGTATACTTAGGGTATTAAAGTTTAGATGTATAAAAGATATTAATAAAGTAACAAAACCTTTTAATAATTTATTAATAGACAGATTTCCATACGAAAAAAATAGTTTAGAAAATTATAATAAGATACCTAGTTTTTATGATAAAGGAAATCAAAGTGTATGTATAATAAGTGCAGATGGAGAAACGAAATTAATTAAAGCATTAGATAATGCTATAAGCAAGTTTAGGTTAGATGAACTAGATGAGATTACTAAAGTAGTAATTTTTTGTGATGGTGACCTTAAGATTAGAGAAGATAAGATAAGTGAGTTAATAAAGATTAGCTTCCCAAAGGACAATGATTTAGAAATAAACAAAAATAAGTTAATTGATGGTTTTTTGTCATTAAATAATGTAGATATTATAAATATAGAAACTGAGTTTTTTGTTATGCCAAATAATAAAGATAGCGGAAGGTTAGAACAAATATTAATAGAAGCAATAAAATCAGTAGATAAAGCTTTATTAGAAGAGGTGGATTTATTCCTATCTAATATTCCTAATAAATATAAAAGTAAATGGGGAGAAAGTAACTCAAGATATGATAAAACTAGAATATCTTGTGTTGGAAATGTTAAAAATCCAGCTTCATCAATGGGATTATTAATAGGAAGTAGCAAATGGATAACATCAGATACGGTAAAAAGCTGTAAACTACTTGGAGGGATATATAAATATATAGAAGAAACAATTAAATGACCTAAATTTAGGTCATTTTTTATTGAAATATTTCTTAATCTTACAAAAATGTAAGTACAGTGTAATGCAATTAAATGTCTTCTTTTATACTATGATTATATAATTAAAGCATAAAATCATAGGAGATAAGGAGACAATATGAAAAAATTAGACGGATTTCAATTAAAAATTATAGCACTTGTATTAATGCTGATGGACCATTTGTATTTTGCATTCCCAACAGTATTTCCAGAATGGTTTCATCCATTATCAAGAATAGTTGCACCAATATTTGCTTATTTAATGGTAGAAGGATTTTTCCATACTAGAAATAGGTTTAAATATAATTTAAGACTTTGTGGATGGGCTTTATTTATGGAAGTTGGAAATAGACTTTTAAACATAATTTTAGCTTCTAAAGAAGTAGGTACTCATAATAATATATTTATGACTTTAGCATTAGGTCTTACAGTACTTAATTTAATAGAATTAGCTAAGAAGAATAATGGAATTAAAAAGATAGGATTAATAGTAGCTACTTTATTACTACTGACATTAACAATATTTGTAGAAGGCGGAATGGCTGTGATACCATTTATACTAATAACATATTTATTTAGAGAAAATATGAAAAAAACAGTTATTGGTTATACAGTTTTATCACTTATATTATTTAAGATAAATTTTATGTGGTATGGAGATATTAAAGAAACATTAAATATGTTAATGTTTAATTCAGATTTCTTACTTATATTAGCAGTACCATTTATATTAGCTTATAATGGAGAAAGAGGACTTAATAATAAGTTTTCAAAATATCTATTTTATGTATTTTACCCACTACACCTATGGGGATTAGCTGTATTGCAGTTTATATTAAAATAAAGGATGAAGCTATAGTATAGCTTCATCCTTTATTTTTTATATAAGGAAGTTATATAAAACAAGATAACTATTAAGTATTTAATATACACTCTTAATAATAGTTTTCAGTTATGGTATAATAATTAATCAGACTAATAGAAAATAAACTATATAAAATTATACATAATAAAAATTTTACAATAGATTACAAACAACAGAAATGAGGGAGGTAAAGCTAATGGAAATAGATAAAAATAAATTAACTCCTATGATGAAACAATACTTTGAAGTTAAAGATAGATATCCAGATTGTATATTATTTTTCAGATTAGGAGATTT
>NZ_HG529331.1 GCF_000499525.1 Faecalimicrobium dakarense | reverse complement strand
AGATAGATATCCAGGTTGTATATTATTTTTCAGATTGGAGATTTTTATGAGATGTTCTTTGAAGACGCGATAGTAGCTTCAAAAACACTTGAAATAGCTCTAACAGGAAAATCATGTGGACTAGATGAAAGAGCTCCAATGTGTGGAGTACCTTTTCATAGTGCCAATTCATATATATCAAAGCTTGTAGAAGCTGGATTTAAGGTTGCAATAGGTGAACAACTAGAAGACCCAGCAACTGTTAAAGGTATAGTAAAAAGAGATGTTATAAGGGTTATAACTCCAGGTACTGTACTTGAGGGTAGTTTACTTGAAAATAAGAAAAATAACTATTTATTATCGATATATAAAGAAAATGAAAATATAGGTTTAACTTATGTAGATATAAGTACTGGAGAAGTTAATGCAACTCATTTATCTAGCGATAAAGTAGTTGAAGAGATAGCTAAAATTCATCCTAGCGAAATTATTATAAATGATTTAGGGTTTATACCAAGTCTTCAAAATATGATAACTCTAGGTAATATATATGTAAATGAAAATTTTAATGAAAATTATTTAGATATAAATATATTAAAAGAATATTTTAGTGATAACTATTTATCTAACATAAGATTTGATGATAAAAATCTTATGAAAAATAGTTTATCTATACTTTTAAACTATATATATAATACTCAAAAACAGGTAACTTCTAATATAAATTCTATAAATGTATATAATTCTAGCGAATATATGGTACTAGATATGTTTACAAGGAATAATCTAGAACTTACTCAAACAATAAGAGGTAATAAAAAGAAAGGTTCACTACTTCATGTACTTGATAAAACATCTACTGCAATGGGTGGTAGACTTATGAGAAAGTATGTAGAAGAGCCTTTAGTTAATAAAGATAAAATAGATGAAAGACTAAATGTTATAGAAGAAATAAAAGATGATTTTATGTTAAGAGAAGATTTAAATGATACTCTTAAAAATGTATATGACATAGAAAGAATATGCGGAAAAATCGCATTTGAAAAAGTAACTCCAAAGGAAATGATACATTTAAGAAATTCTATAGAAAAACTTCCTATTTTAAAAGAAATTATAAATTCATCAAATGGAGAAATACTTAAAAACTATATTAATGAACTTGATGATTTAAATGATATTTATAATTTAGTAAATGAAGCAATAATTGAAGAACCTGCAATTACTATAAAAGATGGAAATATAATAAAATCAGACTTTAACGATGAATTAAAAGAACTTAGAGATATATCTCAAAATGGTGCATTTTTAATAAAAGAGATAGAAAACCGTGAAAGAGAAAAAACGGGAGTCAAATCTTTAAAAATAGGATTTAATAAAGTATTTGGTTACTATATAGAAATAACAAAAGTAGGTCTTACTACTGCTAAAATAGATGAAACTTATATAAGAAAACAAACTTTAAGTAATGCAGAAAGATTTATAACTCCAGAACTTAAAGAAATAGAAGATAAAATACTTAATGCACAAGATAAAATAAAAGCACTTGAGTATGACATATTTGTAAATATAAGAAATGAAATATATAAAAACATAGATAGAATACAAAAGGTTGCAAAGATTATTGCAAATATAGATGTATTTGTATCTCTTGCAACTGTTGCGTATATAAATAACTATGTAAAGCCCAATATAAATGAAAATAACAAATTAGATATAAAAGATGGACGACATCCTGTAGTTGAGCGTATCGTTGGAGAAGAAAACTTCGTAGCAAATGATACCTACTTAAATAGTAATGAAAATATTATAAATATAATTACAGGACCAAATATGGCAGGTAAATCTACTTATATGAGACAAACTGCTATAATAGCATTAATGGCACATATTGGTTCGTTTGTTCCAGCTGAATATGCTAATATTCCAATATTAGATAGAATATTTACTAGAGTTGGAGCTAGTGATGATTTAAGTCAAGGCCAATCTACATTTATGGTTGAGATGAGCGAAGTATCATTAATACTTAAAAATGCTACAGAGAAAAGCTTAGTTATACTTGATGAAATAGGTCGTGGAACTAGTACTTATGATGGTATAAGTTTAGCGTGGTCAATAGTTGAGTACATTCAAAATAATATAAAGTGTAAGACTTTATTTGCAACACATTATCATGAATTAACTGATCTAGAAAATGAATTTGAAGATGTTAAAAATTATTCTATAGCGGTTAAAGAAGATAATGACGGAATAATTTTCTTAAGAAAAATAATACCTCAAGGGGCAGATAAGAGTTATGGAATATATGTTGCAAAGCTTGCAAAACTTCCAGATAAAGTTATAGGTAGAGCTAAAGATATATTAAAAGATTTAGAAAAAAATCATGTATATAATAGTATAGCTATAAACTCAGATAACTTAGGGGATGTACAAGTAAAAGAAAATATTGTATCTGAAACTACTAATGATAATATAGATAAAATAAGAACTCTAGAAATAGAATTAGAAAAATTAGGACAAGATAAATTAATTTTAGAAGAACAGTTAACCAAATTAACTAAAGAAAAATTTGAAAGTGAATCTATAAAAAATGATTATCAAGTTTTAATTAAAGAAAGTGAAAAGACTAAGAGAGCGTTAGAAAAAATAAATAAAGAATATAAAAAATTAAAAGAAGAATCAAATAATGCTATAGATGAGGTTGCACTTACTCAGATTTCTTTTGATACTATAAACGATAGCAATTTAAATGATGAAATATTAAATTTAGATATATTAAATATGACTCCAATTGATGCTATGAATGCACTTTATAATCTTCAAAAGAAAGCGAAAAATTCGCTACGCTCATAGCGCCAACGACAAGTCCGTTGCTTAAAATTCGCTACGCTCATAGCGCCAACGATATATCTTTGCTCTCGCTTCAGATACATCCGTTGCTTTAAAACTCACTACTTTAATTAGAGGAGGTGTATATATGAATAGAATTAATATATTAGATGATTTGACTATAAATAAAATAGCAGCAGGAGAGGTTGTAGAAAGGCCTTCTTCTGTTGTAAAAGAATTAATTGAGAACTGTATAGATGCAGGTGCATCTAAGGTAGTTATAGATATAGCTGATGGTGGTAAAAAATTTATAAAGATTATAGATAATGGTAGTGGAATAGCTTCTAGTGAAGTTGATAAATCATTTTTAAGACATGCTACTAGTAAAATAAGTAAAATTGATGATTTATATGACTTATATTCTCTAGGCTTTAGAGGAGAAGCATTAGCATCAATATCAGCAGTTTCAAAGTTAGAGATGATTACAAAAACTAAAGATGAGCCAGTTGGAACTAAGGTTTATGTAGAAGGTGGAAAAATAATATCTAAAGAACCAGCTGGAGCAAATAATGGTACTACTATAATTATTAAAGATATATTTTATAATACACCTGTAAGACAAAAGTTTTTAAAATCAACTCATGCAGAAACTATAAATATAAGTGATTTAATTAATAAATTAGCTATAGGAAACCCAAGTGTTCAATTTAAGTATGTTAACAATAATAAACCAATGTTAAATACTCCAGGAGACGGTAAGCTAACAAGTGTTATTAGAAGTATTTATGGCAAAGATGTATGTGAAAATTTAATTGAAATAAATTATGATTGTAAACATTTTAAAATAAGTGGATATATAGGAAACAATAATGTTTACAGGTCTAATAAAAACTTACAACATATTTATATAAATAAAAGATTTGTAAAAAGTAAGGTAATATTAGATGCAATAAGTGAAGCTTATAAATCTATTATTCCTATAAATAAGCATGCGGTATGCTTTTTAAATATGCAAATAAATCCAGCAAGTATAGATGTTAATATACATCCAACAAAACTTGAAATAAAATTTGAAAATGAACAAGAACTATATATAGAACTTAGAGATTATTTAAGAAGTAAATTATTAAGTTCTAGCCTAATAGGAAAATATGAAGTTTATGATAAAAATAAGATTCAGCCAAGACCTATTAATAATTTAGCTGAGGGAAAAATAGAATCATTTGAAAAAGAAACGAAAAAAATTGAAGTAGTAGAAATAGATAGTGAAAAACCAATAGATACATTTTTATCTGTTAATGAAATAATAAATAAAAGTTCAAGTATAAATGAAGAAAGTAATAAAAATTTATATATGAATGAAAATATAAAAGAAGATAATGTATACTCATTAGAACACTCTTTGAGAGAAAATAGAGATAATTTTAATGATAAAATAGATAATATGTACAAAACTAAAGCTATAAATGAATACAATCAAAGTAATATAAATGAATTACAGAGTATAAGTGAAAATTATTCGATTTACAATATAGATGTAAAAGAAGATGAACAACAAAATTTCTTTGAAGAAAAAATAGAGGATAATAGATTTTCATTAGACGATTATAATGTTATAGGAACTATATTTGATACTTATATAATATTATCAAAAGGGAATTCAATGTATTTATTAGACCAGCATGCAGCACATGAAAGAGTTTTATATGAAAGATATATGAATAAGTTTTATAAATCAGATATAAATATGCAACTTTTACTTAATCCTATAGTAGTAGAACTTTCAAATGTTGACATGTTAAAGGTTGAAGAAAACTTAGAATTATTTAAGAACTTTGGTTTTGAAATAGATATATTTGGTAATAATCATATAATGATAAGATGTGTGCCAACTATATTTGGTGTTCCTGAATCTGAAAAATTCATATTACAAATAATAGATAATATAGATGAAATAAAAAATAACTATGAACTAAAAGGTGAAAGATTTGCATCTATGGCATGTAGGTCAGCGATAAAGGCAAATGATAAAATAAATACTTTAGAGATAAAATCTTTATTTGAACAAATGAAAGAATGCAAAAATCCTTTTACTTGTCCACATGGTAGACCTATTATAGTAGAAATTTCTAAAACTGAAATAGAAAAAATGTTTAAAAGAATTATGTAGTTAAGAAAGGAACATTATGAAAAAGACACCAATTATAATACTTACAGGTCCAACGGCTGTTGGTAAAACTGATTTATCAATAAATTTATCAAAAGAACTAGATGCCGAGATTATATCAGCAGACTCTATGCAAATATATAAGTATATGGATATAGGTAGTGCAAAAGTAACCCAAGAAGAAATGGATGGAGTTAAGCATTATTTAATAGATGAGGTTACTCCAGATTTTTCCTTTTCAGTTTCAGAGTTTCAAGATAGAGCAGGTAAATATATACAAGAAATAAATGAAAAAGGAAAGAAAGTATTGGTAACTGGAGGAACGGGACTTTACTTAAATTCTTTAATATATAATATGGACTTTGCAAAATCTGATTCTGATAATGAACTTAGAGAAAAACTAAGAATAGAACTTGAAGAAAATGGTATCGACTATATGCACAATAAATTAAGAGAACTTGATTTTGATAGTGCAAATAGAATACACAAAAATAATACAAAAAGAGTAATAAGAGCTTTAGAAGTAGCATTAAGTGGAAAAAAAATGAATGATTTTTCTAATGATTTAAAATTTAATGATAAGTATGAGCCTATAATAATAGTATTAAATAGAGAAAGAGAACATTTGTATCAAAGAATAAATAAAAGAGTAGATATTATGATGGAGTCAGGGCTTATTGAAGAAGTAAAAAAATTACTTAGTATGGGATATACTAAAGATATGATATCTATGCAGGGTATAGGCTATAAAGAAATAATCAAATATTTAGAAGGCGAATATGAGCTTGAAGAAGCAATTGAAATAATAAAAAGAGATTCAAGAAGATATGCTAAGCGACAATTAACGTGGTTTAGAAGATATGAAAATGCAAAATGGTTTGACCTAGATAGTTATACTGATAGTAAAGTACTTAAAGATGATATAATCAAGTATATTGAAAATATGGTATAATATATATAGAATATAAGAATAGAGAAATAGAAAAAAATAAAAAAATATATTAATTTAAATTTCGGGAGGATATCTAATGAAAAATGTAGCTTTAAATTTACAGGATTTATTTTTAAATAATGCGAGAAAAGAAAAAATACCTGTAACTATATATTTAATGAATGGGGTGCAAGTAAAGGGGATTGTTAAAGGATTTGATAGTTATATAATAATGTTAGAAGGGGATAACAGACAACAAAACATGATATATAAACATGCTGTTTCTACTATATTACCTGGAAAATATATAAACTTACAAAATAATAATCAACAAGGAAACAATAACAATAACCATAACCATAGATAGTTTAATATATAAATTAAGGATAAGACTACTAAATTTAAATAGTAGTCTTATTTTAATTTTATAAGCAAATGTTATAATAGATTTATAGTATTTTAGTTAAGGAGAAAAGTAAAATGAGTGTTTTAAGTAGAAGAGAAAATATATTAAGCATGTTAAAAAACTCTAAACAAGCAATTAGTGGTACAAGTTTAGCAAATGAATTAAATGTAAGTAGACAAGTCATAGTAGGAGATATTGCAATTCTTAAAGCTGCAGGTGAAGACATTATATCAACATCAAAAGGATATATATTAAATGATAAGAAAGAAAGTGAAGGTTATATAGTAAAAACTATAGCTTGCAAGCACAGTAAAGAATACATTGAAGATGAACTTAATGTAATTGTTGATGAAGGTGCTACTGTAGTAAACGTAATGGTTGAGCATTGTCTATATGGGCAAATAACTGGAGACTTATATTTATCGTCTAGGCGTGATGTAAAAGAATTTATAGAAAAGCTTAAACGTGACATAGTTAATCCTTTATCGAATTTAACTGATGGCATACATTTACATACAATAAAATGTAAGGATGAAGCATCATTTAATGAAATTATAAAAAGTTTAGAAGCAAAAGGATATTTACTATAAGATTGACAATAACACCCTTTTTATTTATACTGTAAATACAGGTGTATATACAGTGTAAAGGGGGAGAAAAATATGAATAAAAAAGTAAATACTCAAGCTGTTGTTATTTCAGCAATTTTATGTTCTATTGCAATTATAATACCTATGTTTTCACCAATTAAAATAATACTAGAGCCAGCGTCATTTACATTAGCAAGCCATGTTCCAATTTTCTTAGCTATGTTTATTTCGCCAGGTACAGCATTATTTGTTACAGTTGGTAGCACTATAGGTTTTTTATTAGGAGGATTTCCGATTACTGTTGTATTAAGAGCATTAAGTCATTTATTATTTGTTATAATAGGATCAATATATTTAAAAAAACATAAAGATATAATTGAGGAAGGTAAATCATCGTTAATTTATTCTTTTACTGTTTCATTAATACATGCAATAGGGGAAGTACTAATAGTAATACCATTTTATTTTGGACCTTCATTATCTCAAGGGTATTATGATAAAGGGTTTATTGTTTCAATATTAGGATTAGTTGGACTAGGAACTATAATACACAGCATGATAGATTTCTCGCTATCAAAGTATATATGGAAGCTAATGCCTAAGGATGTAGTTAAAAAAATTGTGGTAAATATATAGTTAAGTGAATAAATAAAAAAGCTTCTATAAATTTTTATAGTAGCTTTTTTATTTATGCCCATGATTACTAAAGAGATTCTATTTAAAGTTTGGTGAACTAGTTTTTACAATATCAGATAACTTGAACTAAATTATTTAGTATGATAAAATTTTAATGTTAAAATTAAAAGAGACAGGTGAAAAATATGCTAAATGAAACAAAAGAGTTATTAAAAGGATTTTATCAATTAGATGATGAAATATTTGAATTATCTGAAGGTGTTATGGATGACATTAAAGATAGATTTGAGGAAATAAAAAGAGTAAGAGAATATAATCAGTATAAAGTATTAAAAGCTATGCAAAAAGCTCATCTAAGTGATAACCACTTTAACTGGACTACTGGATATGGCTACAATGACCTTGGACGTGAAAAAATAGAAGAAATATATTCAGAAGTTTTTGGTGCAGAAGATGCTTTAGTGAGACCTATAATAGTTAATGGAACTCATGCTCTTACGCTTTGCTTACAAGGTATAGTAAGACCTGGAGATGAAATACTTTCAGTAACTGGAAAACCATATGATACATTAGAAGGTGTTATAGGTATAAGAGAAGAAAAGGGTTCTTTAAAAGAATTTGGAGTTACATATAATCAAGTTGATTTCTTAGAAGATGGAAATGTTGACTTAGAAGGAATAAAAGAAAAATAAATGATAAAACAAAACTAGTGATGATTCAAAGGTCTAAAGGGTATTCTTGGAGAAAATCACTTACAATAGCGGATATAAAAGAGGTAATAGATACTGTAAAATCTATAAACAAAGATCTTATAGTTATGGTTGATAACTGTTATGGAGAATTTATAGAAACTAAAGAACCAACTGATGTTGGAGCTGATATAATGGCTGGTTCTTTAATTAAAAATCCAGGTGGTGGTCTTGCCTTAACAGGTGGATATATAGCAGGTAGAGCTGATTTAGTTGAACTTATATCATATAGATTAACTTCTCCTGGGATAGGAAAAGAATGTGGATTAACATTTGGAACTAGTAGAAGTGTACTTCAAGGATTCTTTATGGCTCCATATGTTGTATCTCAAGCTGTAATGGGTGCAATATTCTGTGCTAGAGCATTTGAAAAAATGGGATATGATGTACTTCCAAAATATGATGATGTTAGAAGTGATATAATACAAATAGTAAGACTTAAAGACGCTAAAGAAGTTATAGCTTTTTGCCAAGGAATACAAGCAGCAGCCCCTGTTGATTCTTATGTTAAGCCAGAACCATGGGCAATGCCAGGTTATGATGATGAAGTCATAATGGCAGCAGGTGCTTTTATACAAGGTTCTTCTATAGAATTAAGTGCTGATGCACCTATAAGACCTCCATACAATGTATACTTCCAAGGTGGGCTTACATTTGACCACTCTAAGATGGGTACATTAAAGGCAATACAATATATGAAAAACTCAAAATAATAAGGGGTGTAGCATGAATTGGATTGAAGAAATAGAGAGATATGTTCCTATTGATGAACAAGAACAAAAAGATAGAGAGATAATATTAAAATGTATAAAAGAAAGTGATGATATATTAACTAGAGAAAATGAAGTAGCACATATTACTAGCTCTGGATTTATAGTAAATAAAAATAGAGATAAAGTACTTATGATTCACCACAATATTTACAATTCTTGGGGATGGACTGGTGGTCATGCTGATGGTGATTGTGATTTATTACATGTTGCTATAAAAGAAGCAAAAGAAGAAACTGGCATTAAGAATGTAGTACCAGTAACTAATGATATATGCTGTATAGATATACTTCCTGTAATTGCTCATATTAAAAGAGGAAAATATGTTGCATCTCATCTACACTTATCAATAGCTTATGTACTAGAAGCAGATGAAAGTGAAGAATTATTTGTTAAAGCAGATGAAAATAGTGGAGTTAAGTGGATTAATATATCAGATATAGAAAGTTGTACGGATGAAAAACATATGCTAAATGTTTATAATAAATTAATCAATAAGGCTAAATCATA